>JBEKRY010000050.1:0-23105 GCA_049517555.1 Candidatus Sulfotelmatobacter sp. | reverse complement strand
AACAATCGAAAGCTGGCCTGCGTTCAGGCCCGAAGTCGCTTCCAGATACGGCAGCGCGCCGGCGATGATGCCGACGTCCACGCCATAGAGCAGCCCGCCCAGGCCGGCCACGATCAGCAGAAATCGGTTGTAAAAAATCTTCTTGTCATCGAGCGCGGATGCGGTCCCAGTGGCGATCTCAGCAGTCATAGTTTTGTATGTGTTTGGATGTTCGCGAAATGTCCCTGCATTGTAACTTAGGTCGCCGGGCATAAGTCGGCGAACAGGTCAGCAAATTGCTTCTCAGTGAGGGTCAACCGGCGCAGCCTCAGGCCAGTCAATAACAAGGCCCTGACCGTCAGCTACAATACTCAAGCCGCACTGCGCCACGATCCATCGCTCCACATTTGTCGCTCCGGATGAGATACGGATTCATCATCGATAACCGCAAGTGCATCGGCTGCCACGCCTGCACCGTCGCCTGCAAAACCGAGAACCACGTTCCGCTCACTGTGAACCGGACTTGGGTCAAGTACGTGGAAAAGGGAATCTTTCCCAACACCCGCCGCGTATTTCAGGTGACGCGCTGCAATCATTGCGAGAATCCTCCGTGCGTGACCATCTGCCCGGTTACGGCAATGTATCAGCGCAAAGACGGCATCGTCGATTTCAGTTCCGAACGCTGTATCGGCTGCAAGGCCTGCATGCAGGCCTGCCCGTACGATTCCATTTACATCGATCCCGACGAAGGCACGGCGGCGAAGTGTCACTTCTGCGCCCATCGCACCGAGGTTGGGCTGGAACCATCGTGCGTGGTGGTCTGTCCCGAGCACGCCATCATCGCCGGAGACCTCGACGCAGCTGATAGTGAGATCGCGCAACTGCTGGCGCGCGAGCCGGTGCGCGTGCGCAAGCCCGAGCAGGGAACGCGGCCGAAGCTTTATTACATCGACGGCGACGAGAGCGCAATCGTCCCCACCGCCGCGCGTCACGAATCGATTTATATGTGGGCGCAGCGCAATGAGAGCGTGCATGGCGGCGGCGCACTCTATCCGCCGGACAGTCCGCTGCTGCAGAAGCATGCGCTCGCGGCCTATGACGTTTCACACGCGCGGCCCTGGGGCTGGCAGGTTCCAGCCTACTGCTGGACGAAGGCGATTGGCTCCGGCGCGCTGGCCATCCCGGCCATTGCCATGCTGCTCGGCCGATTGGGCGCCGACCGCTGGCGCGACGTTGCGCTCTCAACCATCGCCCTATTGTTCACCGCGCTGACGACGGTACTTTTGGTTTGGGATCTCGAACACAAGGCGCGCTTCTTGCGAGTAGTATTCACGCCGCAGAGCAAATCGTGGCTGGCGCGCGGCGCCTTCATCTTGATTGGCTACAGCGGTCTCAGCGGTCTCTTCTGGCTGGCATCGGTGCTTGGGTTTTCCGCGGTTTCGACGATTCTGTTGTGGCCCACGGTGCTTGCTGGATTCATGGCCGCCGTCTACACCGCCTTTCTTTTCGGCCAATGTGAAGGCCGCGACCTCTGGCAGACTCCGCTGCTCCCGGTGCATCTGGTCGTGCAGGCGCTCATGTGCGGGGCGGCGGTGCTGGCATTGCTCCCGGCGGCCATCGGAGGCTCGGATGCGGCGCGCGACGTCGCGAGGATCGCGTTGGCAGCGAGTTTGATTGCTCATCTGTTGATCATGGCGGCGGAATTCATGATGCCGCATTCGACCGATAATGCCACTTACGCAGCACGCTTGATCACGCATGGTCCGTTTAAGAGTTGGTTCTGGATTGGAAGCGTCGTACTGGGCGCAATCTTGCCCTTGCTGCTCTTATGGGCACCTGTGCCGGAGGGCGAACCCATCGCGGCTGTATTCGCTCTGTTGGGATTGTTAGCCTTTGAGTGGTGTTTCGTCATGGCCGGGCAGAGTGTGCCCAACAGTTGAACAGGAACGACTCGTATGTGGATATCCCACGTCTCGCAAAACACGCGAAACATGGGGCACCCGGTGTTGGGAATTTGGAGTTTCTGAATGAGTAATGAGTTCAAACGCGACGGCAGCCATCTTGCATATTGCCCGCCGGTAGAGAAGTGGAATGACTGGGTCGAGCTCGACCCTGAGGCCTGGCCGCGCCGCGTGGAGAAGCATTACGACCTCGTGCCCACCATTTGCTTCAACTGCGAATCGGCTTGCGGGATGCTGGCATACGTGGACAAGGAAACCGGCAAGGTCGACAAATTCGAGGGCAATCCGATGCATCCGGCAAGCCGCGGACGCCTCTGCGCCAAAGGCCCGGCGACCATCAATCAGATACACGATCCCGACCGCGTGCTCTATCCCATGAAGCGCGACGGCGCGCGTGGCGCAGGCAAGTGGAAACGCACTTCGTGGGATGAAGTGCTCGAAACTTTCGGCACGCGCATCCGCAAAGCGCTTCAGGAAGGCCGTGGCGAAGAAGTCATGTACCACGTCGGGCGTCCTGGGCACGACTTCATCATGGAGCGCACGCTGCAGGCATGGGGCATCGACGGGCACAACTCGCACACCAACGTTTGCTCATCGTCCGCGCGTCTCGGTTATTTGCTTTGGCACTACGCCGACCGGCCCTCGCCCGATCACGCCAACGCGCGCTTCATTCTTCTGCTCTCTGCGCATCTCGAGTCAGGACACTATTTCAATCCGCATGCTCAACGCATCATCGACGGAAAAATGGCGGGTGCAAAGCTGGCAGTGATGGACCCACGGCTTTCGAACACCGCCAGCATGGCCGATTACTGGATGCCGACCTATCCCGGCACAGAAGCTGCCGTCCTTCTCGCGATGGCGAAGGTGATCCTCGATGAAAACCGTTTCGATGCCACGTTCGTAAAGAACTGGACCAACTGGGAAGAACTGGTAGTCGATGGCTTCCGAGCGAAAGGCCAGAGCTTTGCTGCACTAATCGAAGCCCTGAAAAAACACTACGCAAAGTTCACGCCGCAGTTCGCCGAAAAAGAAAGCGGAGTCAAAGCGGATGTCATCGTCAAAACAGCGCGCGAGATCGCAACCGCGGGAAGCCGTTTCGCGTCGCACCTGTGGCGGGGCAGCGCCTCCGGAAATCTCGGCGGGTGGCAGCCGGCGCGCGCGTTGATGTTGCTGCACGTGCTCACTGGGTCTGTCGGAACCGAGGGCGGACACAATCTGAATGCGTGGAATAAATTCGTCCCCAAGACTTTCAAAGTTCCGCCCCCGCAGAAGCGCTGGAACGAATTACTTTATCCGCAGGAGTGGCCGCTGTGCACGCACGAAATGTCGTTTCTGCTGCCGCACTTTCTGAAAGAAGGCCGCGGCCGCATTGCAGCTTATTTCACGCGCGTGTTCAATCCGGTGTGGACCTATCCCGATGGCTTCTCATGGATCGAGATGCTGCGCGACGAAGAAAAAGTCGGCCTGCACGCCGCGTTAACGCCCACCTGGAGCGAGACTGCATGGTTCGCCGACTATGTGTTGCCCATGGGATTCAGCTCGGAACGCCATGACCTGATGAGCATGGAATCGTACGCCGGAAAATGGATCGGATTCCGCCAGCCCGTGAGTCGCGTGCTGCGCGAGCGCGCCGGCGAGAAATTCGAGTACACCTACCAGGCCAATCCCGGCGAGGTTTGGGAAGAAGATGAATTCTGGATCAACCTCTCGTGGGCGATCGATCCCGACGGATCGATGGGTGTCCGCCAATATTTCGAGTCGCCGTACCGCCCCGGCCAGAAGCTGACGGTCGATGACTACTACGGCTGGATTTTCGACAACTCCGTCCCCGGTCTCCCCGAAACCGCCAAGAAGGAAGGGCTGACACCGCTGCAGTACATGCGCAAGTACGGCGCGTTCGAAGTGACGCGCGACGTTTACAAACAGAACGAGAAGCCGGTAGCAGCCGCCGATCTCGCCGGCTCTCAGGTCGAATCGAACGGTGTGGTCACGAAAAATGGCAAGCCCGTGGGCGTGATGGTCGAGGACAAAGCCGTCGTCGGCTACAACACCCCGTCGCGCAAGCTGGAATTATTTTCTAAGACCATGGCCGACTGGAAGTGGCCGGAGTTCACGCTGCCCGAATACTATCGCAGCCACATTCACCGCTCGGCGCAGGCCGCTTCCCTGGGGAAGCACGAGGAAGACTTCGATCCGAAGTACACCCCGGTGGTCGAGTGGCCGAAAGAAGCGAAAGGCGATGTTTACACGCTGTTGCCGATTTTCCGCTTGCCGAACCTCATTCACACCCGCTCGGGCAACGCCAAGTTCCTGTACGAAATTTCGCACAAGAATCCGCTCTGGGTAAATCCGCTCGACGCCAAGCGACTCGCCGGCGTGCGCACCGGCGACCTCATGAAAGTTCACACCGAGATCGGCTACTTCGTGCTGCACGCCTGGGTTACAGAGGGCCTGACGCCCGGCGTGGTCGCCTGCTCTCATCATCTCGGCCGCTGGCGCATCAATAAAGAAGATCAGGTGGAGCGCATGTCGAGCGCATGGGTCGATCTCAAAGAAGTAGCCAAGGGCCAGTGGAAGATGCGGCAGCTCGAAAGCGTTTCACCATATGAGAGTCCCGATCCCGAGACCAAGCGCGTGTGGTGGAGCGACGCCGGCGTTCACCAGGACATCACGTTCCCCGTTCATCCTGACCCGATCAGCGGCATGCACTGCTGGCATCAGATGGTGCGCGTGGAAAAGGCCGGCCCCGAGGATCGTTATGGGGACATTTTTGTAGATACAAATCTGTCCTTCGCCGTTTACCAGAGATGGAAAGCCCTGGCGCGTCCCGCTCCGGGCCCCGGCGGCCTGCGCCGCCCGCTATGGATTCCGCGCGTAGTACGCCCCGAGGAAGCCGCTTTCTATATCAAGAAATAATGTCAGGTGCCCCCAGGTCGTTCCGGGTGCCCCATGTCTAGCGGTTTGTGCGAGACGTGGGGATTTTCTCTTACGACCGCGAACTCTTCTCCAACGGCAGCGTGAACGAGAAAACTGACCCACTTCCCAACTGACTAACCACGCCGATCGTCCCGCCATGCGCTTCCACGATCACCTTTGCGATCGCCAGCCCCATTCCCGTTCCCGGCGCGGCGTAGCGCTGGTGCTGCCCGCGATAGAACTTCTCGAAGATCAGCGACTGCTCGAACGAATCAATCCCCGGACCACGGTCAGCCACGCTAGTCACCAGTTTGTCGCCCGCGACTTCACTGGTCACTTTGATCGGCACGCCCGCGTCGGAATACTTCCCGGCATTTTCGAGCAAATGCATGAGCACCTCACGAATGCGAGTCACATCCATCGGAACCTTCGGCGAATCCTTTGCAACGATCACTTCCACAGGATGTTTTTCGAGCGACGCTCTAGCGTCTTCCAGCGCGGGCTTAAGCGCATCCTGAATCAGATGCGGCTGCAGATCAAGTTTGAACATCCCCGAATCAAGTTGCGCCATCTCTGCCGCCTCGCCCACCAGGCGGTTCAGACGATCGGTTTCTTCGTCGATCACCGTCAGCAACTCGCGCCGTCCCTGATCGTCGAGTGCAGCGCTCGATAATAAAGTCGTGATGCTGGCCTTGATAGAAGTCAGCGGCGTCCGGAACTCGTGCGTCACCGAATCGAGCAATGCCGTTCGCAGCCGCTCGTGCTCTTGCTCGGCGCGATTCTTGCTGAGCGCTTCGAGCGCACGCGCTCGCTCAATCGCCAGCCCCGCCAGACTTCCCAGCGCATCCAGAGTTTCTCGCGAGAGCTCATCTCCCGTCACGCCCAGGGCGCCCACCGTGCGCATTCCGAGGCGGAGCGGCACGTAGGAAACGCCACCTTGCGTGATCGGCTCTCCACGCAACAGCGTCGAACGCAATACGGTTTCTTCAAATGTCGCATCGAGCGAGGACCGATACACAGTGGGGTGGTCCGCCGCCATCACGACCACGCTGCCGACCGAGAATGTTTCCTGCACGTACTTTGGCAACGCGTTCAGTAGTTCGAGCACGTTTTCCGACGCCAGCAGCCGCTGGCTCAAACCAAAAAGCCGCTCCACTTCGCGGCGGCGCTGCTGCGCCCCTTCTGCCTCGCGACGCGCGCGTTCTGCCAGATTGCTGGCGACCAGTGCGGTTACCAGAAATGCAAACAACGCCACCCAGTTCTGAGGATCGGCGATGGTAAAGGTTCCGACAGGTGGCAAGAAGAAAAAATTAAAAGCGGCAGTCGCGCCCACGGCCATGACCACCGCGTATCGCAAGCCCCAGTAAGCCGAAGTCAGGAGTACGGTCACCAGGAACATTAGCGCGACCGTCGTGGCATTGACGTGTAGCTTGAAGTCGACTGCTGTGATTAGACCAATCGCCACGACCACAGAGAAGTAACGGACCGCCTGCGTTCTAGCCCCGATTTTCACTCCCGCATTGTACGATGGACGTGACAATTCCCGCGCTGCCAAAGACAATAGCTGCGGCGACCAGGTGATGATCAACCAATGACCAAGACGCCCGAGGAATGGCTCAACGAAGTTTCGCCGGAAAAGCCGCGGGGAATCTTCAAACTTTTCCTCGGCTACGCTCCCGGCGTCGGCAAAACCTACGCCATGTTGAGCGAGGCCATTCGCCGCGCCAGCCGCGGCGAAGACGTGATCGCCGGTGTTGTCGAGAGCCACGGACGCAAAGCTACTGCGGAGCTGGCTGGCAAACTCGACCGCATTCCTCCTCGCAAGCTCGAATACAAGGGCACCATTTTCGAAGAGATGGATGTGGACGCCATCCACGCCCGCAAACCCGCCGTGGTTGTGATCGACGAACTGGCCCACACCAATATCGAAGGCAGCAAGCACGCCAAGCGCTACGAAGACGTCATGGAGTTACTGGAGGCCAAGATCGATGTGCTCTCCACCATGAACGTCCAGCACGTCGAAAGCGTCGGCCCCACGGTTCAGCAGATCACTGGTGTGCAGGTTCGAGAAACGGTTCCTGACTGGGTGATGCAGCGCGTCGACGAAATTGTGCTTGCCGATCTCACGCCCCAGGCGCTGCAGAAGCGCATGCAGCGTGGAGATATTTATCCCGTGGACCGCGCCCAACGCGCGCTCTCGCATTTCTTCCGTCCCGGCAACCTGATCGCGTTACGCGAACTGGCCCTCCGTCAGGTCACGGGAGTGGTCGACCGCAGTCTTGACGCTTTCCTGGACAAGGACGCAACCCAGCCGGCGCACACCGTGCGCGAGCGCATTGGCGTCTGTGTCAGTTCGAATCCCGCGGCGCAATATCTCATTGCCCGCGGCTCGCGTATGGCGCAGGCCATCGGCGGAGAGTTCTACGTCTTTTACGTTGACGTCGGCCGCGACACGCGCCCGGACGATCAAAAGACTTTGGCTGAGAACATTCGCTTTGCAGAGAATCTGGGAGCTCGCGTGGTGCGTGGCACGGGCAGAAGCATCGCCGACGGCGTCGCTCAACTGGTGCGCGAGCATCACATCACGCAAGTTATTTTTGGCCGGTCAGCTCGTACCGGCTGGCAACGCTACCTATATCTCTCAGCTATTCAGCGTTTTTTGCGCGACTCGCCGTCGGTCGATGTCCACATCGTCACTCAGGAGGCGCGCTGATGGCGGATCGCCCTCACATTCTTGTGGTCGATGACGAACCGCAAATCACGCGCGTGCTGCGCACCAGCCTCTCGGCGCAAGGCTACGACATCCGCATCGCCAACAGCGGAGAAATGGCGCTGGAGATTATGAAAGACTGGTCGCCCAGCCTCATCATCACAGATCTGTCGATGCCCTCGATTGACGGCGTGCAACTGTGCCGGACGGTGCGCGCCGTTTCGCAGGTCCCGATCGTGGTGCTCTCGGTGCGCGACCAGGAGCGCCAGAAAGTGGAAGCGCTCGACGCCGGCGCCGATGATTACGTCACCAAGCCGTTCGGCATGAATGAACTGCTCGCCCGAGTGCGGGCAAATCTTCGCCGGGTCCCCACCGACAGCGAACCGGTGGATGCGGTGATTGAGATTGGCGACTTCCGCATCGACACAGCCGCCCACAAAGTAACTGTCCGTCACGGCGAAGTTCGGCTCACTCCGAAAGAATTCGATCTTCTCGTTTTTCTGGCGCGCCGTCCCGGCAAGGTCATCAACCACCGGACTTTGCTCGGAGCTATATGGGGCGGCCAAAGTACCGAACAAGTGGAATACCTCCGCGTCTTCGTCGGTCAGCTCCGCAAGAAGCTGGAGCCAGACGCCTCCTCGCCGCGCTACATCGTGACCGAGCCTTGGGTCGGATACCGGTTCGAGCCTGGGGAATAAGCGATCTGCCGCGCAATCGCATCCGAAACGGCCAGCTCCTTTACGAATTCTTTATGAACTCTTGATCCCGCTCTTACGCGCGGAGTTGTCCAATGGTCGAAAGCTTTACCGCAGCTGCCAGGTGATCGGATGAGAGTTGTACTGGCAATATCATGCATCGGCGCTGTCACGTTTCTGCTGTGCGTCTTGGCGGCCTTGGTGAAGGAGTGGGTCAGCTGGCCTCCCAGCACGATACGAGTTCATTTTGTAAAGTTCGAACCGTCGCGGCGTCAGGGAGAGCTCATCGAGATGAATCCGCCAGCTCAGAAACAAAATGTTCCAGAAAGATCACGCCAGCGGATAGCACTCTGATTTCAGCGGCGCGCGATCACAAATCGACCGGGGAGATTTGGCCATGCAGGACATTCTTTGGATCGCTGTCACCATCGTATTCTTCGCCGTTTCGGTGGCGTACGTACGTTTCTGCGATCGCATGAAGTAAAGGAACCTCGAAGTAGGAGAAGTCATGGACATTCAGTCTCTCATCATGCTCGTCATCAGCGCGCTCGTGACCGTGTACTTGTTCTACGCCCTGTTGCGGCCGGAGAAATTCTGACCGGAGAAATTCTTAAATGACCCTTAATGGCTGGCTGCAGATCCTGGTATTTCTGGCTCTGATCTTTGCTGTCACCAAGCCGCTCGGCATCTTCATGGCGCGTGTGTTTGCCCGCGAGAAAACGTTTCTCGACCCCGTGCTCCGGCCCATCGAGCGCCTGCTCTATCGCGTCACCGGCGTGGATGAAACCCACGAGATGCGCTGGACCGAATACGCGACCACGATGCTGCTGTTCAGCGCGGTCTCGATGCTCGTGCTTTACTTGATCGAACGAATCCAAGGCGTGCTGCCTTTTAATCCGCAGCACTTCGGGGCGGTCACGCCGCAGCACCTGGCCTGGAACACCGCCGCGTACTTCACTACCAACACCAACTGGCAGGCCTATTCCGGCGAGACGACCATGAGCTATTTCACGCAAATGGCCGGCCTCGCCTTTCACAACTTTGCTTCGGCGGCGACCGGCATCGTACTCGCCATCGCCTTCATTCGCGGCATTGCCCGCCGTCAAATGCAGACCCTGGGAAATTTCTGGGTCGATTTCGTGCGCTGCTGTTTATGGGTGCTGCTGCCATTCTGCGTGGTGGGATCGCTGTTCCTGGTTTCGCAGGGAGTGGTGCAGAACCTGAAGCCCTATGACACAGTAAAACTCGTCGAGCCACAACAAGTGCAGCGCGTGGGACCGGACGGCAAACCCCTTGTCGATGCCTCAGGCAAAGCGGTGATGGACACCGTCACCACGCAGACCATCGCGCAAGGCCCGGTGGCTTCTCAAGAGGTCATCAAAGAATGGGGCACGAACGGCGGCGGATTCTTTAATGCCAACAGCGCGCATCCGTTTGAAAATCCCACTCCCCTGACGAATCTTTTCCAACTCTTTTCCATTTTTGCCATCGGCGCCGGCCTCACCTACACCCTGGGCCGCATGACCGGCTCTCCCGCTCATGGCTGGGCCGTGTGGTCGGCAATGGCTCTCTTGTTTCTTGCCGGCGTAACGGTCGCGTACTGGGCCGAGGCGCAAGGCAATCCCTTGTATCCCGCCACCATCGCGCAACACGCCACCACCTTGCAGCCGGGCGGCAACATGGAAGGCAAAGAGGTTCGCTTCGGCATCGCCAACTCAGCCTTGTTCGCCACGGTAACCACCGACGCCAGCTGCGGCGCCATCAACGGCTGGCACGATTCCTTCACGCCGCTAGGCGGTATGGTGCCCCTCGTCAACATCATGCTCAGCGAAGTCATCTTCGGCGGCGTCGGCTCGGGAATGTATGGAGTTCTCATCTACGTTGTTCTGGCAGTATTCATAGCCGGCCTCATGGTGGGTCGCACTCCAGAATATTTGGGCAAGAAAATTGAAGCCTATGACGTCAAAATGGCCATGCTCACCTCGCTGGTTTTTCCGCTGATCATTCTCACCCTCACCGGAATCTCGACAGTCAAAGGCTTCGGCACGGCAGGCATTTCGAATCCCGGCCCTCACGGCCTTAGCCAGATTCTCTACGCCTTCACCTCATCGGCGGGAAACAACGGCTCCGCCTTCGGCGGACTCACCGTCAACACCCCTTGGTATGACGCCGCCACCGGCATCACAACGCTGCTGGGCCGCTTTTTCATGATCATCCCCATGCTGGCAATTGCCGGCAACCTGGCACAGAAAAAATATGTGCCCCCGTCGCTGGGAACATTTCCCGTCACCACGCCGCTGTTCACGCTGCTGCTGATCAGCGTCATCCTGATTCTCGGCGCGCTCACATTCTTCCCGGCACTGAGCCTGGGCCCGATTCTCGAGCACCTTCTGATGCACGTAGGGAAAACATTTTAGGACCACGTTTCAGGAAACTGTTTAGGAAAATATGGCCAGCCATCGCAAATCGATATGGGATCTGAATCTGGTTCGCAGCGCCGCCTGGAGTTCGCTGCTCAAGCTCGACCCACGAAACATGATGGGCAATCCAGTCATGTTCGTGGTCGAAATCGGCAGCGTGATCACGACCGTGCTCTTAATTCTCCGCCCGCACGAGGCATTCCGCTTTAATCTCCAAATCACCCTATGGCTTTGGTTCACCGTCTTGTTTGCCAACTTTGCCGAAGCCATGGCGGAAGGCCGCGGCAAAGCGCAGGCCGAAACCTTGCGGCGCGCCCGCTCGGAAACCATCGCCAAGCGCATTACCTGCGACGGCAAAATCGAAGAAATTCCTAGCGCCAAGTTGCGCTCCGGCGATCTGGTTTCCGTCGCGGCCGGCGAACTCATTCCCGGCGACGGTGAAATCGTCGAAGGAGTCGCTTCCGTCGACGAGTCCGCCATTACCGGCGAATCCGCGCCCGTGATTCGCGAAGCGGGTGGCGACCGCTCGGCGGTGACCGGCGGAACGCGCGTGCTTAGCGATTACATCAAAGTGAAAATCACTTCAAACCCCGGCGAGACTTTTCTCGACCGCATGATCGCGCTGGTCGAAGGCGCCTCACGCCAGAAGACTCCCAACGAAATCGCTCTCAACATCCTGCTCGCGGGGCTGACGATTATTTTCTTACTTGCCGTGGTCACGCTCCAGCCCTTCGCAATCTACTCCGGATCGCCGCAAACCGTTTTCGTCCTCGTCTCCTTGCTGGTCTGCCTGATTCCCACCACTATCGGTGGCCTGTTGTCAGCGATCGGCATCGCCGGCATGGACCGCCTGGTCCAGCACAATGTTCTCGCAATGTCCGGGCGTGCAGTCGAGGCGGCCGGCGACGTGAATACGTTGCTGCTCGACAAAACTGGCACAATCACTTTCGGCAATCGCCAAGCCACCGAATTCATCCCAGCGCCCGGTGTCACTCCTGCCGAAATGGCCGATGCCGCGCAACTCTCGTCGCTCGCCGACGAAACTCCCGAAGGCCGCTCCATCGTTGTGTTGGCCAAGGAAAAATACCAACTGCGCGGCCGCGAATTCGCTGCCCACGAAGCCGAATTCATCCCATTCACCGCGCAAACGCGCATGTCCGGCGTCAACCTCGATGGCCGCCAAATCCGCAAAGGCGCCGCCGAATCCATTGCGAATTACCTCGAACAGAATAACGGCTCCATGCCCGCGGAAGTGCGCGCTTCGGTCGAACGCATCGCATCTTCCGGCGGCACGCCGCTCGTAGTTTCGGAAAACCGTCGCGCCATGGGCGTGATTCACCTCAAAGACGTAGTCAAGGGAGGAATCCGCGACCGCTTCGCGCAGCTGCGCTCCATGGGCATTCGCACGGTCATGATCACTGGCGACAATCCGCTCACCGCGGCGGCCATCGCCCGCGAGGCCGGGGTCGACGACTTTCTCGCGCAAGCCACGCCGGAAGATAAATTGAAGCTGATCCGCAGCGAGCAGGCCGGCGGCAAACTCGTCGCCATGACCGGCGATGGCACGAACGACGCTCCCGCTCTGGCTCAGGCTGACGTAGGCGTCGCCATGAACACCGGCACGCAGGCCGCCAAGGAAGCCGGAAACATGGTCGACCTCGATTCCAATCCCACCAAGCTCATCGAGGTTGTAGAAATCGGCAAACAGTTGTTGATGACGCGAGGCGCGCTCACCACTTTCTCGATAGCGAACGATGTTGCAAAATATTTCGCCATCATTCCCGCCATGTTCGCCGTCACTTTTCCGGTGCTGAACGCTCTGAACATCATGCATCTAAAAACGCCGCAATCGGCGGTGCTTTCGGCAGTCATCTTTAATGCCCTGATCATCATTGCGCTCATCCCGCTCGCACTGCGCGGCGTGAAGTACCGCGCCATGAACGCCGAGGCCCTGCTGCGCCGCAATCTTCTCATCTACGGCGTCGGCGGATTGATCGCGCCCTTCGTAGGTATCAAGCTCATCGACATGCTGATCACGGCGGCGCATCTGGCCTGAGGATTCCAATTGCGATTTCTACTCCTATGAAAAAACACCTCATCACCGCATTCCTCATGACCATCGCCACGACGATTCTGCTGGGCGTGCTTTATCCGCTGCTGATCACCGTCCTGGCGCAGGTTTTATTCAAAGACAAGGCGAACGGCCAGATTCGCTATCGCAACGGAGAGGCCATCGGCTCGCGCATCATCGCGCAGCCTTTCACCGGGGCGAAGTATTTTCATCCCCGTCCCTCCGCCGCCGGCAACGGATACGACGCCGCCAACTCCGGCGGCACCAACCTCGGCCCCACCAACCAGAAACTCATCGACCGCATTCAGGCCGACGCCAAAACTTTACACGACGAAAATCCCTCGCAACCGATTCCCGTCGATCTCCTCACCACGTCCGCATCCGGCCTCGACCCCGAAATTTCCCCGGCCGCCGCGGAGTTTCAAATCCCGCGCGTAGCCCACGAACGCGCCCTGCCCGAAGCCACCATTCGCGACTTGATCCAGAAACATACCGATCAACGAGATCTAGGCCTGCTCGGTGAGCCGCGAGTGAACGTCTTCGAGCTCAATCTCGCCCTGGATGAGTTAGCTTCGAAACCGTAATTCATCGGAATCGTTTTTTATGGCAAGTCATCCCGAGCGGAGCCGTCTTTCAGGCGAAGAGAGGGATCTCCCGATTCTCCGGCCTGGCGCGAAAGCCAAACTGCACACTACGGCACCTCCCGCCATGCTTGTGTGGATAAATCGACGTGAGATAATGGGGCGATTTCGCACATGGCCCCGTAGCTCAGATGGATAGAGCAGCGGTTTCCTAAACCGAAGGTCGGCAGTTCGACTCTGCCCGGGGCCACCATCGTTCTTCAGAAGTGCCAAACGTTGCGCGGCCAGCCATCCGTCCTTCACAGGGACGGTGGTTTTCCTGAGTCCGCGTCCTCGGCCTGGTGACTCTCGACCGACAACTTCCGCAACGACAAGCGCTCGCGATGCGCCAGTATCAGGCCTACCGGTACCACCGAGGCAAACGTCACCAGCCACAGCAGGATTGCGCAACTTGCCGCACTTTCGGCCCCCACATCGAAGATTCTGGTGAGCGCTGCGATCGTTGCCACTTGCGAGCCCCCACCGACGCCGGGCAACTGAAGCATAGATCCAAAGATACTGGCTCCCATCAAGAGCAGCACTTGTGGCCGTGAGATATCGAGGGCGGCTGTTCCATAAGCATGCGTGACCTCCTGATAGGCGACGGCGATGACGAACCACATCGCCAATGAAACGAGGATGGACAGCGTCAAGGAAATCGGGCCGTGAACGATACGCAATCCTGCGCCGAACTCGCGGACCCTTTCTGCTATCCGGTGCCCTAGGTTCGCGGGTGAGTGTGCAAAGCGCTTTTCCACCCAGCTCGCGATTGCTTCGCCGCTTTGGCCGATGATCACAGCAGCTCCGACTAGCCCCGCCACGAGACCCATGAGCAAGAATCCGCCGATCCGGAACTTGTGGTAATACTCGGGGTGCGGAATCGACATCATTGCGTCGGGGAGGAAGAAAATAGCCAGAGCCATCAAGATTGTAAAGGCGCCGATATCAAATATTCGCTCGATTGCCCATACACCCATCTGTGAGGAAAACGGGAGATTCTCACGCTTAGCGATGAGATAAGGGCGAATGAGTTCGCCTGGACGCCCGAGCAAAGCTAGCCCGGTAAATCCGATTATGGTCGGTGCTATTAGTCCAGTATATGAAGCCTTAGGGCGAACGGGCAGCAGAAAAATCTTCCAGCGGACAGCCCTCAGCACGTATCCGAAATATATCCAGGCTATGGCGTGAAGCACATGCAGCCATTGGATGTGCTCGCTCAGGGTGCGAAACCTGCCCCAATCGAAAGTTCGCCATTCGCGAAATTGCAGGTAAACCAGAACGGCCAGAATAAGGAACACGACGACGCTGGCCAGAATGCGCTTTTTATCCATGAAGGGGAAGATCTGCGCCGCAGCCCTCGCGACCGGCAGAGGGGAAACGGCAGTCCAAAGGTAAATGAGCAGGCAACAGGGGTCAAACTCGTGAAATGCCTATGCCAGGAATGTCAGGCAGTTCTTTAAGCTAACGTACCGGGCTCGCGTTCGCCTCCGCGACCGTGGGATGCTGCGATTTCCCCGCCGATCCCTGGCTCTTGGCGTTGGCGTGCTCCGCGACGCTCGTCTTTTTCGAAGTCCTGGCGGCCGCTTTCTCCTGCGCCGCCTTCTTCTGATTGAAATCCCTCACCACCCGCGCCACATACGCCCGCGTCTCGTAATACGGTGGCACGCCGCCAAACTGTTCTACCCGTTGCGGTCCAGCATTGTAGGCCGCCAGCGCCTTCACCAGATCGAAGTCATAACGTTCCAGCAGTTCCCGCAGATATTTCGTGCCGCCTTCTACGTTCGCCTGTGCGTCGAACGCATTCGGCACCCCCAGCTGCGCCGCCGTGCCCGGCATCAACTGCATCAGTCCTTGCGCGCCTTTCGGAGACACCGCCCGCACATTGAATCCGCTCTCCGCCTTAATCACGCTGTTCACCAGGTCCGGATCCAGCCGATACCGACCGCTAGCCGAATTGACCACGTCATTCAAATCCACCGAACGTGTTCCAGAAAACATCGACGCGGCGGGTGCCCCATTTCTCGCGTAGTTTGCGAGAAGTGGGGATTTTGCTTGTGTTCCGGAAGCCGGAAGCCCAGAATCGGACGCCGGCAAATCGGGCGCAGCCTCAAAATGTTCAATCTCAGCCGTGGCCACATCCACAAAGCTCGATCCGTCCGCGGTCACATACAGCCGCGTAGTCTCGCCAATCACTTCCCGCCGTTCATGCCGGATGGAAAACCCATTCCGTAGCACCGCCACTTCGCCGCCAAAGCAAGGCAGCGTCGCGAACACGATCCAAAAAACGAGTTTAAAAGCCCTCATCCGCATACTGACCACCGACCACTAGCCACTAACTAACGATCACCGTTTCCAGCGCCGCCGCAATCCCGCAATCATCATTCCCGCGAGTCACCGTCCAGCCGCGTCCCCGCAGCTCCTCGCAGGCATTCCCCATGATAACCGGATGCCCCGCAAACTCAAGCATCTCCACGTCATTGTGGTTGTCACCGATGGCCATGACCTGTTCGCGCCGGAGCCCGCGATGCCCAGCCCACCGCTCCAGCGCATGGCCCTTCGAGCACCCGGCATTCAGCACGTCGATCATCGACAAATCCCGCTCCGGATACTCGGTGCGCAACACCGTAACAGTTCCATCCAAACCCGCGCGGTCGAGCGCCTGCAGCGCGTGGCCCATCCGCGTCATGGTCCCGCAAAACATCGCCTGCACCGGATCGCTCACCAGAGCGTTTTCAATCGGCACCACAAATTCGATGTACTCCATATTCTTTTCCAGCCAGCGCCGGATGCTCGCCCCGATCTCATCCAGATGTTCAATCACAATCGCACCCTTCACTTCGGTGTCAAAAGTAAGAACGGTGTTGCCGCGGAATTCTTGCATCGCCCCCACCAGCTTCCGGCAAGTCGCCGCTGGCATCATGTCGCGATGAAACGTCTCCCCCGCCAGCGATCGCGTGACCGCCCCATTCGAGCTGATGAGCCACAAATCGAAACCCAGTTGTTTGGCGATGGGCAGGGCAAATGTATGCCGCCGCCCCGTCACCAGAACAATCTCAATCCCCGCCGCATGCGCCCGCCGCAGCGCCATCAGATCGCCCGCGGACACCTGGAATTGTGGATTGAGCAGCGTGCCGTCGATATCGGTCGCCAACAGCCGGATGGAAGATGAGGAAATCGTCACTACCTATTTTAGCATCTATCCGCGCGCAGGCCGCTCTGGCCGCGGACTCTGTCACCGGCCTCCGAGCTTCCTTCCGAGTGCACGCGCAATCGTAACAGGATGACCCGCGATCGCTCCGATCCGGCCTAGCATGGTCTCGGGTTCATGAAAGACACCGACCTGCCGGAGGACTGTTGCTCGATCGTAGTAGATTCTCTCTCCGGCGAGGCTATCGTCGGCGTTAAACGTGTACACCCCACAAAGCGGGAACTCGACCCTTCTGCCCGTCGCTGGGAGACCGCGCCAATCGCCGAGATGGGTACCGCGGATGATGACTTCCAGCAGAATGCTGTCGTCGGTAACGTGTTGGCGCTGAATTTCGATTTTCAGGTCAGGCAACGCCTTCATCAGTTGCTCATAGAATTCACGAACCCCGTCGCGGCCCCTGTGGTGTTCCCCCCAGGCTTCATCATCGTACTGCGCGGTATCGCCGAAGGTACCGAGAACTCCTGCCAGGTCATGCGCGTTCTCCAGTCGGACATGTTCTTCGACGATCGCGATCCGCGCTCGCCGCCTGTCGCTCGGAATCGATGCAGTTACCATACTCACCTCCCGTCAGGTTAAGGCGCGGCGCGCACCGTGCTCCGGGAATATTCGCACCCGCCGAGCTCCCGATGGTCCGACGTCATGCCGGCAGTTTCGCCAGAAGCGCGTCCGCCTTGCGAAACCACGGCCGCTCCCGCCGCCGCAGATATCCCGGCATGGTCGGCCGCTTGTCGAGAATCTTCCGCGCCCACTCCCGCGCCTCGGCGGTTCGGCCTTGCGACTGCAGGAACAGCGCATAGTAGTAATAAGTCTCGGAGATGGTCGATATCCGCGTCGCCTCGCGAAACATCGCATCCGCCTTCTCGTTCTGCCCAGTCTGCGCGTAGGCCCAGCCCAGCAATCCCTTGGCGCGATGAAAATCATAGTCAGCGTCGGCCCTGACCGCCCGCTCCAGATCAGGCACCGCGGCCGCGAAGTCGCCGAGTTCGACTTCGGCCACGCCACGCCGATAGAACGCGTCCACCGAATCCGCTCGCGCTGCAATGGCCTTGTCGTAAGCCGCGCGGGCCTGCGCAAAGTTTCCGTCGTCGATATACAACAGCCCCAGTTCTTCATAATTTCCCGCCGCAGGATTGTCGAGAACAATGCGTTGCAGTTCCTGAATTCGCCGCCGCCGCGGGAAAACTTGAAACGAACTCCGCAGCAGCCCCGCGTCCGGAATCACTTCCACGACGATATAAACCAGCGCTCCGATCCAGGAAAACAGAATCACCCAGAGCCAAAAGAAGTTCGGCCGCCGCCGGATGAAGTGGACAATGGCCACAATCCGCAGCGCAATCGACCACCACGAAAACGCGAAGAAGAGAAATGATCCCATGCCGAAGTCGCACTATAGCATGCGCCCTCGCTCCTCACCGAAAAGCGGGTGCCCCATCCTTCTTTCGCGTTCTTTGCGAAAGAGGGTGGGAATTTTGACCTCCAATCCGAGTCACAGCGCTGGTCACCAATCCGATCTCCCTCCAGCCGCGTATCTATCTATGAAAGCGGATCACGATCAATCAGCTCGGGTCGAAATCAGTAACACCAATTCAGTTCAAACTTAAGGAGACACCTATGAAGCGCAAATCAGCAGTCCTGTTGTTCACCATCGTCGCCATCGCCTGCACCGCCTTCGCGGCCGATAAAACTCCCGTCGTCGGCGGACAGCCCATGTATCCCACCAAGGACATCATCGACAACGCGGTCAACTCCGCCGACCACACCACGCTGGTCGCCGCCGTAAAAGCCGCCGGCCTGGTCGACACCCTGAAAGGTCCCGGACCGTTCACCGTCTTTGCTCCCACCAACGAGGCCTTCGCCAAGCTGCCCGCCGGTACGGTCGAAACGCTCCTGAAGCCGGAAAACAAAGACATGCTCACCAAAATTCTCACCTATCACGTGGTCGCCGGACGCCTCAGTTCCTCGGAACTGAAGAAAGAAATCCGCGCCGGACACGGGCAAGCAACCCTGAAGACCGTCAGCGGCGGCACGCTCATCGCCATGATGCAGGGATCGAACATCGTCCTGAAAGACGAAAAGGGCGGCATGTCGACCGTGACCATCGCCAACGTGTTTCAATCGAACGGCGTCATCCAGGTCGTCGACACCGTACTCCTGCCCAACTAACCCGGCCGCAAAGTCAACGTCCGCGCGGGTGTTTCATTGCAACCCTGCGGGTCCCCCATCCTTCTTTCGCGTTCTGTGCGAAAGAGGATGGGGCTTTTGACTTTCGATCCTCCGAACCCTATCAAAAACGCTGTTCAGGCAGATGAGGCACCCTCAAGACCATCCCACCCTGTTGCGTCAACCGGCACTCGTTACGAAAGTAAATTGATCCTGAGTATGGCTGTCCCTAACATCAGTCAGAAGATGTTATGCTGCGGGCCTTTAATCCTCATTGCGGACAGAGCCCCTGGCTTGGAGAACTCTATGTGGGTTCGGTGGTCGAAAGTCTGTTGTCTGCTCATCTTCGTCGGGACAGTTTCTTGCTGGGGACAGGAACAGCAGGCACAAGCCCCGCCACAACCTTTTGCGCAGCAAAAACCTGAAATCAAGATTGGATTCTCCCTCGAGGCCACCAAGGGCGAGCGCTGGCAGACCGATCTGGACGAATTCCAACTGCGCGCTCAGCAACTCGGCGCGCAAACCATCACCCGCTCAGCCGATGGCGACGACGACCTGCAGTTCGAGCAAGTCAAAGATCTGTTGAACACGGGCATCGATGTGCTCGTGCTGCTTCCGCACAATTCCGCAAAGGCCAGCCGCATCGTGGACGCCGCCCACGCCAGGCATGTTCCCGTCATCAGCTACGATCGCCTCGTCCCCAACCCGCAGGTCGATCTTTATATAGGCTTCGATCTGTTTGCCGTGGGCGTGCTGCAAGCGGAATGTTTAACCGAGCACGCGCCCACTGGCAATTACATTCTGCTGGGCGGTTCGCCGCTCGATCCAAACTCCAAGGTGGTTCGCGCCGGTCAAATGAAAGTGCTGCAGCCTTTCATCGACCGTGGCGACATCAAAATCCTCGCCGACATCTGGGTGCCCGAGTGGAGCCCCACCCAAGCCTACGTTCTGACTACGCAGGCGTTGCAGGATCTGGCCCAGCACGATGTAAAAGCTCCTCTGACCGCAATCCTGGCCTCGAATGACGGCACCGCCGGCGGCGCCATCCAGGCTCTCGAAGATAACCATCTGTCCGGGAAAGTATTGGTCACAGGACAAGACGCGGATCTTACCGCCGTGGCGCATCTGTTCGACGGCACTCAGCTCATGACCGTCTACAAACCTCTCGCCGGCGAAGCCCAGACGGCGGCGGAAGCCGCAGTTACGCTGGCTAAGCACGGCAGCGTAGACACGATCATAACCGTGCCCAACGGCGCCCAAACGACGAAGGCAATCCTGCTCACGCCCATCTCGGTCACGCGGGAAAACGCAAAAACGACCGTGTTGAAGGACGGTTTTCAAAAGATCGAAAGCGTGAGACAGGCTCTACCAAAAGATAAATGGGACGAACTGAACCGGTAATGTTTTTTTGTTGAAGAGGAATCAGAATAAATGGAATGCCGCACCAAGGACGAACTAGAGCAACATCTGTCAGACATTCGCAGCCTCGCAATGAGGCCAGGCCTTACGTCCGAGCAAACCACTGCGGCCGCGCGGGCTGAGCGCTTTGCGATTGCTCTGGTGCGGGAACACGACTCCACCGGCCACAATGGCAAGCGATGCCCCTACGCCACTCGAATCTCGCCCTCATTGGAGCGATAATCAGAGCTGATCGGCCAAGAATCCTTATCCTGCCTTCGTTGAGAGTCGCGAAGTTCGTTATGATACAAACCTCGAGTGAAAAGGTGGGCCAGACCCTAGAACCGAATTGGGTTTGAGGAGGACTCAATGTTTAGGCATTCTTTTCGGTTGCTGCTGGTTGCTTGTCTGATTACGACCTCGGTGTGGGCTGCGAACGATCCCTTCGTGGGCAAATGGAAGGTGGACCCGTCCAAGAGCAAACTCAACGACGAAATGAAGGTTGAGGTCGCGGGCGCGGGTGGCGCAAATCGATACGCCATCACCTTTGCCCCCGGCGCAGTCGACACAATTGTTGCTGATGGGACTGACCAGCCAGCTCTGGGCGGAACAACCCTGTCGATCACGGTGAAGGGACCGAACAGCTGGGTGGTCATTCGCAAGCAGGAGGGCCGCATCCTCCTCACGGGGTACTGGACGCTTTCCGAAGACGGCAAGACGCTCAATGACGCCTATACGGAATATGCACTCGACGGCTCGAAGTCGCTCTTCTTGCCCTACGTGTACGAGCGGACCGCAGGGAGCTCCGGTTTCGTCGGAACATGGGACAGCGATAGCGAGAAGGTCAAGGCCGGGATCGAGCTGCAGATCGATCCCTACGAGGGTGACGGCCTGTCATTTAACGGTCGCGACGCAGAAATGACCAAGAAGATGAAGTTCGATGGGAACGATTATCCGGACCCCGCTCAGCGCGGGGAAGCGAGCGCGGGATCTTCGGGCCGCCGCGTGAACGAGCGCAGTCTGGAAATCTCAGACAAGTGGAGAGGCAAAATCACGGCCACCCGGCAGCTCGAGGTTTCTCCAGATCTCAAAACCTTGACGATGACCGTGAGGCTGCCGGGTCAAAACAGGCCCAAGAGCATCTTTGTGTTTGATCGGGAATAGATGCCCCACACCTCCCCGCCGTTGCGAGGCGTGGGACCCCCTCCACAAACCGAACCCTCACTCCTCGCCCTCCATCACTCCCCAAGCCTCGCGAAACTCTTCAAACATCGATCCCTTCTTACTCCCCTCCGGATAGAACCACAAATTCTTCCTGGGAGCGAACGCCTTCACCGGCACCACATACCAAACATCCAGCGGGACGATATACGCCACGAGCACATCAATATCATCCGCCGTCAGCCCGACGATCTTCTCACCCACATACACCGACGCATGCACCGCATATCCTCGCGGCCCCAGCCGACACTCCGTGGACCTCACCTGCACCCGCGACAGCCATCCCTTCGCATCCACGATAAAGTCATAGCGATCGCTGTCCCCCCACGGCTTCGACACCATGTACCCCAGCCGCATCGCCTTCCACACAAACGCCAGCTCCGCTAACTCTCCCCGCCGCTTCGGCGGCAGCCCCATCCTCCCCCCGCTGTACCCGTGCCCCTTCTTACCTTCACCATCCTCCGCCCCCGCAAACTCCGGATCCGCCACCGCCCAAATATCCCCCATCAACCAATCCATGTTCTCTCCATTCTTCTCCCAAAACCCTGACCCCTAGCCACTAACCACTGCCCACTGCCCACTGCTCCTAACTTCCCCAAAGCTCCGCCCTCCCCACCCTCCGCACCAGTCGAAGAGCAGGGCAGTCGCTCACCCCCGAATTGTCAAAGACCCACCACCAATTTCCCGCCCAACAAAAAGCCCCCACCGGACAAAGTCCGTGGAGGCATCGCCACACACCAGTGGCTATCTAAAGTCTAGTCCCCTGAATTCCTCAGTCAAGCAAAAAGTTGGTACTGTTATTCGCGGCAAACTGTAACAGTACCAAAAAGTTGGTGGTGGCTCAGTCCTGAACATTCAAGCCCGGAGTCATCCCGAGCGGACCCGCTTTTCAGGCGGAGAGAGCGATCTGCCCTGAAAATCCCAATGTGGCAGGGGCCGCGCGTCCCGTAGGGACGATTGATAATAGCCCGGCGTTTCAACGCCGGGTAAGCAGGAGAGAACGAACCGCGTGCCGTAGGCACGCCTGAATCACATCCCGATTTGGGACAACGCTCCCCCTCCCGAACGATTATTTCTCTTCACGATCTGCGGGCTGTTCTACGCTTCCAACGTGTCGCATACCTACGTTTCGAATCTCGTCCATTGCGTATTCTCAACGAAAAACCGACGCAACCTCATCCCGCCGGAAATCCAAAATGATCTCTGGTCCTTCCTCGGCGGCATCGCCCGCAAGAACGGATTCAAAGCTCTGATCGCGGGCGGCACGGAGAATCACATTCATATTCTGTTGTCGTTGCCCGCGACCATGCCCCTTGCCAAGGCCATGCAACTCGTGAAAGGTTCGTCATCGCATTGGATGAACGAGAAGCATGCGCGCAATTTCGCGTGGCAGGAAGGATACGGCGCATTCACCGTCGGAATTTCGCAGAAGAACCACACGATCGCCTACATCAAATCCCAGGCCGAGCATCATCGCAAGCGCAGTTTCGAGGAAGAATTCTTGGCGTTCTTGAAGAAGCATGGCGTTGAATATGACCCGCAATATGTGTGGGGATGATTCAGGCGTCCCTCCGGGACGCGGTTCCATTGCGCGCACGCAACCCGGCGTTAAAAACGCCGGGCTATTGTCAGACGGTCCCCATTCGACTCCTCGCTTCACTCGATCGCTCAGGGCAGGCTCTCCGGGACCTGCGGCCGTGGCAGTATCGAAAGAGCGAGCGCAGCGACGCAAGAGGTCCCGGAGGG
>JBEKRY010000049.1:0-23945 GCA_049517555.1 Candidatus Sulfotelmatobacter sp. | reverse complement strand
CATCCTGGGCATCAGGGGGAAATGAAATGCCATGTGAAATTCATCCCCGTCGGCGAAATATGGCCGAAGATCCACAGGCCATTGATTGGCTTCCGCCAGAAGCATCTTGCCGGGAAACTGTTCATCGAGTTTTCGCCGCAACTCTTTTATGATTGCGTGGGTCTCGGGCAGATTTTCACAATTCGTCCCTTCACGTTCCACCAGGTACGGAACCGCATCGAGCCGGAAGCCGTCAACCCCCAGTTCCAGCCAGAACTTCATGACATTCCACATTTCTTCGCGCACCGCAGGATTGTCATAATTAAGGTCAGGCTGGTGGCTAAAGAAACGATGCCAATAATGAGATTTCGAAACCGGATCCCACGCCCAATTGGACATCTCAGTGTCGAGAAAAATGATCCGTGTTTCCTGATACCGGGTGTCAGTATTACTCCAGACATACCAATCCCGGCGAGGGTTTTCTTGTGAACTTCGAGACTCCTGAAACCAGGGGTGCTGATCCGATGTGTGATTCAACACCATTTCGATGATGACCCGTATCTGATGCTTGTGAGCCGAGCCCAAGAACGCCCTGAAATCCTCCAGGGTTCCATAGCTGGAATGGACTGAGTTGTAATCCGCGATGTCGTAGCCGTCATCGCGCAGGGGTGACGGGAAAAATGGCATCAGCCAGATTGTGTTGATCCCTAGTTCCACCAGGTAGTCCAGCTTTTGATCGAGCCCCTGGAAGTCGCCAACACCATCTCCGTTGCTGTCGTAGAACGTGCGAACGTGGACCTGGTAGATGATCGCGCGTTTATACCAAAGCTCGTCTTGCTCTAATGGCAAGCCGCTTCCTCCTCACTGAGTAGTATTGCTCGATCCTGCAGTTCTCCGAGTCTCGCAGCAGGATTCGCATTATCATCGTATGAACTGGAGAAACAATGCGTTTTCGGGCGATAGCCTCGGACTACGATGGGACTCTGGCCCGCAATGGCCACGTCGGCCGGGACACTCTGGCTGGGCTGAAACGGGCGCGGCAATCGGGACGAAAGGTGATCTTGGTCACTGGCCGCGAACTTCCCAGCTTGCGCGCCGTATTTTCGAGCTTCCATCTTTTCGATTGGATCGTCGCCGAGAATGGCGCTTTGCTTCACAACCCGGCAACGCGCGAGGAGAGACTCTTGTGCCCGGCCGCCTCCGCCAAACTCGTGGCCAATCTGCGCCGGCAGGGAGTGCCGCTTTCCGTGGGAAAGTGTATTGTGGCAACGGTGAGACCTCATGATGCAGCCGCCCTTCTGGCGATCCGGGATCTGAACCTTAGCCTGCAAATCATCTTTAACAAAGAATCGATAATGATCTTGCCCCGCGGGATCGATAAGAGTACTGGCCTTTCCGCCGCGTTGTCTGATCTGGGGCTTTCGAGCCAGAGCGTTGTGGGAATCGGCGATGCGGAGAACGATCATGAATTCCTGGGCTCCTGCGGAGGCTCAGTGGCCGTGGCCAATGCCTTACCCAGCCTCAAACAACGTGCCGACCTGGTCACCCGCGGCAGCTACGGGGCTGGCGTGAGAGAAGTCATCGATCGGCTCATCAACACGGATCGCCTCCGCTGACAGTTCACGCGGCGCATGCCGCGACTGCGACTCCAGCCGGTTCGCTGCTTCATCGAGCCGAACTTCACAGAGTTCTGCGATCAAGGCGCCCGCCCAACGATAGATGTTGTGTTCTCTCACCACCTTGCGCATGCGCTGCATCCGGGTCTTCCGTTCTTCGGGGCCCATCTCGAGGGCAAAACGGAGGGCTTCTGCCGTCTGGTCGATGTCGTAGGGGTTCACCAGGAGCGCGTCTGGTAATTCGCGGGCAGCGCCGGTGAAGCGGCTCAGGACAAGTACTCCCCGTTCATCCTGACGGGCGGCCACAAACTCCTTGGCCACCAGGTTCATCCCGTCGTGCAGAGAAGTAACCAGGCAAAGATCCGCTGTCCGGTAAAAGCGCTGGATTTCGTGGTGGGTGTGCTGCCGTTTCATAAAGACGATGGGCTTCCATTTGCCGGTCTGGAAGCGCCAATTGATGCGCTCTGCTTCGGACTCTACCTCAGCCAGCAAGTCCTGGTACCGCTTGATGTGGGTCCGGCTGGGTGCTCCGATCTGCAAAAACGTAAATTTCTCCCGATAAATCGGATACTTTTCGAGGAGCCGTTCGATGGCCAGAAATCTCTCCGGGATGCCCTTGGTATAGTCCACGCGATCAACCCCTACGCCCAGGTATGCCGCTTCGACCCCCAGCTCCCGCAGCAGTGTTACCCGCTCCGTATAGATGGATTCCCCGGCCTCGGCGGGAGCGGGACTCTCTGGAAACTCCACGCTGATGGGGAATGGCTTTACCACCGTGCGGTGTTCTTCGCGATTGACCGTGCAGTGTTCCCAATCAATGCGCGACTCCAGGGTGCGATCCACGGTTTGCAGGAAGTTCGTGCAGTGGGATTGAATGTGGAAGCCAATCAAGTCCGCTCCCAGCAATCCGTCCACGAGTTCTCTTTGCCACGGACAAATGCCAAACGCCTCCGGGTTCGGCCATGGGATATGCCAGAAAATTGCCACTCGCGCATCGGGGCGTGCCTTCTTGATCATGCGCGGCAGGAGCGCGAAATGGTAATCCTGGGCCAGAAGCACCGGACGGTCCATACCCTCCATTTCTTTCAGTACCGCATCCGCGAACCGCCGGTTTGCCCTTTTATAGTGTTCCCAGTCAGAGCCACGAAAAAGAGGGCGCGTATGGGCAATATGGCAGAGAGGCCAGAGCCCCTCGTTCGCAAAACCATAATAATATCCCTCTTCTTCTTCCTTGCTCAGCCAGACGCGGCGCAACGTATAGCGGGGATCGTCGGGCGGAACCCGCAAGCGGTCATGCCTATCTACGGTCTCGCGATCCGCATCCCCGCTCCCGTGAGCGATCCAGGTTCCGTCACACGCACGCAGCACGGGCTCGAGCGCGGTCACCAGTCCACTGGCTGGAACAATTGCCTCCACATCCTTGCCATGATGTTTATGGATGTACGGCTCCCGATTTGCAACCACGAACAGGCAGCTTTTCTCCAGCTTGCCGCGCACGTGGACCGAGAGTCTTTCCGCAGTCCAGAAAGAATCTGCAGTCTGGCGCAACTGGGCCTCCTGCTCCGCTGCGGAACGAGCCGCTGTAAGACTTGCGGCGAAGTTTGCCATTTCGTTGGCGAGGGGACGGAACAAATCCAGATCTGGCGCGGCCGGCCCGGAAGAGGTCTTGCCCGTGCGCAATGCACGCATCCACTGTGCTGCCCGGGCAATGTGGCCGTTAATGCTCCAGCGCACAATCAGCAGGGTCGTGAGTGTGATCAGGAAAACGAGGATGAGCACGCGCAGAAACGTGTCGCGCCAAACCCTCCTGCTTCGGGCATCGATGTAGCTGGCGTCGTGAACCATCGCTAGCCCGCCCACAACCGCTTCATCCTGATGGAGAGGGACCGCATAGATATAGACGGAAGCCTCTCCCAGCCGGATAAACTCCCCTGCGCCCTGGCCGTTGGTAGCTGCTTGCTGGACTTGCTGAACTATGCCAGGTTCGCCTGTCAGTTGTGGCGCCAGCCCCGGAGTCATGGCGATCGATTCGCCTTGGGCGTTATAAACGGCGACTCCAGCCAGATGCTCCCGGCTGTCAAACCGGTCGACGACTATCTGAAGCTCTTTGCGGGAGCCTTTCTTCAGATTCAGATAAGGTTCGACTTTGTCCGCGAGACTCTCTCCCAACGCTTCCGCCCGGTGCTCCAGATCCCGGCGCAGACCCCGCCTTTGAAATCGCACCTCGCGGTACGCCGAAAGTAGAGAGATTAGTGTGATCCCAACCATCAACGAGATCGTGAGTCGAACGGTCAGGAGGCGCACAGATTGACCTGGATGCAAATCGAGTACCGCGGACGATGCAAGATCAAACGATTTGTTATGAGCAGCTTAGACCCGCCCTGGTGCCACCGGCGCTGGTGCGCTAGGTAAAAAAGACGTCATCTCGAGACGCGGCGATCTGGAGGTTAAACTCGGACCTGATTTTGCTTCAATCCTTCCGCAGAACTCTCTCACGCGTGTGCCCGTCGAGCATCCAGCCTCGTCATCTGGAGCCTCCCAAGAATAAACTCTATTTCGCATGGCCTGGATTGTCTGTTCAAAAAGGATCACATGCGGAAGCGATCTCGGAGCAATGCATAACAAATGCACAACATACGATCTGCTCTCGAAAGGACTTCACCAGCCACGAAACCCTTGCCGGGAGTGAGCACCGTTTCTCAGAAGCATGACAGTCCCATTGTTAAGGTCGAACCCAGGAGCACAGAAGGTCATAAACCCACAATGCCCACCGTTGAACCTGGCGGAGGTCCGGTGCGTGTACCTTTCGGCCCCGCGGCCCAGTGAACTTGTTGGAAATTTCGCTGCCGGATAAAGATGTCACGAGCTCAGATGGGGATCAGCGTGAAAAAGCTCATTGTGTTTGATCTGGACGGAACGCTTGCCGGAAGCAAGTCGCCGCTGGATGCTGAAATCTCGGGTTTGCTGCATGATCTTCTCTCGATCGTAAAAGTGGCCGTGATTTCCGGAGGAGCTTGAGGCGCGCGAATAAGAGGGCGCGAATAACTATGCGTTTGCTGGATCTAATCCGGAGAGCGGCGTTATCTTCATCGCCACCAGCACTTCCAACAATGTAGCCGTGCTGCGAACTCTTCCTGAGATGGAGATCAATGCCTCTGCGACGACGGGGTGCTGCTCCGCCAGCGAGTCAAGGCGGTCACTCACGTTGTACAGTTGCTGAGCTTCGTGCAAGATCGCATTCGATTCCATGAGCTGCGCGGCTTTCGGAGATGCTGGGAGAAGAGTGGAGCTTCAGATGGGCCCACGTAGGTTTGGGAAACTTGAAAAAGGGTTCGCGGTCTGGCTCCGGAACCCTCATAAAGACCAAGACACAGGATCAAGCAGCGTTAAGCTTGCATCCTGTGTTTGCTAGTTGCGCCAACGAGAGTATCCCCAGCCCCCGCCACCGAGCAAAAACAACACCACCAGAACAATCAATACCGTTTCCATTGTTGTACCTCACCTGTAAGAGGAAGCTGGACTGACCTTTGTAACGGCCATCTCATTTCTTCACTACAGCTCATGCTACAACTGGCGAAGACTTATGTCTGAGCACATTAGACCATCTTAAGCATTCGATCTTAAGCACTCCATCTTAAGCATTCGATTCGTACAGCGCGCCCGGGAGGATTGTGGGAGATTCACGTTATGATTCGTAGGCGGTTATCGCCCCAACCCTTTCGTGTCAACATTTACCCCAGCTCGATGGATGCGATTGCTGTTGAAGTCGCTTGGGCCTGGCATCATCACCGGAGCCGCCGACGATGACCCATCCGGCATTGCCACATATTCTGTTGCCGGCGCGCAGCTTGGAACCAAACTTCTCTGGACCGCGCTCCTGACGTGGCCGCTCATGGCCGCGGTTCAAATGATGTGTGCCCGCATCGGCAAGGTGACGGGTCAAGGCTTGGCAGCGAATTTCAAGCAGCGATTTCCCCGTTGGCTGCTGCTCGGGGTCGTCACAGCCCTGCTTGCGGCCAACACGATTAATATCGGAGCAGACCTCGCTGGCATGGCGGATGCGGCGGAAATGCTGTCTGGGATCAATTCGCACTTGCTTGTAGTGGGGTTTGCCCTCCTGATTTCGTGGGCAACGGTCCGGCTCCACTATCACCAGATAGCGAATGTCCTCAAGTGGCTGGTGCTGGTGCTCTTCGCTTACCCGGTCACCGCCTTTGTGGCAGGGGACTGGGATGGAGTAGCGCACGCCACCTTCATACCGTCGATGCCACACACCAGCGATGAATGGTCAATGCTGGTGGCGATCCTCGGAACCACGATCAGTCCGTATTTGTTTTTCTGGCAGGCGAGTGAAGAAGTTGAAGAGGAGAAGGCGGCAGGACAGAGTACGCTTGCTCAACGAAGAGGAGCAACGCTTAAGGAACTTGAGCTGAGGAACTTTGACGTAGGCGTTGGCGCGTTTTTCTCCAATATCGTCATGTTCTTTATCATCCTGACCACTGCGATCACACTCAACCGCCACGGTATGACGCATATCGAGACTACCCGCCAGGCAGCCGAGGCCCTCCGTCCCCTTGCTGGCAAATTCGCTGCGACCTTGTTTACCGTCGGCATTGTCGGCGTCGGATTTCTTGCCATCCCAACGCTGGCGGGATCAACGGCATACGCCTTCGCGGAAGCGCTTGGGTGGCGGCAGGGACTGGACAAGAAATTAAAGCAAGCACGCGCGTTTTACGCTCTCATCCTGCTTTCTACAGTGATTGGCGTCGGACTGGATTTCATAGGTATAAATCCGGTGAAGGCACTCTACTGGACAGCGGTCATCAACGGATTGTTAGCCCCATTCCTTTTGGTCGCCATCCTGATTGTCGCTTCGGACAAGAAACTGATGCAGGGTCAGCCGAGTTCACGCTTGGGATGGACCATCGTAGCGATCACCGCAATGGCAATGTTCGCCGCTGGCGTAGCCATGTTTGCCGTATAGCATGCTGATCTCGTTGCCATCCAGTCCGCAGCTCCGCCGGTTTCGCCAAACTAATCGTCAGAACTGTGCGGTTTGGACCGGACGAGTTAGTCGTTCAGGTCTACGCTTGCATCTATCGATGCCGATGAACAGTCGCGACGAAACGCGATCCTCCGGCCTCATAGAAAAGGAAACCTTATGACTCATGGCATCAAGAAGCCAATACCCAAACTACGTAATGCGCCCCAGCCACCCCTCTCACGCGCTGGGGCGGTCCCTGACTCAGACCGTGCCAAGAGACCGCCGCTCTCCCGGGCCGCCGCCGGCGAGGAATTGACTCCCGGAGATCGTGTCGAGGGTCTGGGCAATTTCGGAAAGCCGAATGGAGAATTCGGCACAGTCGAGCGAGCCAACGACGAGGACGCGGTCGTCAAGTGGGATGGTGACGGTCGAAAAAGAATCCACCAACCCTCTCTCAAGAAGATTTGATCGCCACAAGGCTGAATTAGGCTGGCGATTGAAATCGGTATCCCGGCTTCAGTTCGCAACGGTACACACTCGTGTGGTCCGGGTTCACGGTGGAACTGCAACTCGCCCACGTCAAGAAGAGGTCTGGCCCGAGCGGGAAGATGACGGTTTCTCCGCTCAGATCCGCCTCCAGGCTTACTCCCTCAGCGTCGGTGGGTAAGGTGAAGCTAAGAGCCGCACCAAAGATGACAGGATAACTTTGGTGTTCTATCGGACTCTGCATCGTGTGGACCACCTCAGCTTCCACCAGGAACGTCGCGGGATCTGACCAGGCCCGCGCGGACGCTGTGATTCTCTGGCTGGCTTTGGAGAGTTCGCCGGGCTCGATTCTCGTAAAGGGGCAGGGCCCGGCAATGCAGGAAACCCGGGCATTTTGAAACTCGTTGCCCGGACCCGCGTCCAACGCGGTGGAACCGATCGTGGCTTTCCATTTGCCATCGGGCGAGCACGGAGATCGCCTTTCGCATGGGACATTCCCCACATTCTCGACTTCAAACGTTTTTACTGCGCTGCCTACATTTACTGTTCGCAGGGCCTTAATCGAATATCGAATACGGACATTGCCCACTACAACGGCGGGCCGATTGGGGGCGTCTTGTGGATTCTTGGCCAATGGAACCAGGTGAACGATATAAAGCTTGTCGCCTGAGAATTCCGAAAGATCAAGAGGGTGGTAATTGGGGTGGCGAAACATCAACGTCAAGGGTTGACCTCGGCGAAGCCCTTTGTGCAACTTCAGGCTGAAAAATCCAGACGAATCGGATTTGGCCGGGGGCTCACCTGCATTGTCTGCCGCACTGACCTCCACCCCTGCAATGGGCAATTGTTTTCTGGGATCGGCGTCCTTTACCGTGATTGCACCGGTGAGGGTCAATGGCTTCCCATGCTGAAGCCGAAAAAAAACTCCCACCGAAGTCAAGGCAACAGCCAGTGCCAGCACAATCCAAAGGGCGCGTTGTCTCCCTATCCTCATGAAATAATCTTCAAACAGTGTACGAAAAGACGCCACCTCAACGGCATCTTATGTGCGTATTCCAATAAGGGGCAGGGATCACGCCTGTGTTTACAGGCCGTCGCTTTAACTGTCCAGGCGCTATTCATGTGCTTAACGTGACACAATAAAAGTCATGCATTCCAAGGAACCTTCACGGCGCGATTTTGTGCGACAAATCCTGGGGGCGGGGGGGTGCCTGCCATTTGCCCGCTTGGCGTTTTCTCAACTGAGCGGGTCAGGCAGCGTTTCGGCTGCCAAGGTCGCGGGCTCGATTTCACCGGAGGACGATCAGTTCCTCAATGAACTCGAAAAAGCCAACTTTCAATACTTTTGGGAGCAGGCCAATCCAAAGACGGGCTTGGTAAAGGACAGATGCAACGTTCACGCTAGCGACGGTGGAATCGTCGGCAGCATCGCCGCCACGGGCTTCGGATTGACCGCGTTATGCATCGGCGAAAAACGGGGATTCATCTCGCGCTCCGCGGCCCAGGAACGAGTTCTAGCCACATTGCAGTGCCTTTGGGCGAAACTGCCGAATCACCGCGGCTTTTTCTACCATTGGGCCAACATCAATACTGGCGAACGGGTTTGGGACGCCGAGGTTTCTTCGGTGGACACTACGATCTTGCTATGCGGAGTTTTGGCTTGCCGGGAGTACTTTCCGGCTGCAGAACTTCAAGGGTTGGCCGATGCCATATTTGACCGCGTGGAGTGGACCTGGTTGTCCGAAGATACTTCTCTTCTACCCCACGGATGGACGCCGGAGATGGGCTTCCTGCCCTATCGTTGGGACAACTACAGCGAATTGATGATGATGTACCTGCTGGGCCTCGGTTCGACCTCCTATCCTCTCCGCGAGGAAACATGGACGGCCTGGAAGCGTCTGACCTTCGATTATGACGGCCTGCGTTACATTGGCTCCTTCGCGCCGCTCTTTGTCCATCAGTATTCCCAGGCGTGGTTCGATTTCCGCGGCAAGCGCGACCAGTACGCGGATTACTTCCGGAATTCGATCACAGCGACCGAGGTTCATCGTCGTTTCTGTCTTGAATTAGCTAAACAGTTTCCCGACTACGGTGAGGACTTGTGGGGAATCACGGCTTCGGATTCCCCGAACGGGTATGTGATCTGGGGCGGCCCGCCCGCGGTCGGACCGATCGATGGGACCATTGTGCCCAGTGCGTCGGCCGGCTCCTTACCGTTCCTGCCGCAACCGGTGATGCGCGTCCTGCGGACGGTCAAAGATCGCTATCCCTCCGCCTGGAGCAAGTATGGATTTGTGAACGCCTTTAACCCGCTGACCAAGTGGTACGACACCGATGTGATCGGAATCGATACGGGCATCACCTTACTGATGGCGGAGAATTTACGTACGGGATTTGTCTGGAATATTTTTATGAAGAACGAGGCCGCCCAGCGCGGCATGCAGCGTGCAGGCTTCAAGAAATACCAGACTTGAGGCAGGAAAGATGAATTCTGCTGATGCCTTCCATCACAATCTTGCATTCGCCGGTCCGTCCGGCCGCATCTTTACGGAATCGAAGTGAAATCCATCCTGAAGGTTCGAAGAAAGCGGCCAATATTGCTCTGTTCTCAACAATTCCAGCGTGTAGACTTAGCCGCTGGAAGCGATTTTGGCATCTTAAGTTGACTTACTTCAGTCAACTTACTTTCTGTAAGGAATCATCAAAATGGCCGAACCGGGGAACTTTTGGGGCAGTTGGAGCGAGCGTCTCGCGGCGCTTCGCAACGTACCCCCGGTCCTCCGGATCGTTTGGGAATCGGGCCCGGTGGTCGTGTCCCTGGGACTGGTTTTCCGGCTGATCAGTTCGCTCATACCCCTCGCGGCCCTGTGGATCACAAAACTCATTATTGACGGTATCGTCCAGGTTGTTTCCAGCCATCAGCCTGTGAACCCTCTACTGTGGTGGCTAGTGGCGGCGGAGTTCGCCATTGCCATTTTCGGCAGCATTCTCGGCCGAACCGTCGATTATCTCGATGCGTTGTTGGCGGACAAATACACCCGCCATGTCAGCATTCAGGTAATGAAGCACGCCGCGGAACTCGATCTCACTACTTACGAAGATCCGGTTTTCTACGACCGGCTGGAACGGGCGCGGGTACAGGCCACCGACCGCCTGGGCATGATTCAGTCCATCGGGCGCTTGGTGCAACAGGTGATTACGGCTGCTTCCCTGTCGGTCTCCATTCTTTTGTTCTCGCCATGGCTTTTGCTGTTGCTGGTTGCCGGTATCCTGCCGGCATTTCTCGGAGAAAGCCACTTCGCATTTCTCGGCTATGCCAAGAACTTCCGCCAAACCCCAGTACGCAGGGAACTCGACTACCTGCGTGTACTGGGTGGAAGTCGGGAAGCCGCCAAGGAACTAAAGCTCTTTGGCCTGAAGAACTTCCTCATTGAACGGTTCACGCGTCTTTCGGATCACATCTATGGCGAGAATGTTGCTCTGGCCCACCGCCGGCTGATTGCCGGGTCTTTGTTGTCGATGATCGGCACGATTGGCTACTACTCCGCCTATGTCTACGTGATCTGGCGGACCGTGACCGGGTCGTTGACCATCGGTACGCTCACTTTTCTTACTGGCGCGATCGTGCAGGCAAGTGGCAATATCCAGCAAATTTTCTCGGTTCTTTCAAGCATCGCGGACCAGGCATTGTTCCTCACCGACTTGCTTGCATTTTTCGGAATGCAGCCCACCATCCGTTCCAAGCCCCATGCCCTGCCCGCCCCTCGCCCCATCGTAGGGGGATTCGAATTTCGCAATGTTTCCTTCCGCTATCCGGGAACATCCCGGCTGGTCATTCACGGTCTGGACCTGCATCTCCGCGCCGGGGAGCGGGTCGCACTCATCGGGGAGAATGGCGAAGGCAAAACCACCTTGGTGAAGTTGATGACCCGACTCTACGATCCGGTGGAAGGCCAGGTTTTGCTGGATGGAGTGGATCTTCGAGAATACGACCTCGACGATCTGTACCGGGAGATCGGAGTAATTTTTCAGGACTTCATGCGCTATGAGATGACGGCGCGCGAAAACATCGCAGTCGGAAGGATCGATGAGATCGACAACCTGCCGCTTCTCAAAACGGCAGCCGGCAAGAGCATGGCCAACGAAGTCGTCGAAAGACTTCCCCGCGATTACGAGCAAATGCTGGGCCGGCGCTTTGAGAGCGGCGTGGACCTGTCGGGCGGCGAATGGCAGAAAATCGCGCTGGCTCGCGCTTACCTTCGAGATGCGCAAGTGCTGATTCTGGATGAGCCCACCGCCGCGCTCGATGCGCGCAGCGAGTTTGAAGTCTTTCAGCGGTTCGCCGAGCTTACCACTGGAAAGTCAGCCCTGTTTATTTCCCATAGATTCTCGACCGTACGCATGGCAGATCGCATCATAGTCCTGCACAACGGAAGGATTGCCGAGGATGGCAATCATGACAACCTGTTGAATCTTGGGGGGCGCTACGCAGGTATGTTCGAAATGCAAGCAGCCAGCTACCGATAGGACTCGACCCTTAGGAACTTATACATCCCATGCCGCAGAACACACATTTAGAGGCCCTCGGCGCAGAGGCGGAACGCCTGCCGGAGCCCGCTCACGGAGCTCGCGATCCGCAGGTTATTCATCAAAGGGCGGCAGAACTCGCACGCACTCTGACATGGCTGCCGAACTCGCCTTCATCGCACACGTTTGCCGAGCGCAGCCGCGTTCTCGCGCACGACTTGAAGCCGATACTTGCGGCTTTGGAACGGCCAGCCCCGAAATCGCCGACCTCGGAAGATTTTCGCTGGCTTTACGACAACGGGCGCCTTCTGTATACGGAACTTCAGAATGTGACGGAAACTCTCAAATCCCAAGCCAAGATTGCGCACGTCCGAGCCCCGAATGGCGCGGTCGTCCCCCGAGTGCTGGCGCTCGCTGAGGGATTTCTTGAGGTAGTTTCCTACGAGTTCAGTGAACAGGAATTCACTTTATTCGTGGAAGTATTTCAACAAACCACGGCGTTGCAGCTGCGTGAACTGTGGTCGCTTGCCCCGGCGCTTAAGCTGGCCCTTCTGGAGCAAATCGCCGCGCGTGGCGGGTGTCTTCTGAACAATCCCCAGGATGACTCGAACGGGGTGAGTGCCTGTGTGCGGAGTTTGCGGGACGTTGGACAAACGACCTGGAAGGATGTCCTCGAGCCACTCATGGTAATCCACCATGTGTTATGCGAGGACCCGGCCGAGACCTACGGTCGGATGGATTTTGAAAGCCGCGATCTCTACCGAAGCCGGGTAGCCAGTATCGCAGAGCATTCCGATTGTTCCGAGCTGGAGGTTGCAAGGGCGGTTGTGGCGTTGGCCGTTGACGCTAGTCGTCGTACTTACGAAGAACCGCGTATCGCCCTGCGGGAGTCCCATGTAGGTTACTACCTCGTGGAAAAGGGAGAGCCTCTTCTTCACCAGAAGGTGCACTTCCGTCCGCCATTCGGTCAAAAGATTCAGGGACTTGTGCGTAAACATCCCGACGACGTCTTCCTGATGGGCATAACTCTTCTGGCGCTTGCCATCATGTCCGTGGCGGTCATGTTTCTCACCGAGTCCTATAATTCTCCCGCCCTTATTCTGTTTTCGATGGTGCTGCTGCTTCTCCCCAGTTCACAGAGCGCCGTGCAACTGATGCATTATCTGGTCACTTCGCTGCTGCGTCCGCAGATTCTGCCCAAACTCGATTTCACCGAAGGGATTCCTGATGATTGCGTAACCATGGTCGCGATCCCGACCCTGCTCCTGAATGAAAAACAAGTCAGAGGGCTGGTCGAGAACCTGGAAGTGCGCTTTCTGGGAAATCATGATCCCAATATTCACTTTGCGCTCCTGACCGATCTGGCCGACTCTCGGGAAGCGGCTCGGGAAGACAATCCGCTCATCACACTGTGCTCGGAACTGATTCACGAGTTAAATGACAAATATGCGAGTCAGAACACAGGCTCCTTCTTTCTGTTTCATCGGCATCGGGTTTACAACCCGCGCGAGAAATCGTGGATGGGATGGGAACGCAAGCGGGGCAAGTTGCTCGACCTCAACAAGCTGCTGCGAGGGCAATATGACAGTTTCCCCGTGAAAGTCGGAGAGCTGTCGATTCTTCCGCAGGTTCGTTTTGTGATCACCCTTGATTCGGATACAGAGCTGCCACGCGGCTCCGCGCACCGCATGGTCGGAGCCTTGGCTCATCCGCTGAACCAGGCAATCATCGATCCCCAAACCAATACTGTTGTTGAGGGATATGGCATTTTGCAGCCGCGGGTCGGCGTCAGCGTGCAAAGCACAGCCCGCTCGCGGCTCGCCGCCATCTATGCCGGGGAGACCGGCTTCGATATCTACACGCGCGCCATCTCTGATGCCTATCAGGATTTGTATGGCGAGGGCAGCTTCACGGGAAAAGGCATCTATGAAGTGGACGCCATTCATCGGGTCCTGGACCGGCGTTTTCCCAGAAATTCGCTATTGAGTCACGATCTGCTGGAAGGAGCCTATGCGCGCGCCGGTCTGGCGAGTGACATCGAGATCATTGAAGATTATCCCTCCCACTACAGCGCATACAATCGCCGCAAACACCGCTGGTTGCGCGGAGATTGGCAGATCGCGGCATGGTTATTCCCGCATGTGCCGGACGAATCGGTGGAACGGGTGGCCAACCCGATTTCCCTCATTTCGTGGTGGAAGATTGTCGACAACCTGCGCCGGAGTTTGGTGGAGCCCGCGACATTCCTGTTGCTCGTGATTGGATGGTTCATGCCCGGTACGCCGTGGCGATGGACTCTCGCGACGTTGTGTATTTTGTTGATACCCACAGGGGTAGAGTTTGGCTTCAATCTGCTCCGTGCCCTGTTCGCGGTTGATGTGACCGTTGTCCGGGATGCGCTAAAGACGCTTTACACCGCTAGCTTTAGTCTTTTCTTTACCGTGATCTTTCTTCCGCATCAGACCATGCTTGCGCTGGATGCGGTTGTGCGATCGTTGGTCAGACGCTTTGTCACGCAGGCGCGGCTCTTGGAATGGGAAACGGCGGCCGAATCGGAGCTCGATACTCGCGGCCGCAACCCCGTGGACATGTATCTCAACTGGATGCCGTTGCTCGCGGTCCTGCTCGGAGTCTTGGTGTGGGCTGTGCGGCCCCAGGCGCTTCTGACCGCGCTGCCGATCCTGGCACTGTGGGCCTCCAATAAAGCGGTCTCTCGTTGGCTGAACCGTGCCCCAGCTACGGCCCGAAATCAAACGTCTCGCAAGAATGTGGCTTTCCTCAGGCGTACCGCTCTGAAAACCTGGCGATATTTTTCCGAGTACAGTACCGCCGAGCACAACTGGTTGATCCCGGATAACGTTCAGGAACAACCCGCAGCCGTAGCCGCGCGTGTATCGCCCACGAACATCGGCTTTCTACTCAATGCGAGGCAGGTCGGATGCGAATTTGGATATCTCACGGTGCCGGAATTTGCCGAACAGACTCTTCGGACTTTAGCCACAGTCGAGATCCTGAAAAAGTATCGCGGACACGTTTTGAACTGGTACGACACTCGCACGCTTCAGCCCCTCGCTCCCCTTTTCGTTTCCTCGGTGGATAGCGGTAACTTGCTGGCTTCGCTCTGGACTCTGCAGCAAGGATGCCTCGAACGGTTAAACCAGCCGGTATTGCAGCCATGTCTGTCAGAAGGATTTACGGACTTTCTCCGTGTACTGTCTGCCGGGCGCGTATTTCCGCGAAAGCTGCTCTTGCACTGCGAGCGACAACGCAACACCGATCATTGGCTGCAGTCGATACTCAGCTTGCCCGAAACACTTTTCCAGCAAACTCAAGAAACGATCGCCAATTCCAAACGAGACAGCCAGATGCAATGGTTTGCGGAAGAAGCCGAGTCGCGGCTTCGGAGCATTCGCCAGGCAGTGACTGAATATGCGCCGTGGTCTTCGCCGGAGTTTGCAGTTTTGCGGGATGACGCCACTCTCAACCTCAAATTGATGGACAGCATCGCGCTGCGGCAACTGCCTCAATTCATCGACCGGCTGGTCCGCCAAATCGAACAGATCCTTCATTCCACGGCTCCCGGAGAGGAAATGTTGTATGCGCGCCTGCGCGATCGGCTTCTCAAAGCAAGAGCGAACACGGAGCGCCTGGTCGCCGATATTCGAAGGCTCGCGAATACGGCGGGAAAGCTTGCCGATGAAATGGACTTTGAGTTGTTGCTCAACCAGCGCCGCAAACTCGTGTCGGTGGGTTTCGATGTGGATACCCACCAGCTCCACCCGGCTTGCTACGACCTGCTTGGTACCGAATCTCGCACCGCAGTGTTTGTCGCCATTGCCAAGGAAGACATTCCGCAAGAGAGCTGGTTCCTGCTGGGGCGGGCACACACTCTGGATGGCGGACAGCCGGTTCTGCTTTCCTGGACCGGAACGTTGTTTGAGTACTTAATGCCTTCGCTCTGGATGCGGACCTACCCCAATACCCTTTTGGAGCGTTCGCGGACGGCTGCCGTACGAGCACAACAGACATATGCTGCGCGAAAGCGGGTCCCCTGGGGCATTTCCGAATCCGCTTATTTCAAATTGGACGAGGCTGGAAATTACCAGTACTACGCTTTTGGGCTTTCTCATCTCGCGCTCCGGGCGCGAGAAACGAGTGCACTGGTAATATCGCCGTATTCGACATTTCTCGCGTTGAATACCGACCCGGTGGGAGCGATGAAGAATCTGCACCGGATGGCTGATATGGGATGGTTCGGGAGCCACGGCTTTTACGAAGCTGCAGACTTCACTTCTGCGAAACACAGATTCTGGAAGGGTCGCCCACAACTGGTCCGCTGCTGGATGGCCCACCATCAAGGGATGAGCCTGTTGGCCTTGGCCAACTTCCTGAATGACGACGTCGTGCAGAAATGGTTCCACGCTGATCGCCGTGTGCAGGCGACGGAACTACTACTGCACGAGAAGCCGGTCGCGCACGTACGACGCAAAAATATGCCACATAGACTTGCTGCAGCATGAGCCGGATGTGAGCCTTTTTGAAAAGACCATCAACCTGAGAACCTCGAGGAAAACATCTCGTAGGAACCCAATCTGAATTACCGCAAAAATCCGAAACCGTCTACAGAATCGCCCACAGCGATATGATGGAAAAAACAGAAATGAATATAAAATATTGAGAGAAATTTGGTCGGGGAGAGAGGATTTGAACCTCCGACCCCCTGGTCCCGAACCAGTTCCGGTTGTCTAACCTGTTGAGTCGCTTAGCTCGGTTCGCCGTCTTGTACCACGGTTTTATGGGGTGTTCGGCGCTGTATGGTCCCAAGATGGACCCAAGTTTCCGGGGTATCCCTTGCAGTGACTGAAGGCGCCTTCATATGTTACCGCAAGCCTTCGGCGTCGGTCACATTACTGCGGCAGTCCTACTTTGCGCACCATCTCGGCAAACCGCTGGTCAGAGCGCAATGGATCGAGCGCGGAGTTGGTGTTCAAGGTGATCAGCGGCCAGTCGTGTTCCTGATAAGCGATGTCGAGCCAATGAAAGGCCTGCTCTTTATCCCCTAAGTCGGCGTACAAGGCGGCGATGTCGAATGCTGAGAAGTAGCCGGTTCTGCGCTGTGCCTGGCGGAATGCAATGGCGTTGGTGAGAGCTCCCTTCCATCCCGACGAACGGAATCCTCGATCCGCGGCGGCGGCGAAGTCGGCATCGACGCGGTAGCCGGACAACCGGCCCAGGGCGTTCCACTCTTCGATGACCTGCGGATACATATGTTTGCCCCGATAGGCATGCGCCAGGCAATCGTGGGCGATGGCGAATGTGGGATTCTCATTCGCCAGCTTTCCGCAAATCGCAAGCTCTTCGTCGAACTTCCGCGCCGATCCGCGAACACCTCCGACCACACGCGTGATGACCGGAGAAAGCGGGTCTAATTCGTGGGCGCGATCGATTTCCGCGAAGGCTTCCGGTTCCCGGCCGCCGATCTGGCCAATTTCATCGGCGTACCACTGGCGCGCCGTGGCATCATTGGGGTCAAGCTCGAAAGACTTCTTGAACTCAGCTTCTCCCGCCGAAAAGTCCCATTCGAATTGCATCTCATTGCTGCCCAGAACGGCATGCGGATGAGCCAGCGTCGGATCTAACTCCAGCGCCTTGCGGGCGGCGGCGTTTGCCTTCGGGAAGTCTTCATTCTGATTACCGCCAAAGTTCGGCAAAACGGAATAGGCATCGGCCAGCCCGGAATAGGCCAGAGCGTAGGCCGGATCTTTCGCGATCGCTTGGTTGAAATAGGATATGGCCTTCTCTACCTCACTGTGCGTCCGGTTGTTCCAAGCGTAACGGCCCTTCAGATATAACGAGTAAGCCGCTGCATCCTCTGTACCCTGGTTGGTGACCTGCTCCCTATCCGCGGCGCTGATGCTTGAACGCAATCTGCTTGCAATGTCGCCCGCCATTTGCTGCTGCAACGAAACGAGGTCGGCTCGTTTACCCCGGTAGCGGCGCCCCCAGATTTCGGTATTATCCCGAACATCAGTAAGCTCGGCGCTGATTTCGATGCTGTCACCCTGCACGATCACGCGTCCGCTTACCAGGACCGACGCGCGGAGACTGCTCCCGGCCGTCTGAACGTCAACATCTTTTCCTTTGTAGCGAAAGACCGAGTCCCGAGACCTCACCCTAAGCTGGGGTACATGGGCAAGGTTGCTGATTAAGGACTCGGTAATGCCGTCGCTCAGATAGTCGGTGTTGGCATCCCCCCGTGCGTTGGTGAAGGGGAGCACGGCGACCGAATCGGCGCCGAAGTAGGCCGCCGGGGCGCCGTTCGTCGAGCGCAGATCTTCACTTCGAAGGTGGGAGACACTTGGACCTGACGCGTATGCGGCGAAACGATGGCTCTTGCGATAGACCCAGATTCCGGCAACAAGGGTAGCGCAAACCGCGAGGGCCCCCAGCCATATCGCGAGCGCTCTAAAGTGACGAGGCCGGTCCGCCAGCTGGACCTCTGGCCCGACCAGGGGCGGGGCCTGCCGCTCGACATCCTCGGAGAACTCTTCCTGGGCCGGGCTGGCAGGCGGCTCCAGGGTTCCAGTGGTGGTCCGCAATGCCTGGGGAGTGCTGAGCCACTGACCGAGCTCCCGCTCATAGGCGAAGACCCGGCCTTTGGCACCGCCGGGAATGCGGTGCACCGGCAGGGCGCTGTCCTTCTCCCACCGCCGAACGGTCCTCTCGTCCCGTCCAAAGAAGGCAGCAATCTCCTTCCACGAATCCAGACGCCGGTCGAGGTCACTGGTCGCGCCTTGTGCCACTAAACTCCCAGCCCAAAACGGTAAATGAGCGATGAATGCCCGGTTTTGCCCGTTTGTGTCCCGTTCTATCCCTTGCCCCGAGACGAAAGCCGGACAAGTATAGCCCGGTGCGACAACGCCCGGAATCACCTGTTCGTGCCATCGCCCTGGCACAGTGGCGCTGGTTCTGGAGGGACATTCCATTGGCCAGAAATGGAAATAGTTCGATTTCAGAGAGTCCGGCGGTCCGGGCGTTGATCGTGCTGGCTTTAACCCTTCTGGCGCTGATTGTGAGCGCGATTTTGCTGCCCCCGAAGGACAGTAACCTTAGGCCCAGCGGAGGCGGCGGGGAAACGGCGGTTGCGGCTTCGCACTGAGCACCTAGCCGGATTTCCATGGGCGTTTGAATGGTTCGAAGGAGAGTCACCGGGGACTCGACCTGCACCGCGTGGCCGCGGTCGGGTGGAGCGGCCCCATTCGAATGCTGATTGGATAGGAAATAGGGGCCGGAAACGACGCAGTCAGGTTGAAATCAAACAGTCGAACCAAACAGTTTAACCACACAGTTTTAACCAGGAGAATTCCAATGAGTCTTAAGCAACCTAAGTCGACCCTCACGCTGGCGACTTTTCTGGCCACCGTAGTTGTATTTTCACTCGCTGGCGCGACTCCGGCGCTCGCCCAAAGCTGTACCGACAGCTGGACCGGAGCAGGAGGCACTACTAATTGGAGCAATGGTGCGAACTGGTCGAACGGCTCGGAACCGGGCAACAGCGACAACGTCTGCATTCAGGAATCGGGAGCGGCAGTTTTGTTGGACGTTGGCGACGGGATCGCCGACCTCACCCTCGGCAGCTCTGACAGCTTGACGATCCCCACCATAACCAACGGGAGCTTTGGCCTCAACATCAGTGGCTCCTCAATCGCAAACAGCGGCCAGATTATCATGGCCGCTCCGGTGTCGTTTGGCACAACGGGTCTGGGGCTCACATCCAGTGGGACGACGACCCTATCCGGCCCCGGAGCGATTACGCTGCAGGCCAACTCCTTCGGTGGCGACTCTATCGGAGGCAGCGCAACCCTGTTGAATCAGTCGACGATCCAGGGCGGCGGCAGCATCGACATGACGCTCAACAATGCCAGCCTTGGCGTGGTCGACGCCAACGAATCCGGAGTTCAACTGATCGTGGGACGGAACCAGAGCGCAGGCGCCTCAACCAATACCGGCCTGATGGAAGCCACCAATGGCGGCCAGCTCGCGATGGGGAGCCTCACGCTGAACAACGTTGGTGGAACAATTAAGGCGTCGGGCACAAACTCCTTCGTCCAACTCGAGGGCGAAGGTCAGGGCAACGAAATCTTCACTGGAGGCACTTGGACAACCGCAAGTGGAGGAGTGATTCAGGTGGTTGACACCAGCGCGACCCTCGACGGGACGAATGGCAACACCATCACCAACTCCGGAACCATGGAGCTGGTTACCGGAGCGGCGCACCCGGGCGGCAACTTTCAAGGAACCGTCAACAACACGGGAACCATCCAGATTCTGTCAGCGGGCAACACCGGCGTCGGACTGAGTATCCCGGGCGGACAGACCTTTACGCTGATGGGTACCGGGAACCTGACCATGGGGGATGGCACCTCAAACTCCTACAACAATCTGAACGGCATCGGCGGCGGAACTTTCATAAACCAACAGCTCGTCCAGGGGACGGGGGTCATTCAAAACCTCACGAGCTTCACCAACAGCGGCACCATCAATGCGAACATTCCCACGGGTACGAATAATCTTCAGCTTCAGCTGGGCCGCGCCGGCGCCAGCACCAACACCGGAACTATCGAAGCCAGCAACGGCGGGGTGCTCCTTATCGGCAGCACCTCGATCACGAATACAGGCGGCACCATCAAGGCGGTGGGCGCGAACTCTTACGTCTCTCTGGTTGGTTCTCTGGGAACATCAGGGCTGACCATCAGCGGCGGCACCTACACCACTTCGGGCGGCGGCGTCATTTACGGGCAGGGCGGAACGACGCTTGACGGAACGACAAGCACGATTACGAACTCCGGGACGTTTATCGTCAACGCGGTGGGCAACCCCCCGAACATTAATGCTGGAGGGACGATCAACAACACGGGAACCATCGAGCTTTTGCCCGCAGCAAGCAATGGGGACACACTATTCCTACAGCTTGCCAGCGGGGAGAACCTCACGCTCGCGGGCGGCGGTAAGGTGATCATGGGGGATGGAACCAACAATGGCTATAACAATCAAGCTGTGCTGGGCAACGATTTTGGCGGCGGCGGTGTGTTGACCAACCAGTCCACCATCCAGGGCACTGGTGTTATCGCATCGGGTACTCAGGGCCTCGTCAACAGTGGAACTATCAACGCGAACGTGCCGGTGGGTACCGCCGGGATTGTGCTCGAGATCTGCTGCGAGGGAAGTTCGGGAATCGTCAACAGCGGAACCATGGAAGCCTCAAACGGCGGCACGCTCGATATTTCTGCTGGCACCAGTTTCAACAATACCGGCACGCTGAACGCGGCATCCGGCAGCACAATCAACGTCAATGGCAACGGTCCATTCCTCAATCTCGTCAACGGCACACTGACGGGGGGCACCTACAATGTCACCGGAACGCTCCAGATTCCCGCCAACATTACCACCAACGCGGCCAAGATCACGCTCACGGGGACGGCATCCCAGATCCTGAATCCCAACACCAACGCACTGGAAGGTTTTCTCACCAATGCCGCTAAGGGCAGCTTTACCATTGCCGGGAACCAGGGCTTTACGTCGGCGGGCACATTCACGAACCAGGGTACGATTACCATCTCAAAGGGCAGCACCTTCACGGTGGGTGAGGGTGGATCGTATGTTCAGAATAGCGGCAAGACTACGGTCAACGGCGATCTCACCCTCTCCAGTGCTGACGATTCCGACGAAGTTGATGCGGCAGCCGCCTCCGTCAAGATTTCCAAAGGCTCGCTCTTTGGCAACGGAGGTACGATTGTGGCTGGCGTCTCCTGTGCTGGAACGCTAACCCCGGCGAGTTCAGCCACCACGGTGGGCAAGTTGACGATCCGGGGTGCTTACACCCAGACGGCCGTTGGTGCGCTGGATGCCAACATTAGCGGCGCCGAATCCGGCGAATTCAACTTGCTAAACGTCACGAGCACTGCCACTCTGGGCGGAACCCTGAACATCACCCTGCTTAATGATTTTGTGCCAGTGATTGGCTCAACCTTCGAAATTCTGACGGCTAAAAGTGTAAAGGGCACATTTGCCACCGTGAAGGGGACCAAGATCAATAGCAGCGAGCAATTCACCGTGACCTACAACTCGAACAATGTGACCCTCACGGTGGTTTCGGCGAACTAGATTCCGCTCGGGAGTCGAACACTGCCAGGCAGCCCTGCGAATCAAGCGCTGCAACAGACGGAACGCCCTATTTCTCGGGTCATTTGCGAGAAGTGGGGCTTTCCCCTTTCTTGCCGTCGCTAATGAACGCTCCGCATCCGCCAATCTCCACCACGGGAAACCGGTGCTTCTTACGGAACACCAGGGCCCCTTGAGGATCACAACGCCGGGCCTGCCGAATGCGGTGTGGATGGTTCCTTAGAGCGCCAACATCGCGGCCAGCGGCGGCACCACACCATACCCATTCTCTCTGCTGAGCGGACAGCTGCCGTTCGGCCTGTCTCTAAGCAGCGGTGGCATGATTTCGGGCACTCCCCTCCAACCCAACCAAGAAGCAGAATTCACGGTTCAAGTGCAGGACTCGAGCAATCCTGCTCAGACCGCCACTGCCACCTTCACCCTCACGGTCTTAGTCTCGCTTGGCATTACCACTACGACCTTGCCCACCGGCACCGCGGGTACGCCTTACATAGCAAGCATTACAGCCGCAGGCGGCACTCCACCTTACAGTTTTGCTATCTCCGGCGGTTCTTTGCCCCGTGGACTCTCGATGAGCCGCAGCGGTCAGATCACCGGCACGCCCGCGGGCGCACCTGCCATATCGACCTTCACGGTGGACGTGGTGGACTCGAGTGTTCCGGTTCAGAAGGCGCAACTGTCGATCACGGTGACCGGCCCTCTCCAGATCACCACAACATCGCTGCCCTATGCGGAGTATGGTAAAGAGTATTCCTACAGGGTTACCGCGGCGGGAGGCACTCCACCATACAAATTTGACGGGTCCATTCTATCGGGCTTGAGTATTGACAACTACGGAATTATATTCGGCATTGCCCTAGCCCCACCCGACCTCTACCAGTAACAGAGTCTGTCTTCGACTCCAGCACGCCACCACAGTCGAGTTTGGCACATGTTTTTCTCGAAGAGTACCCGTAAGGAACGAACAGCCAGTACAGGTCGCGATCCAACTGGGAAGGAATTCGAAATGTCCATGGCGAATCCGCACTGTCCTCAGTTATCGGCGGAAGGCCTTGTCCTAACACCTTCGTAGAGTGGGCCTCGACCGCAACACAGAAAAGCTTTCGATCCCTTTCTTCAAGTTCGTCTGCGGATCGAAGCGGCACTACTCGGAATCCTAGCTTTTCTATAAACGTGTTTGCTTCCACGCCTCCGCTAAAGCTGTTGCCTTTGAGTGCAAGTGGAAGATGTGCTAACTGGACCCAAACGGACCCAAATTGTGGAAATCCACAAAATGGCGTCCTCGCTAATTCAATGAGCTGCTTAATTGGTCGGGGAGAGAGGATTTGAACCTCCGACCCCCTGGTCCCGAACCAGGTGCTCTACCAGGCTGAGCCACTCCCCGACTTTGTTGCAGGCGCTGGAGGAATTGCTGGGCGCCCTTCGCAGGAATTTCCGGATAACCAACAGATTATATCATTCCGCGCCGCGCTTCTATGTGGGGACAACCGCCCCGGCTGTCCATCGAGCGCAGCTCGCTCTCCCGCCGGTTGTCTGAAACCTCACCTGCGACTACGATAGATTTTCGCCGATCATCGTTTCGGCTAGATCGCCTTCATGAAAACCACCTTCACCGCAACTCGCCTCTACACTCCGGTCGAGGAAATCCAGAACCCGCTGCTCGTGGTGGAAGACGGCACGATCACCGACGTTTTTCCGCGCGCCTCCAAAGAGGCGCCAGGCAAAACCAAGGTGGTCGACCTCGGCGATGCCACGCTTGTGCCCGGCTTTGTCGACATTCACATTCACGGCGGCGCCGGCCTCGATCTGATGCGTGCCCTGCCGTCCGAACTGCCGCGCCTGGGGAAGTTCCTCACCACCCACGGCGTGACCGGATATTTTCCGACCACGGTCGCGGCGCCACTCGATGCAACCTGCGCCGCCCTCGGCAGATTGGCCGACGCCATCGAAACCGCTGCCGGCCCGATGAATGACGATACTGCGCAGGCCCGCCCGCTCGGCATCCATCTCGAAGGCCCATTTCTCAGCCACAAGCGACGGGGCGTGCATCCCCCGGAATATCTGGTCGCGCCTACGGTCGAAGTATTCGAGCGCCTCTGGCAGGCCGCGCGCGGACATGTGCGTGTGCTCACGATTGCGCCCGAAATTCCTGGCGCTCTGGGAGTAATCGC
>JBEKRY010000048.1:0-23260 GCA_049517555.1 Candidatus Sulfotelmatobacter sp. | reverse complement strand
CGTGGCTCCCGGCCGCTCGGTTTCTCTCAGAGGCGGCGGGTCTGCGAGTGTTCGGCCCAACGGGCAGGTCCGGTCGATCAACCGGAACGGGATGCAGATTAACAACGGACTCCGCGGCAGCCGCACGGTCGTGAGCACGCGCAACGGCGTGCGGGTGGTGAGTGTGGGCGGACGCGGCGGCTACGTGCAGCGCGCTTACGTCACGCGCGGCGGACGGTCGTATTACTCGCGGACGTACTACTACCATGGCGCTTATAGATCCGGGGTTTATGTGGGATACCGCTGGGGTGGTTACAACTACTACGGTTACTACCACCCGTTCTGGTTCCATCCTGGATTTTATGGCTGGGCGTATAACCCCTGGGCGGCGCCGGTATATTGGGGCTGGGGCTGGGGCGGAGCGCCCTGGTACGGCTACTACGGCGGATATTTCGCTCCGTATCCGGTGTACCCGTCGGCGGCGTTCTGGCTGACGGATTATCTGATCTCGGCGAATCTGCAGGCAGCGTATGCGGCGCAGGCGGCGGCCAATGCATCGGCAGCAAACGCTGACGCTCCTCCGCCGGATGACCAGATGGCCAGCAACGGGCAGGCATCGGCTCCGAGTGGGCCGGTTGCGCTCTCTCCGGAGATCAAGCAGGCTATTGCTGACGAAGTGAAGGCGCAACTTGCGGCCTCGCAAGCCCAGGCGGCGGCTGCGCAGGGTGGTTCGTCGGGAGGTGCACAGGCGGCGCCGGCAGCAGCAGCCAGCGATCAAGTGCCTCCTGCACTCGATCCCGCGCGTCGCATCTTCATTGTGGCTTCCGAACTCGACGTGGTTGCCGATGGTCAGGAATGTGCGTTGACGCAGGGCGATGTCATCACCCGGCTCACTGACACTCCCGATGCCGACCAAAAAGTGAGTGTGAGTGTGGGCAGCGCCAAAAAGGGCGACTGCGCGGCCGGCAAGACCGTGCTGGTCTCGGTCGACGACCTGCAGGAAATGCACAACCAGTTCGCCGAGCAACTGGACAATGGGATGAAGGAAATGGCCTCGAAGGCGGGAACCGGAGGAATGCCGAAAGCTCCGGATACCGCCACGGTGCCGTCTGACGTACCTCCGCCGCCACCGGACAAGTCGGCGAGCCAGGCCCTGGCGGATCAGGACAAAGCCGCCGACCAGGCTGAAACCGACGCCAAGGCGGATGCTTCGAGCGGCGGTTCGCAGTAAGTTTACAGTGGCTAGTCAGTTGTTGGTTTGCGAATAGTGGCGGCACATTGCAAGTGGAGCGTCACCCGACGGGTGACGCTCCATGTTTCTTTTGTCAGTTCCTGTTGAGCGAGTCGCAGGCTCGGCTAGGTTTCTGTTCAGCTCAATTTCTGGTTCGGCAACTTTCTGATTCGCTAAAAACCCTGTTGTTCAAATTTTGTTTGGATTTTGCTCAGACTATGGTAGAGATTCGTCTGGCCTGATGTGATCCGCCAGCAGAGAACAGATTTGAGAGGAGAATTGCAGCCATGGGGCAGAGGATGGGGCAGAAGCTCGAGAGGATGATTCCGCGAGAGGTTGTGGTGCGGTGCGCAACATTTTTGTCGGCGACTTTCTCGGTCACGATTTCGGTTGCGATTTTGGCCACGATCTTCACGGCGCCACGCGCGAGTGCGCAGGCCGTGTCTTTGCAGGAGCAGTTGGTGGCGCAGTACAAAGTGGTGAAGATGGGATCGGACACGAGCGGATATTCCGTGGTCGAGCCGGGTACGCTGCTAGCAGTCCAAAAAGGCGGCCTGCTGGGCGTGCCTTATTCCGACAAGAGCGCTCTTACAAATAAATATGAGGGCGGCACGGTGCATCCGCCGAGCGGCTTGGCAGTCGCGGGAAAGAAGGCTCTGCTGGGACATTTTTCGTCGACTCAGTCGCAGGGGCAGACTACAAAGCTGTTCGCCAAGGGCGACAAAGTGTACGCCACCAAGATTGAAGTCAATCTTGACAAGGACACGGTGACCCTGGGGATTGTCGCTTGCGATACCTGCAACAAGACCGATCCTCCGACTTACAACAAGACGAACGTGGTCTTCGAGTTCCCCAAGGGAACGTTGGCGAAAACCAGTGCGGGCGACGTCGAGGATACGATTGGGCAGTTGTTGACCGTCAGCGACGACTCGCAGCAGGGTCAGGGACAGCAGGGAGGCCAGGATCAGCCGGCTGCACAGGGTGATCAGCAGGCCGCACAACAACCGGCACAGCAGCCGGCGGAGCAGCCAGCCGCTGAGCCGCAGACGATTGAGAAAGGGCAGACCACCGATCAAGTGCAAGGGTCGCTCGGCAAGCCCGACAAGATCGTCAACCTGGGAACGAAACAAATCTGGGTCTACAAGGATTTGAAAGTTACGTTTCTGAACGGGAAGGTTTCGGACGTTCAGTAGCGTGAGCCCGTAATTACTGCTGTATTTGGGGATTCACTGCGAGTGTCAGTGCGCGGGAGATCCCTCGCGTCGCCTGACGAACGGCTCTGCTCGGGATGACGCAGTTCCGGATGATGGCAACGACTCTATTTGCGGTCGGGTTCGGCTATATATCCCGCCGGGTTTCGCGCGGCGCAACTCACCAAGTCAAGCTGCAATCGCGAATTAGTAATCAAATGCGAGTGCGTGTGTCCTCGCGCTAAAGCCTGCCAATGCAGCAACTTCTCCAGACGACGTAGTACCTCCGTACCGTGCGTAGTACTTCAGTTACCGTTCATCGGGTGACTGGGTGCGAAATGCGCGACCACTACTGCTAATTGTGTATATCGAGCGCATAGCCACAATATATAGATTCCATCCCAAGGCCACATCCTGTGCAATTCCAAGAAATGGGCATAAAACCCAAAGAAACGCGGAGAATCGCTCCGAGCCGGGGTTTTTCGGGGCTGAGATATGCTCGGAACACCGAAAGCCCTCGGACAAGGCAATGAGGGCGAGGCAGTCTCGGGAAACAAATCCTGCGGGCCGGGGGAACCGGAGCGGGAATGGGTGTAGCGGAAAAAGGCAAAAGGAATTATGGCTGACTCGCGAGAAGTGATGAACATTCGGCAAGCGTCACAGTATCTGGGCGTGAGTCCGGACACGCTTTACAAGTACGTCGGCGAGCAGAAGATTCCCGCATTCAAGCTGGGCAACCGCTGGCGCTTTAAGAAATCACGGCTGGACCAGTGGATGGAAGAGAAGTCGAGCGAGATGGAACCACAGGCGAAACGAAAAGTGAAGGCAGTCTCAAAAGCTGCCGGACAGAGTTAGGAAAACAGTTAGAAAAACTGCGCGGGCAGCGATGCCTGCGCCAGACAAAAAGGTGGGCACATGTTTGGAATGGGATCGAAGTCCATTGTTGGTCTGGATGTAGGCTCTTCAAGCATCAAGGCCGTCGAGCTGAAGAAAAAGGGCGGGCAGATTGAAGTCGCGCACCTTGGACTGGAACCGCTGTCGAGCGACATCGTCGTGGATTCGATGATCGTCGACTCGGGCACAGTTTCGAGCGCGATTTCGAAACTGTTTCTCGACAACGCGATCAAGACCAAGGCCGTGGCCACGGCGGTAAGCGGGCACTCGGTGATCGTGAAGAAGATCTCGTTGCCGTCGATGAGTGACCAGGAACTGGCCGAGACCATCGAGAAGGAAGCGGCCCAGCATATTCCCTTCGATTTGGCCGATGTAAGCCTGGACTACCAGATTCTCTCCGACGAAGTGGGCAGTCCGCAGATGGACGTTCTCCTGGTCGCGGTGAAGAAGGACAAGATTCTGAACTACACCAACGTACTCTCGATGTCCGGACGCACCCCGGCTATTGTGGACATCGACGCGCTGGCTCTGCAGAACTGCTACGAGTACAACTACCAGCCGGCGCCGGGACAAGTGGTTGCGTTGCTGAACCTGGGCGCCAGCGTGATGAACATCAACATCGTGAAAGGCACGACGCCGTTGTTCCCGCGCGACGTCAGCGTGGGCGGGCATCAGTACACCGATTCGCTGCAGAAGGAACTGGATTTGAGCTTTGAAGACGCCGAGTCGCTCAAGCTGGGCAACAAGGTGGGCACGGTGAGCGAGGACGCGAAGCATCCGATCCTGCAACAGGTGACTGAGATTATTGTGCTGGAAATTCAGAAGACGTTTGATTTCTTCCGGGCCAGCGCGGCCGGTGAGCACATCGAAAAGATCTACCTGGCGGGTGGTTCCTCGAAGGTGCCGGGCCTGGTGGAAGCGTTGCGGCAGGAGTTCTCGATGCCGGTGGAATTGTTGAATCCGTTCCAGCGCGTGATACCGCCAGCCGAAGGGCATGGAGCGGAGCTGGTGGAGCAGAATCCCGGCCAGATGGCAGTGGCGGTGGGCTTGGCCCTGAGGAGCTTTGAATCCCTATGATCAAAATTAACCTGCTCGAAACGTCCAAAGGGAAGCGCGGTGGCGGCGGTCCTTCGATGCCGACGATGGAAGTCGGGGACATGGGCTCGCCCAAGCTGAAGGTTCTGGCGGTGCTGGTGATCGCCGGATTATTCAACTTGAGCTACTGGTACCGCTTGGACCACCAGTCGAAAGCGATCGCGGCGCGCATGAAAGTAGCGGAAGCCAACAACCGCACGCTGGCCGACGTGAAGGCGCACTTTCTGGAGCGCCAGAACCAGGCCAACGCCTACAAGCATCGCGTGGATGTGATCGACGGCTTGCGCGCCCAGAACCAGACCGGCGGTCCGGTGAATCTGATGGCCATGCTGGGCGAGACGGTGAACAACACCGAGGCCGTGTGGTTGAGCCGGATGGACGATCAAGGCGCGAACGTGAACCTGGAAGGCACGGCGTTGAGCGCGGATGCAGTCGCCAACCTGATTGCGAACCTGCAACACACCGGGTTCTTCAAGAACGTCGAGATCAAGGAAGCCTATCAGGACGATCAGATCAAGGACATGCAGGCATTCCAGTTCACCCTGACCTGCGAGAAGGGAAAGTCCTAAGTACTAGGGACGAGGCGGACCTATGGCGAACTTTAGCGAGCTTTCGGGCATCAAGCAGTGGGCGGCGGTGATGGCGGGCGGAGCGGTGGTGACCGCGGCGCTGTACTTCACCCTGTTCAAGACCCAGAACGATCACAACGCGGCCGCACAGCATTCCCTCGATGACAAGATTCGGGAAAACAACGAACTCGAGTCTTACCGGCCCAAGCTGAAACAGATGGACCAGCAGCTGGCCGAGCTCAAACAGCAACTGGAGATCGAGCAACGCATCGTTCCTGACGAAAAGCAGGTCGATGGGTTCATCGAAACGATGGATGCGGAGGCGCAGAAGGCGGGCGTGGAACTGCGGCGTTATTCGGCCAAGGACACCAAGTCACAGCAGTACTACACCGAAGTGCCCTTCGATATGGAATTGGACGGGCCGTACTATTCGACGCTGAATTTCTTTGACCGGGTGAGCAAGCTGGAACGGATCGTGAACATCAGCAATTTGCTGGTGTCGACGACGAGGAACCCCGGCGCGGCGAAGACCAAGAAGACTTACCAGTACGCGCCCAACGAGAGCGTAATCGCGGTATTCACCGCGACCACATACTTCAGTCACGACTTGACACCTGCAGCGGCTGGCGCCGGGACGAAACCGGGAACGCCGGCGGCTAAGAAGTAGGGATGACTATGAAGCTGACAAACCAGTTAACGACAGGCATTCTGGCAGTGGGATTGATGGTGAGCGGGTCTCTGGCCACGCGAGCAGTGGCGCAGACTCCGGACGCCATCGACAACGCGCGCAGCACGGCAAAATCGCTGCAGCAGAAGCAGGCCAACGGTTCCACCACGACTCTGGCGACGGCCAAGCCGGCTCCGGGTGCTCCGGCTCCCGCGGTTAAGCCTGCGGTGATTCCTGGGTCCAAGCCGACGCTGGTCGCAGCGGCGACGGCACCGGCGGCGAAACCCGCAGCGGCTGCTTCGTCATCGGCCAATCAGTCGCAGAACCAGGGGCACAACCAGCTGAAGAAGGTGAATGTGCTTCCCGGTCCGGACGGTGTGGACATCGAGATCACCTCCAGCCAGGCGGTAACACCGAGGGTGAGCAAGCTGAGTTCGCCGGCTCGCCTCCTGGTCGAACTGCCGGAGACGGTGGTGGCCAGCGCTACGAACAAGATTCCGGTGGGCAGCGGCGGAGTGAAGGGCGTGCGCATCGGGATGGACGGCAAGACTCCTCCGACTACCAGCGTGGTGGTCGATCTGGACAAAGCCATGGCATATGACATGACGCCCGGCGACGCCGGCCAACTGATTTTGACGCTGCATGCGCAGGGCGCGACGCCCAGCGTGGCAAAGGTACAGGCACCAGCAAAGAATGATCCGGTTCCAGCCCCGAAGGCTGCTCCGGTAAAGGCAGTTGCCGTAAAGGCTGCTGTTCCAGCGGCCAAGCCGGTCGCGGCACCGCCGGTCGTTGCGATGGTCCAGCAGCCAGCCGTGAAACCAGCGGTCCCGGCGGCGAAGCCAGCAGTCACGAAAGCAGTCGACGTTAAGGTTGCGGTCGTCAAGCCGGCTGATGCTAAGCCAGTGGTCGCGGTGACCAAGGCTGATCCGATGCAGCCGCCGACGAAGCAGCAAACGGCAAATGCCAAGGAAACCAAGGCCGTGAGCCTGACCGCAGAGATTGCGGAGAAGAGCGCGGCCATTGCTCCTGCTTCGAAAGAGCCCAAGCCGGAAGACAAGAAGTGGGCGATGACCGGGCGACGCGATCCGTTCTTCAGTCCGGTCGTGCAGCAGGGCGGCTCGGGCTGTTCGACGGGAAAGAAATGCCTGGAGATCAATGCGATCAATCTTCGGGGCGTGGTGAAGTCCGACAACGGCTTCATCGCAGTCGTGACCAACAACATGAACAAGGCTTATTTCCTGCGGGAAAACGATCCTGTGTTCAACGGTTACGTGGTGAAGATCACGGGCGACTCAGTGGTGTTCCAGGAAACAGTGCAGGACAAGCTGGGTAAATCGTTTACGCGCGAAGTGGTGAAGAGAATTTTCACGCCGGCAGTTTAAGGCAGGACGAAGAGTCAGGACGGCGGAACCGGTAGCGGATCGCCGAAATCGAGTTTGAAGAAGTACGCGCGGGCCCAGCCCGCGGGTGGGGAGACGAAATGCGAAAGCAACAAGCAACAGTCACAATGCTGGCATCGTTGCTGCTCCTGGTGGCAGCCGGGGCCGCGCAGACAGCGAGCAAGCTCGATCGAGTCAACGTAGTCCGGGGCACGGACGACATCCGGGTTGAGATGAGCTCCCGCGGCACAGTGACGCCGAAGCTCACGACTCTCGACTCTCCCGCCCGCATCGTGGTGGACCTGCCGGAAACCGTCATGGCGACGGGGCAGCGTCACATCGCGGTCGGCGCGGACGGAGTCAAGGGCGTGCGCATTGGAACGGACGGCCTGACGCCTCCGACCACGCGCATCGTCGTCGACCTCGACCGGGCCTGCACCTATGAATTGACGCCGGGCCCCGCAGGCAAGCTGGTTCTGACCCTGCACGGCAACGCGCTGGCCAAGACGACGCCCGCGCCGGCTCAGGATACAAAGACTGTGGCCGCAGCTCTGCCGGCTGAAAAATCGACGACGCCGATCGCGCCCAAGGCCGAGACGACGCCGTCGCTTGCCAAGGAATCGGCGCCCACTGACTTTGCCGTGCTCCAGCCTACCTATCAGGCCAAGAGCCAGGCGACAAGCGACGTGAGTAAAGATGTGAATAAGGACGCGAATAACGACTCTGCGGACGAACCCACGGTCCGCGCTCAGGAAGCGGCGGCGCGGTTCTCCGACAAGACTGCCGCGGAACTGCTTCCGGTAAGCGTGCACGCATCGCAGTCTCAGAACCAGTCTCCTACGATTACGCCGGCGGTCAATCTGGCGGCGGAGCAGAAAGCTCAGTCCGGGCAGGCGCCGGCCTCGGTGGGGCCGAAATATACGGGTGAGCCGATCTCGGTCAACCTGAAAGATGTCGACCTGAAAGATTTCTTCCGCCTCATTCACGAAATCAGCGGGCTTAACGTAGTGCTCGACCCGAATGTGCACGGCACACTGACCGTGGTACTCGATGACGTGCCGTGGGATCAGGCGCTCGACATCGTCCTGAAGAACAACGACCTGGCGCGCGAGCTGGAAGGCAACGTTCTACGTATCGCCACCGTCGAGACCCTGAAGCATGAGGCGGATGGCCGCCGCGCCCAGATCGAGTCTGAAGCTGCAGCCGTCGAAAAAGTTTCGGTGACTCGCTTCCTGAGCTACGCGCAAGCGAAGTCAGTCATCGTCACGGTAAAGAAATTCCTCTCGCAACGCGGCGATGTGGTGGCGGACGATCGCACCAACGCCGTCATCATCAACGATATTCCGAAGGTGATTCCGGTTATCGATCGCCTGCTGACGCAGCTGGACCGCAAGACGCAGGAAGTCGAAATCGAAGCGCGCGTGGTAGCGGCCACTCGGTCGTTCGCCCGCGACATCGGCACGCAGCTCGGCTTTGGCTGGGGTAACGGCCATAGCGCAGTGGGCGGCAACGCGGCTGCAGGCAGCACTACGACGACCACCACTGGTCTTACTCCGGGATACATCACGACCGGCAGTTCGACCGCACAAACTATTCCGTTATTCTCAAACCTGGCATCGACGGCGCCAACCAGCGGCTTGTCGTTCATTAACGCCAGCAACAACGTGCGAATTGACGCGGTGCTCTCCCTGGCTGAATCGCGGGGATTGCTGAAAGTGCTGTCCCGCCCGCGCGTAGTTACGCAGAATAATATTCAAGCCCTCGTGAAACAGGGCGTGCGCGTTCCGATCGTAACTCAGGCGCAGTTGGGCGGACCTCCGACCGTGACTTACGTCGACGCCTTCCTGCGGTTGACGGTGACTCCGCAGATCACTTCGGAAAACACCATCTTCCTGAACGTGGACGTGGAAAACACCACTCCGAACTTCTCTCAGGAAGTGCAGGGCAACCCGGAACTGATCACGCAGCAGGCCACCACGCAGGTGCTGGTGACCGACGGCGGGACGGTAGTGATCGGCGGCGTGATTCAGACGCAGAACTCAATCGAAATCACGCAGGTTCCGTTGCTTGGCAACCTGCCCTACCTGGGCAACCTGTTCAAGCACACGCAGGTTACCACCTCCAACCAGGAGCTGATTTTCTTCATCACGCCGCGAATCATTCAGACATAACGTCCGACATTAGCAGCGAGTTCGAAGATTGAAGCCGCCGTCCTGAAAAAACTGTCAGGACGGCGGTTTCGCGTTTGCGTTAACGCCACGCGACGGCGTTCGTTGACTTGCCGGTTTCACCGACGTAAGATTCGCCCCAAATGATCGGTCAAACCATCTCTCACTACCGCATCGTCGAGAAACTCGGCGGCGGCGGGATGGGTGTGGTTTACAAGGCCGAGGATTTGAAGCTTGGACGCTTCGTCGCTCTCAAGTTCCTACCGGATGACGTCGCCAAAGATCCGCAAGCCCTGAGCCGCTTTCAGCGCGAAGCCAAAGCTGCGTCCGCACTGAACCATCCGAATATTTGCACCATCTACGAAATTGACGATCAGCATGGCGAAGCCTTCATCGCCATGGAGTTTCTGGACGGACTGACGCTCAAGCACCGCATCGGCGGGCGTCCGATGCAGACCGAAACGATCCTGACGCTCGCGATTGAGATCGCGGATGCACTCGACGCTGCACATGCCCAAGGCATCGTCCACCGCGACATCAAGCCTGCGAATATTTTCGTGACCAAGCGCGGACACGCCAAGGTTCTCGATTTCGGGCTAGCTAAAGTCGCGTCCATGCCCGGCTCGTCTAGTCAGATTGCCGCGGCCGACACGCTGACCGAGGCGATAGAGGAGCAGCATCTCACCAGTCCCGGGACCATGCTGGGCACGGTCGCCTACATGTCACCCGAGCAGGTCCGCGCGAAAGAGTTGGATGCGCGCAGCGATCTTTTCTCCTTCGGTGCGGTGCTTTATGAGATGGCTACTGGCAAAATGCCGTTCGAGGGCGAAAGCTCCGGAGAAATTTGCGGCGCGATCCTGCACCAGAAGCCGCGTCCGGCGACGGAGCTCAATCCGCAGCTTCCGCCGCAGGTGGAAGCCATCATCGACAAGGCGCTGGAAAAAGATCGCGATCTGCGCTACCAGCACGCTGGTGACATTCGCGCCGACCTGCAACGTCTGCGGAGGGACGAAACCGGTCGCTCAACCGATCGTGTGGGCACGGCTCGTGTGGGGGCAGTCACTCATGCCCGTCCACGCCGCGCGAAGCTCGGCGTTTACGCCGCAGCGGGCATCCTGCTCTGCGCCCTCGTAGCCGCTGGACTCTACTTTCGCGCGCATCGGTCCAAGCCGCTGACAGACAAAGACACCATCGTGCTGGCCGACTTCGACAATAAAACCGGGGACGCCGTTTTCGACGACACATTGAAGACGGCCCTAACGGTATCCCTGCGGCAATCGCCGTTCCTGAACGTGCTCTCTGACGACAGAGTTACAGAGACCCTGAAACTGATGACTCGGCCGGTCGGCGTAAGGATTACGCCTGAGATTGCGCGCGAGCTTTGTCAACGAGCAGGCAGCAAGGCGTATGTTGCCGGGTCGATCGGCGCTCTGGGCAGCGAATACGTTCTGGGTGTAAGGGCAGTGAATTGTCAGAACGGAGACTCGCTAGCGCAGGAGCAAGTGGCTGCGGGATCCAAAGAGAAGGTGCTGGACGCGCTGGGCGAAGCGGCATCGAAGCTGCGCGGTGAGTTGGGCGAATCGTTGGCGACAGTGCAGAAGTTTGACGTTCCGTTGGCGGAGACCACAACGTCCTCGCTCGAAGCTCTGAAAGCTTACTCCCTTGGCAGAAAGGCTGCTGGCGAGAAGGGCAGTACTGCAGCTCTGCCTTACTTTCAACGTGCCATCGAACTTGATCCGAACTTTGCCTCGGGCTACAACGCCGTGGGTGGCGCTTACACTAATCTTGGCGAGCTGAGGCGGGGCAGCGATTACTTCACCAAGGCGTTCGAGTTGCAGGAACATGCCAGCGAACGGGAAAAACTGGGGATCATTGCCGATTACTATGAGAATGTAACCGGGGAGTTGGAGAAAACGGCAGCGACGTTTCAGGAGTTGGTTGAGACCTATCCGCGAGATAGTGCCGTGCGCGAAAATCTGGCCACCGCGTATAACTGTCAGGGGCAGTACGAGAAGGGTGTGGACGAATACCGCGAGAGCATCCGCCTCGCCCCAGAACGTGTCGGGCAGTATGATGGCCTCGCTGCAAGCCTGCTCGCCCTGCAGCGATTCGACGAAGTGCAGCAGACTCTCCAGCAGGCGCAGACGCGAAAGCGGGATGATTACGTACAACACATCAATATCTATGCTCTGGCTTTTCTGCGGTCTGATTCCCCAGCGATGGCAGAACAGCAACAGTGGTTTGCGAGCAAATCCGAGTACGAGAACTTTGGGCTTGCGCTCGCATCCGACACCGAGGCATACGCGGGTCATCTGGGCAAGGCACGGGAACTGACCAAACGGTCTATAGACTCAGCCATCCGCGCTGACAGCAAGGAAAACGGAGCAATCTGGCAGGAGAACAGCGCCCTGCGCGAAGCCGCCTTCGGCAAACTTGCGGACGCGAAGCCGGCTGCGGAAGAAGCATTGAAGCTCGCTCCCACCAGTCAGGGCGTCGAAGTTGAAGCTGCGCTAGCCTTTGCCATGGTGGGCGACACCGTGCGAGCCGAACACTTGATGCAAGGCCTGAACGAACGTTTTCCGCGGGACACCCAGATGCAGTCGCTTTGGCTGCCAGCGATTCGAGCGCAACTGGCGCTCGACCGGAAGAATCCGGCTAACGCCGTCAGTGCTTTGCAATCCGCTGCACAACCCATCGAGTTCGGGGAAATCAGTTTCGGTACTAATCTTTCTTGCCTTTATCCCACCTACCTTCGCGGTGAGGCTTATCTGGCAACTGGGCAGGGCAGTGAAGCCGCCACCGAGTTCCAGAAGATTCTCGATCACAGCGGCATTGTCTGGAACTGCTGGACGGGAGCATTGGCGCATCTGGGCGTGGCTCGTGCCAACGCCTTGCAGTCGAAAACTTTTCAAGGACAGGGGCAGGGCGCGGATGCCGACGCCGCCCGCGTCCGCGCCCTCGCCGCCTACAAAGACTTCCTCGCCCTCTGGAAAGACGCCGACCCCGACATCCCCATCCTGAAGCAAGCCAAGGCGGAGTACGCGAAGTTGCAATAGCTGAGCTGCCTCCGTTCGGCAACTCGCCTTGACCGGGGTCACTCCAAGGGTTCGAAGTGTGGGGATTGAACGCCGAGTGCTGCTAATGCCTCGCCCATGGTGTGTACTACGGTCAGGAGGGGCCTTGAAGTCTCGCCCATAATCTGGAACATGCGCGCTAGACCGAACACATGCGTCTTCGGGGCAACGATAACGCGGGGACGGCGGACCGCATCCGGCATGCATGGTTCCTGCTGTGCCAGCCGACCGATAAGGTTGCTAGAGAAAGCGAATTTAGTAACCGACGAGAAGTCCACAATACCCATGCGGGCGTCGGCTGCGGTCCAGTGTTGGCGAATCACTCGGTAAAACTCTGCGATCGAGTCATCGGTTAGCGGGCCCTCAAAGCGGAGAAGCAAGGTTTTGGTCGAAGGATCGAATTCGACTGCTAACGCCATAACGACTTGATTCTACTCTTTAGAACTAAACTCCGGTTCGCTGCCACCAGTGGGCGTAACATCCCCGCCGAGCGGAAAGACTGTCTGGGTTCTCCTGATAAACTCAGCGATTATGGATTTTGCGGCGCGCCAGAAGAAATTGCGGGAGCATCTTGCAACCACCCGGTTGAATGCCCTGCTGATCAGCCAATCTGCCGAACATTCGATATCTTTGCGGCTTTACCGGGAGCGCCGGGATGCTCTTGGTGGAGGAAGGGGGGAGCGTTTTCTTCACCGATGTTCGCTATGACACGCAGGCGCACGAAGAGGTGCAGGCGGCGAAGGTTGTGATCTCGCGTAAGGGGGCGTTGCCGTCCTTGGGAGAATGGCTGGGGCGCGGCGCAAGCGGGCGCGGGGATGGACGATCGCCATCGAGTCGGAGCACTTTACGATTGCCGAAAAGAAGCGACTGTCGCAGGTGCGGCCCGTGGCGGTTTCGCGTTTGGGCAAAGCCGCTGCTCAAGAGCATTCATTGACTTGCCAGTTTCCCAGACGTAAGATTCGCCCCAAATGATCGGTCAAACAATATCGCACTACCGGGTTCTGGAAAAACTGGGCGGCGGCGGCATGGGCGTGGTTTACAAAGCCGAAGACACGCGGCTGCACCGTTTCGTCGCACTCAAGTTTTTGCCGGACGAGGTGGCCGGAGATGCACAGTCGCTGGCGCGATTTCGACGGGAGGCGCAGGCCGCCTCCGCTCTCAATCATCCCAACATCTGCACCATCCACGATATTGGCGACGAGAATGGCCACGCCTTTATCGCGATGGAGTTTCTCGAAGGGGTGACCCTGAAACACAAAATCGCCGGGCGGCCGATGGAAATTGACGAGATTCTGCGGCTGGGCATCGAAATTGCGGATGCGCTCGATGCAGCGCACGCCGCCGGAATCGTCCACCGCGATATCAAACCCGCCAATATTTTTGTCACCAAGCGAGGTCATGCCAAGGTGCTCGACTTCGGCTTGGCCAAGGTAAAGGCGGATCAGCTCGAATCCTCTCAACTCGCGGGACTGCAGGCTACCGCGGAAGGCACCAACCAGCACCTCACCAGCCCCGGCACTACGCTTGGCACGGTCGCCTATATGTCGCCCGAACAGGCGCTGGGAAAGGAATTGGACCAGCGCACCGATCTTTTTTCGTTCGGCGCCGTGCTCTATGAAATGTCCACGGGAACCCTTCCTTTCCGGGGCGATACCTCAGCGGCGATCTTTGACGCGATTCTCCATAAGGCTCCGGTCGCGCCCGTTCGCTTGAACCCCGATCTGCCTCCCCGGCTGGAAGAAGTCACCAACAAGGCGCTCGAAAAGGAACGCAATCTGCGTTACCAGCAAGCCGCCGAGATGGGGACGGATCTGCAGCGCATCAAGCGCGATCTGGACTCGACCGGGCGTGTGCTCTCGACGAGCGGCGAATTTCCGGCCTCTTCCGGAGCTTCGACGGCAGCCGGTGTGGCGAGCGTCTCCGCCGGGCAATTGTCCGGTGCCGCGAGTTCGGCCGTTGACGCTTCAGCACTATCCAGTGCTTCTTCCTCTGCTGTTGCCGTCGCCGGGCGGCACAAGACCGCCAGCGGAGTCGCTCTGCTGGCCGGCCTGCTGATCGCAGCCGCCGCGGTCTACGGCGTATACACCCTTTTGCGACGCCCGGCCGCCGCTCCTTTTCAGAACTTTTCCATCACGCAGTTAACCAATACCGGCAAGGTGCTGAACGCTGCCATTTCTCCGGATGGCAGGTTTCTGCTCAGTGTGCAATCCGATAACGGCAACGAAAGCCTGTGGTTGCGAAATATTCCCACCGGCAGCGACACGCAAGTGCTCCCAGCGTCGGGGCAATCGTTCCATTCACTCGTCTTCTCACCCGATGGCAACTCTTTCTATTTCCGAGAGACCGCGGGCGACGCAACAGCCTTCAATCTTTACCGGGCTCCGCTTCTCGGCGGTTCACCCGCGTTGCTCGCCAAGGATGTGGATGGGGGCCCGGTATTTTCGCCGGACGGCAAGCGCATCGTGTATTCCCGTTACAACGACCCAGAACTGAACAAGTGGCGACTGCTCGAAGCCGACCCCGACGGCGGGAACGAGAAAGTACTCACCATCGAACCTGATCACGGTGGCCCGGCTGCCGAAATCTCCTGGTCCCCCGATGGCAGGCGACTGGCGATTTCGATGTTGATGTTGAACAGCACGGCTCTCAGCAAGATTCTATTCTTTGATTTCGCGAGCGGTAGCATGCAGCCCTTCGTCGCTCCCGCCGACAAACTCATCCTGGGCAATGCCTGGGCTCCGGATGGACGAGGAATATTTGTCGCCTACGTGCCCCGCGGGGAGCATCTGTCGGTTCAAACCCAGATCGGGCTGTACTCCTATCCCGATGGCGCGTTCCGTCCCATTACCAACGAACTGACCGACCACATCTCTCTATCGCTTTCGGGCGACGGCCACACGCTGGCCACCGTGCAGAATGAGACTTCGACCCAGATCGTTCTCATGGCGTCCACCGGGACCGGGCCCCTCACGCCCGTACCGGGTTTCGCCGCCCGTGAAAACCTGCCGAGCTTCTCTTGGACAGGGGATGGACAGTTGCTCATCTCGCATGGCGATCGCCTGGTCCGGCAGCACACCGATGGCACCCATGCCGTGACTCTTTTGAGCGATCCGGCGGCCTGGATCAGCGCCCCTGTCTCATGCGACAAGGACCGCTGGATTGCTTTGGACTGGATGGTCCACGGCGAAGGAAATGGCAACCGCATCTGGAGGGCGAATTCCGATGGCTCCGGCGCTGTGCCACTTACCTCGGGAGATTTCGGCAACTTCTGGGGATGCTCGCCGGATGGGGAGTGGCTGTACTACAGCGCGCAAATCACGAATGGGGTGTTGCGAGTCTCTGCCGGCGGCGGCAAACCCGAAGTCGTGCCGGGATCGAACCCTCCAAATTCACTTACGATTCAGGCCACACTTTCCCCCGACGGCAAAATGCTGGCGATGTTTACCTCAGTATTGAATCCTGAATCGAAGGCCTACTCCAACCGGATCGTGTTCGCCAGTCAGGACGCCGGCGTGCGAAACCTCGATCTCGATCCCGGGTTGAAAGCGGTATTTCGTACTGAGGGACCGCCGGACAGCGCCGGCTTCCACTTTTCGCCGGACGGCAAATCACTTGCCTTCGTGATCGACGAGGCCGGGCAAGACAATATCTGGATGCAGCCTGTCGACGGATCAAAAGGGCGAAAGCTGACTAGCTTCAACGATCCTGAAAAGATCCGGGATTTCCGCTGGTCCCCCGACGGCAAGACCCTGGCGCTGCTGCGTTTTAGTTCCGTCTCCGATGTCATTCTCCTGCGCGACACCGGCGCTTCGAAAGTTGCTCCCTGATCCACGCTTCAGTGCTTCTTTGGCTTGGATTCAACGCTTCCCAAGTCGAGGACAGAGGTGGTGCCCCAGTCGTTTCTGATCTATAGTTTGTATTTGTATTTTTTCTCCGTGCCGCTGTGCCTCCGTGGTGAAAACGCTCGTCTCGCCTGATAAACTCAGCCCAATGAACTTCCAGGCGCGCCAAGCCAAGCTCCGGGAGCATCTTGCCACCACCCGGTTCGATGGGCTGCTGATCAGCCATCTGCCCAACATTCGGTATCTTTGCGGCTTTACCGGGAGCGCCGGGCTGTTGCTGGTGGAAGAAGCAGGCAGCGTTTTTTTTACCGACGTTCGCTATGACACGCAGGCGCATGAAGAGGTGAAGGCAGCCAAGGTCGTAATCTCGCGTAAAGGGGCGTTGTCGTCCATGGGCGAGTGGCTTGGGAAGCGGCGCGAGCGGGCCCGCGGATGGACGATCGCCATCGAGGCAGAGCACTTTACGATTGCTGAGAAGAAGCGCCTGATGCAAGTGCGACCTGCCGGGGTCACGTTGAAGGATTCTCCTTCCGTCGTTGAACGCCTCCGCATGGTGAAGGATGGCGACGAGTTGCAGCGCATCCGTGCCGCTGTCGCACTGGGGGCAACGTTATTCGACCGGGCGCTTGAAGTGCTGCACCCGGGGGTGAAAGAAGTCGAGGTTGCTGCCGAGATGGAGTATGCGGCGCGCCAGGGCGGGGCGGAAGAGATGTCATTCCCGACGATCATTGCTTCGGGCGCAAGGTCGGCGCTGCCTCACGGGCGCGCTTCCGAGCAGCTGATCCGGGCGGGTGGGTTCGTGGTCTGCGACTTCGGTGTTATACTTTCGGGTTACTGTTCCGATGAGACGCGCACAGTATGGGTGGGGGCTGTTCAGGAAGATGCCCGACGGGCTTACGAGGCGGTGAAAGAAGCCCAGCAGGCGGCGATTGACGCGGTTCGGCCCGGAATTGCAGTGGGCGAGGTAGACGCTGCAGCCCGTAAGGTATTGCGTAAGGCTGGGTTAGGGCGTTATTTTACTCACTCGACCGGGCACGGCGTGGGGCTCGAGATTCACGAAACCCCGCGAGTGGCGGACGGGCAGCGCGAGGTTCTGCAGCCTGGCATGGTCATCACGATCGAGCCGGGAGTATACTTCCCCGGCAAATGGGGCGTGAGGATCGAGGACATGGTGGCGGTCACGGCCGGCGGTTGTGAAGTGATGACGCCGACCAGCAAGGATTTTCTGGCAGTCTAGTTTTTGGCAGTCTCGTTTATGGCAGCCTAGTCTTCTTGACTTTACTTATTAGCCGGGCAGGATCTACGCCCGGCTTCTTCGCGCGTAGCGAAATTTGGTTCGCGAGAGTGGCAAACGGTCCCACCGTATACGAATGAATCTAAAAGAGCTGAAGGAACTCATAGAGTTCTTAGAAGAAAAGAATATCGCCGAGTTTGAGCTGGAACGCGGCGATGTCAAGGTCCGGATCAAGCGAGCCGGGGAGCAAACCATCGTCCACGCCGGCGGCGAGCCGCGCTATTATGCGGTGGCTCCGGCTCCGGGGCCTGCGCCTGAATTGGGTGCCGTGCCCGTGGCGGCGGCAGTGCCCGCGCCAGCCGCGCCTCCGGCTCCCGAAGAAGGGCTTCACATGGTGAAGTCCCCAATCGTTGGAACGTTCTACGAAGCTCCCTCGCCGGGCGCTCCTCCGTTCGTGAAGGCGGGAGACATGGTGGAAGTCGGGCAAGTCCTCTGCATCGTCGAGGCCATGAAGCTGCTCAACGAGATTGAGTGCGATGCCGCCGGGGAGATCGTTAAGAAGCTGGCGGTTAACGGCCAGCCGATTGAGTACGGCCAGGATCTGTTCGTGATACGGCCGAAGAAGTGAAGCGGTAAGGATTCTTGCGGCGCGCCGGAAGCGCGCCGCTTTGTGTTTTCAGAGGCCTCTCCCGTTTGTCGTTCCGAGCGGAGCGAGGAATCTGGGTTCTTGCGGCTCCAGCGAAGACCGAGGTCCCTCGCTTTGCTCGGGATGACAAAAAGGGGAGTGGTGAGAGCCGAGGGCTGAAGGCCTAGAGATGAGAGCCGATGGCTGAGAGCTGAAAGCTGACAGCTGGGTTTGAAATGTTCAAGAAAATTCTAATAGCCAATCGCGGAGAGATTGCACTGCGCGTGATTTGCGCGTGCAAGGAGCTGGGCATCCGCACGGTCGCCATTTACAGCGAAGCCGACCGCAACTCGCTGCCGGTGCGTTTTGCCGATGAGGCGATTTGCATTGGGCCGCCGCAGCTCGCGCTCAGCTATCTGAATATTCCTGCGGTCATCAGCGCGGCGGAGATCGCCAACGTCGAAGCGGTGCATCCCGGCTACGGGCTGCTGGCGGAAAATGCCAACTTCGCCGAAGTGTGCGAGACCAGCGGCATCAAGTTTATTGGCCCGCGGCCGGAAGTGACGCGGCTGATGGGTGAGAAAGAAAAGGCCCGCGCCGCGATGAAGCGTGCCGGCGTGCCGATTCTTCCTGGGTCGGACGGAATCATCGCGTCCGACGGCGAGGCGGTCGAGTGGGCGCGTCAGGTCGGATTCCCCGTGATCGTGAAGGCCTCGGCCGGCGGCGGCGGACGCGGCATGCGGATCGTCCGCAATGAGGAAGAACTGCCTGGGCTCTTCAAGGCGGCGCAGGCGGAAGCGGCGGGCGCGTTCGGCAACGGCGATCTTTACATGGAGAAATATGTCGAGCATCCCCGGCACATTGAATTTCAGGTGCTGGCCGATGAGCACGGGAACGTGGTCAGCCTGGGCGAGCGCGAGTGCTCCATCCAGAGGCGGCACCAGAAGTTGCTGGAGGAATCACCTTCCACGGTGGTCACGCGTGAGTTACGGGACGAGATTGGCGCGGTGCTGTGCAAGTCGCTGGCGGCGATCGGGTACAGCAATGCCGGCACCATTGAATTCCTGATGGACCAGGACCGGAAGCTTCATTTCATCGAGATGAATACGCGGATTCAGGTGGAACATCCTGTGACTGAGATGGTGACGGACGTCGACCTGGTGAAGAGCCAGATCATGATCGCCGCGGGCGCGAAGATGAGTGACGTGTTGCTGGGGCCGATAGTGCATCGCGGGCACGCTATCGAATGCCGCATCAATGCTGAGCATCCCGAGAAATTTACGCCCTCGGCAGGGAAGATTACGGCGTTCAATCCGCCGGGAGGAACTGGTGTGCGGGTCGACACTGCAGCCTACGCGGAGGGCGTGATCCCGCCGTATTACGATTCGCTGATTGCCAAGCTGATCGTGCGCGGCAAGGATCGCAGTGAAGCGGTTTCGCGCATGTCGCGCGCGCTCGAGATGTTCATTGTCGAGGGCGTGTTTACGACAATCCCGCTGCACCGCAAGATTCTGGCGGATGAAGACTTTCGGGCGGGGAAGATCGACACGGGGTTTATTGAGCGCTTCCTGAAGAAGAACGGTGCTCACTAAATACCGAGCAGCGAGTTCCGAAGTGCCGAGTGTGCCGCCGTGAGAAAATTTTGGGAATTTATGCTGGTCGGCGTAGTTCTCGGCGTCGTGTTGGGCGGCCTGCTTTCCCTGGTGTCGGGAAACATCTTCGTCATCATCGGTATCGGCACCCTGGGGACGGTCGTGGGAACTGTGCTTGGAATCATCCACAGGAATGACCCGTGATTCAATCGGTCCTCGTTAGTAAAATGGCTGAACTTCCCTGCCTCTACAGCATTTTGGATACTGCGCCTTCGCGAACAACCGCCGAGCTAGTTGCCTACGCTGAGGAGCTGGTCGCCGCTGGATGCACTCTGCTGCAATACCGTAACAAGTCGGGGAATGCGCGGGTCATTCTCGATCAGGCGCGGGAGCTAAAGAAGTATCTTGGCGATTCCGTGCGGTTGATCATCAATGACCGCGCCGACCTGTGTCTGGCTGCCGAGTTCGACGGTGTGCATGTCGGGCAGGAGGATTTGTCTCCAGAGGCCGTGCGAAGGATTATCGGGCCGGAGCGCTGGCTGGGAGTTTCGACGCACAATCTCGAGCAGGTTCGCGAGGCCGACCTTACTTCCGCGGACTATCTCGCGATTGGGCCGGTATTCGCCACTTCCAGCAAGGACAAGCCCGATCCCGTGGTGGGCCTCGAAGGCGTGCGGCAGGCGCGGCGGTTGACGCAAAAGCCGCTGGTGGCGATCGGAGGGATTACGCGGGCGAACGCCGCCTCAGTGATTGAGGCTGGAGCGGACTCTGTCGCGGTGATATCTGATCTGTTACGGGAGCCGCGCAAATCAGCAGAGGAATTTTTCCGCATCTTGAGGTAAAGTCGTTTGACCTTGGATCACGCCAGCGAAGATTACCCCAGGGGCTAAAGCCCAGGGAATTGATGCGGCTCACGCGGCCCTGAAGGGCCGCTCTTCCACGGTGCCGTGATTCGGTGCTGCGATTGGTGTCGCCGTACTAAGCGGAGTCACCGGGCGGCGAAGGTCGTGAATTGGGAGGCTTCCTGAGTACACCGACAACGCAGCCCGCCGCAGGCAGTGATTGGGAAATTCACAGTCATCAGGATAAAGAACTGGTCCAGGGCCTCGGCCTGACCAGCGCCACCATGCTGGTGATGGGGTCGATGATCGGCTCCGGCATCTTCATTGTGTCGGCCGAAATTGGGCGCGAAGTGGATTCTCCTGCGCTGCTGATTGGCGCCTGGGCCGTCGCCGGATTCATGACGATTGTGGCCGCGCTCAGCTATGGCGAACTGGCCGCCATGATGCCACGGGCCGGTGGGCAATATGTTTACCTGCGCGAGGCGCTGGGGCCGCTGTGGGGCTTTCTCTACGGCTGGACTCTGTTTCTGGTGATTCAGACGGGAACCATTGCTGCGGTGGGCGTGGCATTTGGCAAGTTTCTCGGTGTCTTCTGGCCGGCGATTTCTTCGTCCCACTGGATTTGGCATATCTGGAAAGTTCCGCCGATTCATGTCGGGCCCATGGTGCTGGGCAACATGGATGTGGGCGTCAATACTCAGAACCTGGTGGCGATCCTGCTGGTGATTTTCTTGTCGGTGGTGAATGTTTTCGGAGTGAAGACGGGCGCGGCCATTCAGAACGTTTTCACCGTCGCAAAAGTTGCGGCGCTGCTGGGACTCGCGCTGTTCGGTCTGGCGCTGGGCCGCAACGCGCAGGCTCTGGCGGCGAACTTCGGAGCAAACTTTTGGCACAATGCCGGATTCAGCGCGCAACATGCGGTGCAGGTTGGCGTGGGCGGTCCGATCGTGATGGTGGGGATGCTCACCATCCTCGCCGTGGCGCAGGTGGGTTCGCTCTTTTCCGCCGATGCCTGGAACAACGTGACGTTTACTGCTGGCGAAGTGAAAAATCCCAGCCGCAATTTGCCGCTGTCGCTGGCTCTAGGCACGGGCGTCGTCATTGCGCTCTACATCGCGTGCAACTTCATTTATCTGAGCGCGCTGCCGCTGGATGGATCGGCGGGTGCAGCCACGATCTTGGGGCGGGGCATCAAGTACGCTGCGGAAGATCGCGTTGGCACTGCGGTCATGACGCAGATGTTCGGCGCGGCGGGCGGACTGCTGATGGCGGCCGCGATTATGATTTCCGGTTTTGGCTGCGCCAATGGGCTGATTCTTTCCGGGGCACGCGTTTACTATGCGATGGCCAAGGACGGCCTGTTCTTCCGCAACGTGGCCCGGCTGCATCCTAAGTACAAGACGCCGGCGGTTTCGCTGATGGTGCAGATGGTGTGGGCGTGCCTGCTGTGCGTGTCAGGTAGCTACGGACAGCTTCTGGACTACATCATTTTTGCCGTGCTCGTGTTCTATATTCTGACGATCGTGGGACTGTTCGTTCTGCGGCGGACGCGCCCGGAGGCCAATCGGCCGTACCGGGCCGTGGGATATCCAGTCCTGCCGATCATTTATATTGTGATGGCTTTATTCATTGATGTCGTACTATTGCGCTACAAACCGCAATTCACGTGGCCGGGGCTGATTGTGGTGCTGCTGGGAATTCCGGTTTACTATGCGTGGTCGCGGAGTGCGGGCGCTAAGCGCCCATCAGCGTAGCTCCCAAGGAGAAAGCAAACGGATGGCAAATCTGGTGGCAACCAAGCCGATCGATGTGCTGATGAAGGAATCGCAGCAAACCGGCGAGCACACCTTGAAGCGCTCGCTCGGCCCCGTCAGTCTGGTCATGCTGGGCATTGGGGCGGTGATCGGCGCGGGCCTTTTCGTGCGAACGGCGGCGGCCATCGCCGACCGCGCCGGGGCGTCGGTGACCGTCGCATTCGTGGTTGCGGGCATTGGCTGCGCTTTTGCCGGACTCTGTTATGCCGAGTTCGCTTCTATGATTCCGGTGGCCGGCAGTGCCTACACCTATTCCTATGCCACGATGGGTGAGTTGGTGGCCTGGATTATCGGCTGGGATTTAGTGCTCGAATACGCCGTCGGCGCAGCCACGGTTTCCATCGCCTGGAGTGAATACGCCAACCGTGTGCTCGACTGGTTCGGCATGAAAGTTCCGTACCAATGGTGCCACTCACCGCTCGAAAGGATGGGGGAAACGGGAACGCGCGGTATCCTCAATATCCCCGCTCTGGTCATTCTGCTCCTTCTGTCAGCTCTGCTCATCCGAGGCACCAAGGAGTCTGCGTTCGTCAACGGCATTATCGTCATCCTGAAAATGACGATCGTGATTATTGTGATCAGCGTCGGTTGGGGCTTCATGAATCCGGCCAATCACACGCCATTCATCCCTCCCGCTGCAATTTACGTGACGCCTCAGGGCATTACTCACCATTTCGGCGGCATACTGGGAATTCTGGGCGCAGCGGGCGTCGTCTTCTTCGCCTACATCGGTTTTGACGCGGTTTCCACGGCCGCCCAGGAGGCAAAAAATCCGAAACGCGACATGCCGATCGGCATTCTGGGTTCGCTGGTGATCTGCACGGTTCTCTATGTGCTGTTCGCGTACGTCCTTAGCGGCGTCGCGACCGTTCAGGATTTTCGCTCGGTCGGCCGGGAGGCTTCGGTGGCGTTTGCCATCACAAAATACATGCACGGCTATGAGTGGCTGTCGAAGTCAGTCACGGTGGCGATTTTGGCTGGGTTCTCGTCGGTCATACTGGTTATGTTGTTTGGCCAGTCACGAGTCTTTTATTCGATGAGCAAGGACGGCCTGGTCCCGAAGAT
>JBEKRY010000047.1:0-23333 GCA_049517555.1 Candidatus Sulfotelmatobacter sp. | reverse complement strand
ACAGAATGATGACGAGAGAACGGACGAGTCGCGAGGAAGTTTTTACGGTGGAACTGTTCATCAGTGAGCGCTCCGGAGTGGGAATCAATCCGGGGATTATACATCTGGCGTGGCTGGTGTCAGGGGTTGACTGCCGTCGTCTTTGGCTTGTCCTCTGTATCGACAGAGAAAAGCAGGAAGTGATCGAAACTGTGCCTGCGATGGTAGCGATGTTTGCGGAAGTCGAAATAGATCTCTGCGGTTTTAGGCAACCAGAGAGTTGTGTTTTTCGTGGGAAACGGCACCGGGCCGTATTCCACGGTCTGGTGTTCGCTGAGCAACTGGATTTCGGGCATGGGTTTGACCATGTCGGCTTCGATCCGCACGATTTGAAATTTGTCGGCGGTAATCCACGCCCTGCCTTTGAGATCGACGGGGAAAAGTTGACCGCCGAGCATATAGCCGTGCATCCGGTTAGCGCGGTCACGACGCTGGCGGAAGTGTACTAACCAGCTGGGCTGTCCGCGCCAGTCGGTCTGTCCCTCACAATCCAGATCGAAATCTGGCTGCATCTCGGGATGAAAAACCAGCGCCAGGGTTATGAAGCCGGTGCTTGCGATGTCGTCGGGATAACCTGTCTGCGGTGGTTTGTCCGCGCGATATTCTTCGATGGAAACAGCACCACCGGGTTTGGCCTCAGACACCATGGCGACATAGTCGTACTTTCTGGTTTCCGTATGAGTAGCAAAACCAAACGCGTCGATCGACTGATGGAACAAGTCTTCGTTGGCAGCGAAGCGGGTAAGATCGCGAACTAACTCCTGCACCCTTTTCCCCGATTCGTCGGTTACTTGCGCGACGGGGCATACAACTCCCGGGGTAAGCATTGGCCTCGCGTCGTCAACGTCGGGAGGGCGCCAGGTGCGAGTTGTGGGCGCAGGATCGGGAACAGCTCCAAGAGGATCAGCGCGAGATGTATCGATGTCCGAAGCCTTTGCGCTTCCGTCTGGCGCGGAACTGGAGTTGCGTTTGAGGTCCGCGATCAAATGTTGGACCTGGTAGACCATGGGATTCTGAGGAGAATCCTTTAGGAAGACATCGAGGGCTTGAATCGCCTCCTGATCCTGGCCAAGACCAATGAGCGCTTGCGCGAGTACCAGCTCGGCAGGACTCGCAACGGTCTTTCCATCCTTCTGGCCCTTGCTGAGTGCAATTTGAGCTTCGTCGCGAGCCTTGCCGTAGTCCTTCTGGCGAAGATACGCATCCGCCAACAAGTTATGCGGCAGCCAATTACTGTCGTCGGCCAGAATGGCTCGCTCCAGGGCGGATCGAGCCGCAGGATAGTTCTCCTGCGCCAAGTCGGATCTGCCCAGCAGAGTCAGCGCTGGGGCATTGTTAGGGCTGACGGACGTGGCGGCGGTCAAGTAGGTTTCTGCTCGCGCATAGTTGTTCTGCTGGAAGTACAGATAACCGAACAGGAAGTTCAGGTCTGAATTCGATGGCGCCAGTTTGTAGGCTCTTTCCAGATGTTTCTGCGCTTCCGGGTAGTCGCCTACTTTCAGCATGGATACGGCGTCCCGGGCTTCTTTTCGCGCCTTCGGAGACATGATGTCTTCCGTGACCTTGAGATCGATAGCGGAGGGATCGCGCTGCAGCACGATATCAATCGGCTGTGGGTGCATTGTGCTCACCACCTGCACCGGTTGACGAACGGGGAGATATCCCAATGCGCTCGCCTCAATTTCATAATTTCCGAAGGCTATGTTGACGAACACTCCTTCTCCGTCGCTTTGGATGATCTGAAACACTCCAAAATGATTGGCGAGATTGGTAAGATCCAGTCGCGCCTGCCCGCCGAGGGGAGCACCCGCCTTCTCGGCGAATACATGGAAGATGAGGACTCCGGTGCCCGGAGCGCTGTCGTAACTCGACATTCCGGGAACGTACTTGGGATCTCTTGCGGCCTGGCCCGGGCTATTGGTGGGGATCTGGCCGAAGGCGTTCACGAGGGCCACGCATACGAGTAGCAGGATGCAGAGTGTGCGGGCGATGGGGTGTGGGGTTGGACAGATACGACGCATCACAGCGGGATCAGTCTGGCACAGTCGGGGGAGTGGGTCAAACCTTAGGTGTGTTCTGGCGGACTCATCGTCAAAATCCACAGAGGCTTCAGAGCACGCGCTGCCCGGCTCTTAGGACGCAGTTGCACGAAGCGCAGATTTTTCAGCGGGATAGAAAGAAGGCGCGTTCCAACCTGGTATGGCACGGAAGTGCTATAGGCAGGGAAGGGTGTGCCATTTTATTTTTTTCGGTGAGCAGTTCTGGGGGAGGGCTGCCCGGGTGCCCTGGACTCGAGAGAGTTCAGGGCGCTCGTTATTTTTGGGCAACTTCTCTTTTGACTTCTTCTAGCAGGCTAGCTGGTCGCGCGTGATTTTCAGGCCGGGGAGATTTCCCAGGACAGTTACCGCGACTGATTCTGTTTTGAAGAATTCGTTGGCCAGATCGGTGAGGTCTTCGGCGGTGACGGCCTCGATTTTTTCGATGAGTTCGTCGAGATCGTAGAAGCGGTCGAAATACATTTCCTGGCGCGCCAGATTCGACATGCGCGCGGTGCTCGATTCGAGCGAGAGCATCAGGCTTCCCTTCAGCTGGGCTTTGGAGCGTTTTAGTTCTTCTTCTGGCACCGGTGTTGTCTTGAGGCTGCGAAATTCGCTGACCACCGACTGCACAACTTTCGACGCCGACGCTAATGACGTGCCGGCGTAGACGGCGAGGCATCCCGTGTCGCGGTAAGGGTTCAGATCGCTGTAGATGGAGTAGGCCAGACCCTGGCGCTCGCGGATATTCTGGAAGAGGCGGGAACTCATGCCTCCGCCGAGCAGGGTGTTGAGGATGTAACCAGCGTGACGTTTTTCGTGCGCGATGGGATGCGCGGGCACGCCGAGGCACAACTGCACCTGCTCCAGAGCTTTTTTGTTGCGCAGGATGATGCGGGAGACGATCTTCGGAGTCGTGGAATGGAAGCCGTTGCTGCCATTCTTGATCGGCTTCATGTGCTCGAAGGCTTTGGTGACCAGTTCGACGAAGCGGTCGTGATCGAGATTGCCTGCGGCCGACACGATGATGTTGCCGGGGGCGAAGCGATGAGCGTAGGCATCGACCACCGAGGCTCGCTCGAAGCGCTTCACGGTTTCTTTTGTGCCCAGAATCGGCTTGCCTAGCGGGTGATCCTTGAAGAAATTCTGGGTGAAGATTTCGTGGACGAGATAATCGGGATTATCTTCGTCCATTTTTATCTCTTCGAGGATGACGCCGCGTTCCCGGGTGATATCGGCGGGATCAAAATTCGGATTCAGCACCAGGTCGCTGAGAATGTCGAGCGCGGTGGGGACGTGTTCGTCGAGTACCTTGACGTTGAAGCAGATGCATTCCTTGGCGGTGAAGGCGTCCATGTTGCCGCCGATGGAATCGACCTGGCGGGCGATTTCTTCCGCCGTGCGATGCTTCGTTCCTTTAAAAACCATGTGCTCGATGAAGTGGGAGATGCCGTTCCATTCGGCGTCCTCGTCGCGGGAACCGGTTTGCAGCCAGATGCCGATGGAGGCGGAGCGAATGTGTTGCATCTGCTCGGTGATGATGGTCAAGCCGTTGGGCAGCTTTTGACGACGAATATTGCGGACTTCTTTAGGCATTTGTGATTTTCGGTGGTAGTAATCTTTATTAGACGCCGTCGACTCGGCGAAGAACCTTTTACTATTCTGACATAGGCCGGATAGGCGTGCGAGAATAGTTTAGTTATTTAGAATCAATTAGTTATGAAGGATTTATCGCAGATCGGGCTGCTCGGGTTGGACCGAGACGAACTTCTGTCTCTGATGAGCGAGGCGGGTGAGCCGCGCTATCGCGCCAAGCAACTTCTGGAAGCGGTGTACCGGCAGCGGGTGGAGTCGATCGATGAGATTTCGACTCTGTCGCAAAAGCTTCGGGTCACATTGGCCGAAAAGGGTGTGTCAGTTGGGCTGCCGCGGATTGAGCAAAGGTTCGTCTCGCAGGATGGCACGGTGCGGTATCTGATTGGGTTTGCCGACGGGCAGAGTGTGGAGACGGTGTGGATGCCGGAGGGGGATGGCGGGGAAGCGGGAGATGGTAGCGAGGCAGGGGATGAAGCGGAGGATTCCAGCGCAGGTTCCTCGGGGGCTAAGGGCCGTTCTGAAAAAGATGAGCCTATCGCGGCGCTAAAGCGCCGCGCCACCCAAAAGCGGGGGCAGGATCGAAGGCTAAATAACAAACCGAGGCAAGGGCAGAATCAGGGGCGGTCGACGATTTGCATTTCCAGCCAGGTGGGGTGTGCGGTGGATTGCCAGTTCTGTCTGACGGCGCTGCTGGGGGTGAAGCGCAATCTGACGGCGGGGGAGATTGTGGGGCAGGTTTGTGCGGTGCTGAAGGATCAGAACGTTTCGCCGCCGGAGGATCGCATCAATCTGGTTTTCATGGGGATGGGCGAGCCGTTTCTGAATTACGACAACTTCATGAAGGCGGTGCGGTTGCTGGTGGAGGAAGTCGGCATCGCCGAGCGGCGGATGACGGTGTCGACGGCGGGAATCGTGCCGCGCATCAACGATTTTGGGATAGAAAAAATTCGGCCGAAGCTGGCCATTTCTTTGAATGCTTCGAACGAGGAACTGCGCACACGGTTGATGCCCCTGAACAAGAAATGGAATCTCGAAATGCTGATGACGGCGGCACGGGAGTTCCCGCTGCGCACGCGGGAATGGATCACGTTTGAGTACGTGCTGCTCGGAGGTGTAAATGACACGCCGCAGAATGCGAGAGAAGTAGTGGGGTTGCTGCACGGGATCCGTTGTAAGGTGAATCTGATCGCGCTGAATCCGGGGCCGGGAATTGAGTTTGAAACTCCGGGCGACGAACGGGTCACGGCGTTTCAAAGTGTTCTGCGGGAGGCGGGAATTCCGGCGTTTGTACGGCGTCCGCGGGGGCGTGATATTTACGCCGCATGCGGGCAACTCAAGCGTACGGTCGAGATTGCCACAGCACCGGCACCGTAGATTCTTTTGTCCGGGCGGGGGCGGATTCGGTGATGGGGATTTCCACGCGTAGCAGCGTGGCGCCATCTTCGCGGCGCTCGCGGGAGAGTTGGCCACGGTGTTCCTGCAGGATGCCTTCACATGCGCTCAAGGCCAGGCCGTCTTCGGGCTCGGCGGAAAGACCAAGCGCGGGAGTCGAACTGTTGAGAGAAGGCTCGAGAGGCCGGGATTCGGTGGCGATAAGAAGAACGGCTGTGCCCGCCTGCCATTCGGTGCTCATGGTCAGGATCCCACCACCGCGCTCGCTCAGCAAATGCAGGCAGTTGGCGACGAGCTGAAGGCAGACTTGCAAAAGCTGATTGGAATCTCCTAAAACCTTGGGCAGCGCGGGATCGAACTGAATGCGCACTTCGATCGCGAGAGCCTCCCACTGAGGTTGCGTCAATTTTATGGCGGTGCGGGCCAGGGTGTTGAGATCCACGGGACTTTTTGGCGCGGGCGCCTGGCGGGCAAAGCTGATGAGACTGGCGACCAGAGACTTGGTGCGGCGAACGTACTGTCCAATCTTGGCAGCGAGGGGCTGCTGATCGGCAGTAAGTGGCGTGCTCAACAACATGTCGGAATAACCCAGCATGGCGGTGATGGGATTGTTGAGTTCGTGAGCGGCACCGCCGACCAACTGGCCGATCGAAGCCAGTTTCTCCGACTGCAGGATCTGCGCCTGCAGACGTTGCAGATTGTCGAACGAATCCCGCGAATGGTCGAGTAAGTGGATCAATTCCCGATCGAGCAGATTCTGCCGCACAAAGACCATCAGTCCCATGAGAAATGCTGCGACCAGAGTCAAGGTAAGGCGAAAGATACGAATGCGGACGGGGACTGCGACATCCGAGATTGCCCAGGCTGCGAACAAGGGCAGAGAAAATACAGCAATCATGCTGCAGCGGGCGACCCACACACCGTAGACGGTGGAAACCTCGCGGGAGTCGGCGCCCGGCTTCTCAGCTTTGGTGGTCAGGCCGATCCAGGTGACGTAGGCCATAGGAGCGACCAGGGGAATATCGTAGAGGCTGCCGCTGTAATACAACTTGCGGGCAATCGCCCAGTTGGCGACAGTGGAGCTGGCGGCGTAACACAAATTCGTGGCGAACAGGCCGGCGTATAGCTTTCTCCATTCCCCTTTGCTGCCGATCCAGCAGGCGACCAGGCCGGCCAGAAGTGCGACCTTCTCCGCGAGATAGACCGCGTTCAGGTTGCGGTCATATGCGGGGATGTCGGCCACGACGGATTGCCAGGGAATGACGATCAAGACGTAAAGATAGAACCACCACATCAGCAAAAGAGCAAAATCAAGACGTCCGACCCGGGCGGCATATTCGTCTCGCGAAACGTGGGGACGAAGGGCCAAGGCGGCCATCAGCGGAACAATGTGCAGGAAGAGAATGACGTCGCCGCCAAACAGGTCAGGCACGTCGCTGCGGAGGATGACTTCGTAGTAAGTCCAAAGTAATTGGTAAGTGAGCTGGAAAGAAATGCCGAGAGTGATCAGCGACCAGAAAAGCCGTTGGCGCCCCTGAGAGCGCAAAGCCAAGGGGACAAAGGCAGCTGCCCCGGAAGCTAACAGCAAACACTGGACAATATCACTGGATGCGGTCAGGCGGAACGATCTGGGCAGGGCTAGAGCGGCGAAAATCAGGGTCGCCAACAAGCCGGCAACTGCCGCGAGCCACACTTTGTAACGATTGGCCAAGACAATCCTCTGCCGTCATTTTAGACGGGAGCCCGAGGTGACGCTGATTACTGTAGTAACCTATGCACGCTCGATGCCAAGCAGCTCAGTCGGGCTGGAGGGGCGTACACCGCGCCGCCACTTGCCGGTAAGCTTTTGTTATTCAATAATATGCAGCGCAGCCGTCACGCCCGTGGAGAGGGACGCGATTGAATCCTCTGTTTGAACAATATCGACACTCCTGGAGATTGAGGATTCCGCCTGATCCGGGGGAGACGCGGCGGATTGAACGCTGGCTGGCGACCGCACGCGTGTTCCTGGCGGTTTCGACCTTGGTGGCGATCCGCATGGATCCCACTGAACTGGGGAATTCGTGGGCGGCTTATGGTCTGTTCGTGTTTTATTTGGCGAACGGCATCCTTATCCTAATGCTGCTCCGGCGCAGAGAACGGTCGACTGCGGGCTTTCGCCTGCTGGTGCACGCCGGGGATATCGTTTGGCCCGCGTTGATTTCGATTTTCGCGGAAGGACCGCGAGCGCCTTTTTATCTTTTCTTTTTCTTCGTGTTGGCTGCGGCGGCCTATCGTTGGGGACTGTGGGAAACGCTCGGCACGGCCGCCGCTGAAGTCGCACTGTTGTGGATCGAAAGGTTTGTTCTCGTTCACCGCTGGTTCGGTCCCCTGGGCGCGCCAGGTTTTTTCGGATTGCGGGTGAACGTACCGGAGTTCCAACCACAACGCCTGTTCATGCTGTCAGTCTACCTGCTGGTGATGGGCTTATTGCTGGGATATCTGGCCGAGCAGCAGAAGCATCTGCGGGCGGAGAAGGCGGTTGTGACCGGGACGCTGTCGCGGGTGCGGGTAGAAGCGGGACTGACGGGGACGATCGAGCAGATTTTCCAGGAAGCCATGTCGATGTATGGGGCATCGCGGGTGGTGGTGGCGTCGCAGGAATCGCATAGCCAACGGGTCTTCGTGGGAGAGTTAGAGCAGGCGAATGGGCGTGTTCCGTCCGAGTTTCGCTGGTTGGATTCGGGCTCACGCGACGCGAAAACCTATCTCGATGATTTTCCGGGGGAGGTGTGTTACGCCTCGGTGCGCGGGGATCGGTGGACCACTCTGGCGTTGGACGACACTGGCCACGCTGTGCCCGTGGCGAACTTGTTGCCAATTTCTCAGCTGCGGGACATACAGAAGGATGCGCAGAAGTTCGACTCGCTGATTACGGTGGCTTTTCTTTTTGGGAGTGAGTGGAGAGGCCGGGTCTTTCTGTTCAACCCTTCGTGGCGGGGCGAGAAGCAGGAGGAGTTGCGCTTTCTGCTTGATATGGTCCATCAGGTTGGGCCGGCCATCTATAACGTTTACCTTTTGCACCGGCTGCGGCGCCGGGCGGGAGCGGCCGAACGCGCGCGCTTTGCCCGGGAACTGCACGACGGCGCGGTGCAATCTCTGATTGCCGTGGAAATGCAAGTCGATGTATTGCGTCGCCAAGCCGACGCCGGCAAGCCGATCGGGTCAGAATTAGGCCGCATCCAGGGATTGCTGCGCGAAGAAGTGCTCAAGCTGCGGGAGTTGATGCAGCAGATGAAAGCCATCGACGTGGATTCGCAACGGCTGCTGGGGGTGTTGACCGACACGGTGGAGCGCTTTCAGCGGGAGACCGGAATCCAGGCGCGTTTTGTCACCGACCTCGAGGATCTGGACATGCCGCAACGCGTCTGTCGCGAAATCCTGCGCATTGTGCAGGAGGGATTGGTCAACGTGAGAAAGCACAGCGGGGCGCGGCATGCGCTGGTGCGTTTGGGATCGAGCCCCGACAAATGGAATCTAACGGTGGAAGACGACGGCAAGGGGTTTCCTTTCGCGGGCCGTTACAACCAGAATCAGATGGAAGAAGCGGGGAAAGGGCCTATGATCATAAAGGAACGAGTGCTTTTGATTGCCGGCGAACTCACGGTAGAATCAAATCCCGGACAGGGAACTCGCCTGGAAATCAGCGTGCCTCGGAGCGGAGAAGTGCCTCATGAATTTTAGAAAAACGCAGCCGGTTCGTCTCGTGATTGCCGATGACCATCCGATCTTCCGCGACGGTCTGCGGCGGTTGCTGGAAGCCGAAGCTGACTTAAAGGTTCTAGGGGAAGCGTCGGACGGCGCCGAGGCGGTGAAACTGGCGAAGCAACTGAAGCCCGACATTCTGCTGCTCGATCTGGCGATGCCCAAGCATCCGGGATTAGAAGCTCTGCGCGAACTGAGTATGCCCGCCAATGCGACTCCAGTGCGGGTGATTCTGCTGACGGCGGCAGCGGAAAAAAGCCAGATCGTGGAAGCGCTGCAACTCGGCGCCCGCGGTGTAGTGCTGAAAGATTCCGCAACGCAGTTGTTGTTGAAAGCGATTCATACGGTGATGGAAGGCGAATACTGGGTCGGGCGGGAAAGCGTCTCGAACCTGGTGCAGTATCTGCGCACGCTGATGCAGTCTTCGCATGATGAGGCGCGGCAGAGGAAATTTGGTCTGACCCCCCGTGAACTGGAAATCGTTTCGGCAGTGGTCGCGGGGTACTCCAACAAGGAAATAGCGGAATACTTCAAGATCAGCGAAGATACCGTGAAGCACCACCTCAGCAATATCTTTGACAAGCTGGGGGTGTCGACGCGGCTGGAACTCGCGCTGTTTGCGGTGAATCAGGCACTGCCGCTGAAGAGCATTGCCTGAACTTGGGGCGTCCCCAGACGGGTCATTCGCTGGCACTTATGTGCCATTGGCGGGTTAGAGTCGGAATACTAGAATTTCCATAGAGTTTCTAAGCAGCTCGGGTACGGTTAGTATAAGCGGCTGCGTCCCAGACCGATGGCAGGCGCAGTTATTCGGAAGCGAGAAAGAGGAGCCCCGTGGCGAAACGTTTACAGCAGCTCTGGAACGATGAGCGTGGACAGGACATTGCGGAATACGCAGTGATGTTGGCTGTGATTCTGGTGATTGTCGTGGGCACGATCCGGCTCATCGGGTCGAATGCCAACAACGTGTTTTCTCAAGTCGGCAGCGCGATTCAGTAAGCGGCGACTCCGGCACTTTTTGAGGCAATCGATAAGGCGCTACGGTGTATGAGCCCCTCGATTCTGCCGCAGGCGCAGGCTTGAGCCTGCGCATCCTTTCGTTTTTTCCCAATCTCTTATTTGTGTTGTGACTCTGACGGTGACGCCGTGGTGAGTGCGGCCTTCTCCGTGCCGCCGGTGGATAACCGGGTGAGGTAGGGGAAGAATGGAGTAATCTCGAACTCCATTTTTTCGCGCGCCGACGTCAAGGCAACCGGCTTGGCCTTGGAGAGTTCGGCCTGATCGGTCCAGGGATCGACTCGGATTCGGCCTCCGAGAGGCAGAGCCGCGATCTGGTCGAGGCGCTTCTCGTCGAGCGCCGGGGCGGAAGCCAGCAGGCTCGCCATGCGGACGTTCTTGCCACCGGCAAAGCTGTTTCCCAGGTGAGGACGAATCAAATTCCGCAACTCGGGCGCTTTCTCCTGCAATGCCTTCAGAAATAATCCTGCATTGCCCAGCTTGTCTTTGTAGGGCGAGTTCTTTAAGAGCTCGAGAGCCTTGTTGTCGGCCGCTTCCTCTTCCGCGGGAGTGTGCTTGAAGTCGAGACTCTTAAAGGAGTCTTGATCGCGGAAAAACAATTTATCGTCGAAGGCGAGCTTGGTGTCGAAGTGATGTCCCAGCACGATGTGGCTGAGTTCATGGGCCAGAACCATGGCCAGGGCAGCTTCGTCGGGAAGAACGTCAAGCAGACCGCGGCTGAGGACGATGGTGCGGCCGATGGTGAATGACTCGAGCGGCGCAGTCAACAAAACGCGGCAGTGAATGTCGCCCTGCAGATCGATGTTGTTGGTGACCAGTAGATTGTTGACTACTGTCGCCAGGATTTTGTCGACCTCGCCGGGAGGCGCGAGCAAGCCGATCTTCTGAAGACGATCGATGGCGTTGTCTTCGGCTTGTTGTTCCCACATGCGCTCGGCAACTACCGGAGTAGCATCGGCGGCGACGGGGCTTTGGTCGGTAATCGACTGCGGAGAATCGACGAGAATCTGAGTGAATTCTGAGCTCTTACCCAGATTCTGTAGGTCGTAGCCCCAGAGGCGGGTTTGCGCCTTGAAGTGGATCGTCTTGGTGAGTCCGGTCTTGAGGTTCGATTCTTCGGTGTAGACGTAAGCGGGCAGCCAGGTTCCGGGGCGCATGTTGAGGCGCCAACTGTCGAAGTGGAAAAAGAAATTGACTTTGGGCTGCGGATAGTAGCTTCCGTTGAAGCGGACGATGTTGTAATCCTGATCTTCCACCCAGATCCTGCCCTTGAAGCGCGGGATCTTCTGGTCTTCCCGAGGTTGGACATCGATCACCAGGCAGCGGACTTCTCCGAGAAACTCGCGCCGCACGAAACTGAAGTTATAAAACTGCTTCTGGAAATCAGTGTCGAGAATGACCATCTGAGCGAAGCCCATGGGAAGAAACTGCAGGGAGTAGACTCCGGTCATTTTGGCGAGCATGCGATGGCCGAATCCGGGCTGACCGACGAAAGAAACGTCCTCGGGGCCATCGCTCATGTCGAGGCGGCCGAGAAAATATTGGTCTTTGACCGGAGTGGTGTTGCCGGAGCCGTCGCTCTTCAGGTCCTGCAGGTAGGTCTCGATCATGGGATGCAGGTGACGCATCTGGGCCATGAACATGTGCTCGCGCTGCACTACGTGATCCAAGACATCATTGAGCGTGATGGCTGCAGGCGGGATCGACTCGGCGCTTTGAGCGGGCGCGCTGGATGGCGCGGTCGCCGGATTCATGGCTGGTTGTGCCGGAGAGGGAGAGTCCTGCGCAAGGGCTGTGAAGACGTAACCCAACAAAAGAAGAGCCACAACGGAGCCCAAACGGACGGTCAGCTTAACATGCCGCATAAAAACCTTCTGAAACCCGATCACGCTAACTGGAAGTAAAGTCAATGAAATCACGCTAACTGAAAGATGATGTGCAACACGACGGTTGAGTCCGAGGGTTGGCCGTCTTTCAGGGCTGGTTTGAATCGAATCTGCTGGGCGGCTTGTACCGCTGCATCGTCCAGACCATGGCCGAGTCCGCGAACTATTCTTAATACGCGTATTTTGCCGCTGGCTTCAAAAACGGCTTCGAGCAGTACCTCACCTTCGATGCGCTGGGTGCGGGCTTCCGCAGTGTAGACCGGAGCCGGCTTGGAAAGGATTTCCGCGGGCACGATTTTTTCCGCGGCTTGTGCCGCCGGACGCGATTGAACGGTGGGTGGAGCGGGAACGTCGGCGTCGCCGAATCCCGCCGAGCGTACCGCGCCGCGGGAAGAATGCGCGTCGGGAATGCCAACACCATTGCCGAATCCCGCGCTGGCAACCACGCCGTGCGCGCCATTGGCTCCGCCGCTTCCGTTGCCGGAGCCAGGTCCGGTTGGCATATCGAATCCGCCGGCCTGGGCGATGTTGACAGCCCTGGTCTGAGTCGTTTTCGCGGGAATGCCGTTGGGATCGCCGAAGCCGCCGGTCTGGACTGGTTGCGGAGAGCGCGCAAGAGTTTGTGGCGCCGAACTACCGGTCGAGAAAGTGTTGATTCTTACAATTTGTTTGGGAATCACCGGCGCCGCGGACAGAGGCAGAGGATCAAGCTTCTTCTCGGCGATTTGCACCTCCGGGGCGGGCGTAGCCTCGACTTTCGGCTTCGGTTGAGGGGCAGGCAGCTGCAAGGCTGCGGGCGGACGATCGAGTTTGGCTAGATCGAGCTTCGCAACAAGAACTGGCTTTGGAAGCTGGCGCTGCGGTGTGTGAGTGAACGGGACCGGAGTTGGGACCAATTCGATGGCGTGGTAATCCCTGGTCGGGCCCTGGAGAATTTCAGGATGGAGAACCGGGATCCAGACAAGAATCGCGATGACCACCGCCTGCACGCAGTAACTCAAAACAAAATCAGACCAGGGCACGTTGCAGCGCGGGAGTGGGGAGAACAGGGCCGATTCGTTTGAGGACAACGACATAGTCAACTCTAATGCTGTCTGTGCTGCATTGGTTTAGCGTGCGACGGTTGAAGATGCAATGGTTGAAACCCTGTATGTAGTGTAAAAGTTTTCCTGCTCTATCGAGCAACTGGGAATCTTGACAGGCAGGTGCAGGTGAAGTTTACCTTTTCACTTTGGGTGAGTTCTGCACGATATTGACCACTTTTCGAAATAGAGGAGAATTGCAAACTCCATGTAATCAATCTGTTACGAAAACCTGGCGGCGAACCGTAGGGTTGCCATCGTGGGGCTATGCCCAAAACTACGTGACTGCGGGAACAGATTTCACGAAGCGGGACAGCAGCGTTTGAAGCCCCGGCCACTTTCTCCGAAGGTCGGTGACAGTCTTTCGCCGGCCTCTCTAGCAGCGGACAATCTTCTTTAGCATCGCACAATCTTCGGGCTTTCCAGCCCACGGGTGGCGTTGCGGGTGTCGACCACCAATTGGGATTCCTGCACGATGCGGCGATAGTCGTAGTCGGAGTGATCGGTGACGATCAGGACGCAATCGTACTGGCCCAGATTCTCCAATTCCACGCACTTCATCTGCAGATCGTACTTGCGGCCCTTGCCAATGAAGGGAAAATAAGGATCGTTGTAGCTGACCTGAGCTCCGTCCTTTTGCAGCAGTTCGATGATGGTGAGCGCAGGCGACTCGCGCAGATCGTCGATGTCTTTCTTATAGGCCACGCCCAGCACGAGCACACGGGCGCCATTCACCGCTTTTTTGTGCTTGTTTAACGCGCCAGCCACCGAAGACAAAACGTGGTAGGGCATGTTGTTGTTGATCTCGCCCGCCAGCTCAATAAAGCGGGTTTGGAAATCGAACTCCTTGGCTTTCCAAGAGAGATAGAAGGGATCGATCGGAATGCAGTGCCCGCCGAGGCCCGGGCCGGGATAGAACGGATGAAAGCCGAACGGCTTGGTGGAGGCGGCCGCGATGACCTCCCAGATGTCGATGCCCATCCGCAGACACAGCAACTTGAGTTCGTTGACCAGGGCGATGTTCACGCAGCGGTAAATGTTCTCCAGCAGTTTGGTCATTTCCGCGGCCGCTGGAGAAGACACTGGGACGGTGCGAGTGAAGATGGAACCGTAGAGGGCAGCGGCGAGTTCAGACGCCTGCGGATTTAATCCTCCGATGACTTTTGGAATGTCGCGCCGGGCGACCGTGGTGTTGCCGGGATCCTCGCGCTCCGGGGAAAACGCCACAAAGAATTCTTTTCCCGTGAACTCACCATTGCGCGCGGCTTTGAGCCCGGCCCGGTTCTCTTTTTCGAGGATTGGGATCATCACTTCTTCGGTGGTGCCAGGATATGTCGTACTCTCGAGGATCACCAACTGTCCGGCGCGCAAATGCGGAGCGATGGAATGAGTGGTGTCGGTGATGAAGCTGAGGTCGGGCTCGTGATATTCATTCAGCGGCGTCGGCACGCAGATGATGATGGCGTCCATGGCGGTGAGTTGCGAATAGTCGGCAGTTGCGGAAAAGCCGTGCGCCTGGGCGGACTGGATTTCCTCCGCCGCGATGCGGTAGATGTAGGAACCGCCCTTGGCCAGAGTTTCGATCTTGCGAGCATCAATGTCGAAGCCGGTCACCCGGAACTTCTGTTCGCTGTAGAGCAAGGCCAAAGGAAGGCCGACGTAGCCGAGACCGATGATGCCAATGCGGGCCTGGTGTTGCTGAATTTTAGTTTTGAGTTGATCGACAGAGGGATCGGTCGCGGAGTAAGTCGTCATGAATATTCCGGAATGAAGGGTAAGAGAAGCACTGAGAAACATTTCGATTTTAGCACGCAGAAGAATGGCATCTTCGCGATGAGCCGGTCTAAAAGAGCGGGAGGAAGATGAAGACCGATACGGGAATCCCCGGAGAGTTGATCGCTTGACCACAGACCTGAGCAAGAAAGATCTGAGCAAGAAAGATCTGAGCAAGAAAGACCTGAGCCGAAAAAAATGGTTCCGGGTGGTTGCGGTGTTGCTGGCTGCGCTTATGCTGGTCTTCGTGCTGATGTTCGCGGCGAATGCCGGCCGGTTGCTGGTGGTGGACGCCCCGGAGCCTTCGGACGTGATTCTGGTGCTGGCGGGCGAGACGGATCGCCGTCCGGCGCGCGCCATGCAGTTGCTGGATCAGGGCTACGGCCAGCGGGTACTGATTGACGTTCCGGCGGCGGCGAGGATTTACGAGTCTTCCGAATTGCAGATTGCCGAGAAGTACGTCCAGAATCTTCCTCAGGCGGCATCGATCCGGATCTGTCCGATCGTGGGGCTCTCGACGCGGGAAGAATCGCACGATGCAGAGAAATGCCTGGCGGGCGAACCGGGCCGCCGGATATTGATTGTGACGTCGGAGTTTCATACCCGCCGCGCCCTGAATATCTTTCGCCGCGAAGTTCCTGGGAAGTCTTTCTCGGTGGCGGGTGCTCACGATGAGTCCCAGTTCGGGACTCGATGGTGGACCAACCGGCAATGGGCGAAGACGTGCCTGGATGAATGGCTGAAATTTCTGTGGTGGACAGTCGTGGAACGGTGGCATTGAGCAAGATCGCTCGTCCAGAGCGGGTAGCGCCGTGGAGTTGTATGGGGGTTTTCCACTGGAAAACGGTGTCACTAACACAAAAGGCATTGACTGACAACAACGAGGAGGGTACGATTCGGAGCAAGGTCACCAAAACAGTTATTAACGGAGTGTGGGAATGGGGAAGTCCGCGTTTCGCGGTATGGTTAGTTGCGTGCTCATGCTTCTATTCCCCGGTTCGGTGTTTGCCGCGGATTCCAACGCGGCGATGCTTTATACAAACGGCGCGGCTTGGGTGAATGGCGCGCATGTTCCTCGCGCTACTTCAGCAATCTTCTCCGGTGATCTTCTGCAGACGCGTTCTGATTCCGTGGCGAATATCAACCAGTCCGGTTCCAGCATCACGGTTCTGTCGGACTCTCTGGTCGAATTTCAGGGGTCGTCGGTGGACATCCAGCATGGCGGGGTGACGGTATCGACGTCGAAGGAAATTGCCGCCACCGCGGGGGATGTGAAAGTGATGCCCGCATCGAATGCGTGGACGGAATTCAATGTTTCGGATTTGGATGGGCAGGTCAGGATCTTCGCGCGTAAGGGCAACCTCACGATCAGCGACGGCCAGAGCGTGGTTACGCTGGCCCAAGGTCAGGACACGACCCGCGACGAGATTTCCACAAACACTCCTACCGATCAGAACGGCAAGAAGAAGAGAAAGAAAGCGGTTCCGGGAGCGGTTCCGGCAGCGACCGGAGGACTCCTAAATTCTCCTTACGCGATAGGCATTGGCGCGAGTGCCATTGTGGGCGTCACGACCTGGGTGCTGGTCAAGAACGACAACCCGGCCAGCCCGACCGTACCGTAACCGGCTTTAACTTTCTTTCGCGCCCTTCCTAAGGCTGAGAGGCTACGAGAGCCGCAGGTTTAAAGTGCGCCATCGAAGCCTTTCTTTCATGCGATTCCTCGAAGTGCGCGCTTTCCTACCGCAATATCCGTTCTGCCGGGCGCGCCTTTGGTGCGGCTAGACCACTTCTGAAGCTGGGAACATCTGTTCCTTTTCCGTGGATGCGGGTTTGCGTTTCTTGGAACGCTGCAGCAGCGGCCGGGCGGCGGCGATCGTGCATAGGACGTAGAAGAGCGCCGCGTTGGCGGGAATCTGCAGATTGAAGTCGAGCAGGCTGTGGACGAGGATTCCGGTAAAGCCAAGGGTGCAAGCCAGAGTGACGGCACTGCTCACGTCGGACATCCAGTTATCGATCTTGGGCAGGGCCGAGCGATAAAGTACGACCAGGAACCAGATCATGACGCCAAAACCGAGCACTCCCATCTCCGACAGTAACTGCAGATAGTCGTTGTGGGCTTCATTCACAAAGAAGTTTGTATAAAAGCTGCGGTACTGCGGGTAGACCACAGGGAAGGTTCCCAGGCCCCAGCCGAGCACGGGCTTGTTGCGGAACATCCGCAGGGCGTCGCGGTCAATGGAGAGGCGCATGCCCCCGGAAAGTTCCGTGCGGGCTTCGGTGGAGATGCTGGAAACGCGCGCGGTCAGCTCTTTTCCGCCCAGCCAGGTCAGCAAGCCGACGAGTACGATCGCAAAGGCAACCACGCCGACGGCGATGTGAGTGCTTTTTCGTCGGCGCAGCAGTACGGCGGCGAAGAAGGCCAGCTCCACGAAAATGGCGAGCATGCCGCCGCGTGATCCGGAAAGAAAAATCGTACCCACCATGATGGCGGCGGCAACGCCGGCAGCGATGCGCTCCCTATCGCCGACCAGTCGCGTCAGCGCCAGGACCAGCAGAATGGGCACGAACATTTCCATGAGCCCGGCATAGTGGTTGTGGTTCACGTAGGGACCGTAGATCGCGCCGCCCATGCTGGGTTGGCGAACCCAGAACAGCTTGCCGTTGGGAGCGATGCCCTGCAGCAGGGCGAAGGCAGCGATGGTGAAACCGTAGAGGGCAAGGATGACCGCGATGGTGCGTGCCTGCGAGCTGCGCTGCAGCGTCTGCGCCGACAGGAAACAGAGCATGGCGTAGGCGCAGTACAACAACGCTCCAGAGATGGTGTCGTGGCGATAGGCGGTGACGCCGAAAACGATCTGCAGCAGAATGAGAAGACCGAACCCCGACATGGGAAGGAACAGGGGGTTCCACTCGATAGTGAATTCGCCGTCGAGGAATTGCTTGCGAAGCCAGAGACCTATGAGGATCGCGGAGCCGGCTTCGAGAATGAAAATTGACCAGGGTTCGACAGCCCCAAAGGCGACCGGACCGAACATAAGCAATCCGAAAGTTCCGTAAAGCAGGATTGCGTCAATCTGCCTGGCCTGCGATTGGCGAGCGACCTGGCGATCGACCGGCTGCTTCGGTTTTGTTTTGTGAGTGCGCATCAGGGTGCGGTTATTTCTCCGGCAACGGGCAGACTAGGACGGTTTTCTGGTGAGATGAAAATCGTCGATCCAGAGCTTACCACGGATTGGACTGCCCGCCGGAAGCCGCCGAATGTGCAACACCACCAATTTGCAATCGGGTCCGGTCGTGAAATCGCCCTCCGCTGATTTCCAGAAACCTGCATTGGTCAATTCATCGCTCTCGTAATAAACCGCTTGCGTGTACATGTCTTGAATGGTGAAATGCGGTCCTCCGGCTCCTTCCATCTCCACATTCTTGTAATAAGCCGAAAAGTGGTAGGAGGTATTGGACTGCACGGCAACGAGTTGATAAATGCCCGCGTCGCTGATTCCCGGGCCGTCAAAGGTTATGCTCAGGGACTGCCGGCCGGCGTGGGAGTCGGTGGGATCGAGTTCCAGCTTGACGCCCGACTGGCTCTGATGTTGCCAGTCAAAGCCCGTGTTTAGCACGTTCAGGCTGAAGTTGGGGTTCACGATCAGATTGCTCGAGGAGGGCAAGTACGAAGTAAGGCCGAAGCGCTCGGCGGTCTGCCGCCAGACCAATACTGCCTGGTCAACATCCTTATGCTGGACGAGATAGCGGATGTATTGGTCGGCCTGGTCGCGTTCGAAGGGCTGATGGGTCTGCATCAAGGCTGCCCAGACTTTTGCTGTGCCCGCAGTCTCTTCCTTCGCTTCCAGAAGAGTGAGGAAGGCAGTGTAGGCGTCGTTGCGGGGAGGCACAAAATCCTGCAGCAGCACATCCACGTCTGGCTTGATGCGCCAGCAGAACTGGATGGCAGTTTGAGCAAGGGAGTTGTCATTGGCGAGTACGACACGAAACTCGCGCAGGGCTTTTTCATTTTCGCCCTGCACCAGGTAGAGATTCGCGGCCTCCCAGGCTACGTCGGGCGTCATGGAATCGGCCTGGATGGCGTGCTCCAGAGCGGACGTCTGGTCGGCCGTGTCGCCCAGAACCTGATAGGCGCTGGCCAGGTCGAACCAGTAACGGGCGGAATGCGGATTAAGGTACACAGCTGCCTGGTATTGTCCCACCGCCGAGGCTGGATCGCGGGCGACGAGATCGTAGAACCGGCCCAGATGATTGCGATAATCGGCGTTCCCGGGATCGAGCCAGGCAGCCTTTTTCAGGCTGGATAACTGTACGCGGCTTCCCAGCCAGGAAGCCGCGAAGCGGGTTGCGGCCAGGCCAACGTAGACGACCGCGAAGGCGACGGCGAGGCCCACGACCAGCCGCTTGCGAGCCGGACTGTTGAGAGGAATCTTCATTATTAGTTATTAATTATGTGGCTGGAAAACCTTTTGCTAGGCACTGCTTGACGAGGGTGATCTTTCTTCCGCTTCGTCGCCGTCCTCATCGTGCCCGGACGAAGGTTCGTCCCGATAATAACTGGCGTACTTTCCCTTGTACTCGTAATAGTAATAGTAGTCGGGAGAACTCAGATCGACGGCATTGAGCAGCACGCCGACGACCTTGGCGTTGACCTGCATAAGAATATCGCGCGAGCGCCGCAGCGCGGTTTTGGTGGTCTGGCCGGATCGGATGACGAGCACGGCGGCATCGGCGCGGGGCGAGAGCACGACCGCGTCAGTCACCGAGAGCGACGGAGGTGTGTCGATGACGATGTGGTCATACTGTTCGCGTAACTGAGCGAGCACTTCACGCATGTTGCTGGAGGCTAACAGTTCGGCCGGGTTGGGTGGCGGCGTGCCCGCCGCCAGGACAAACAGATTGGGAAGGATCGCGGTGCGCGTGATCGCCTGCTCCAGTGTGGTGCTGCCGGTTAATACATTGCTCAATCCGCTGTGTGGACCCATGCCGAGCGTTTTGTGAATGCTGGGGCGGCGCAAGTCGGCGTCAATCAGCAGGACCCGGACGCCTTTCTGAGCCAGCACGACGGCACAATTGATGCTGGTGGTGGTCTTGCCTTCCTGCGGCAGAGCGCTGGTCACCATAATGACTTTGGGCGGAGCTCCCAGGTTCGACAGCAGCAGCGAGGTGCGCAGGGCGCGATACGATTCCGCCATTTGCGACTGCGGCCGGACCTGGGTCACGAGTTCTACTGCTTCCTTCGAGGTGGCGATGACCAGGCGCTTGGGATTCGGGCCTTCGCGGGCTGATCTGGAACCAAGAGGAATCATGCCCAGCGAAGGCAAGCCGGAGATAGCTTGGGCCTGCTCGGTGGTGCGCACGGTGTTGTCTAGCCCCTCCAGCATGAATGCGAGTCCAACCCCGGAGGCCAAGCCGAGGACCAGGGCAAACAGCAGGTTTCGCGGGACGTTGGGTTCGATAGGCGCAGCCGGGGTGGAGGCTCGATCCACGATGCGGAAATTGTTGGATTTCAGTCCCGCCGAAACGCCGGCTTCTTTCAGCTTCTGCAGCAGACCTTCGTAGAGCGTGCGATACGTTTCAGAGTCGCGCTTGATGATGTTGTATTCGATGGCGCTTTCGTTGAGTTTGTTGGCTTCCTGCTTCTGCCTTTCAAGCGCGTCGTGCAACATGCTTTCGCGCTGCAGGGCTGTCGTGTATTGACCGTGAACCTTGCTCACGACCTTCTTCATCTCTCCTTGAATCTGCGCATCGATCTCTTTCAGTTGATTGTTCAGCTGCGTCAGCTTGGGATAGGCGGGGCCGAACTGTGTACTCAAATCCGCAGCCTGAATCTTGAAATCGGCTTGCCTGGAGCGAAGAACTTCGAGCAGTTGCGATGCCGATTGTCCGCCGGGGCCGGCGTCTTCCAGGCCGCCAGCGCTGGAGGTGATTGCGTCCGGGTCCCCCGACTCGACTATGCGATAGAGAGCCTCCTTGTCCATGCGCTCACCTTCGGCAATCGTGAGTTCTTTGTTGAGCTCATCCAACTTCGCCATGGTGATGTTCTGCTTCTCGTCGATGCCCAGGATCTCGTGCTCTTTCTGATAGCGCACCAGCTTTTCTTGGGAGGCTTCGACCTTCATCTGCAGATCAACCAGTTGGCGCTGAAGCCAGTCCGAGGCCTGCATGGTGGAATCGAAACGGGCCTTGAAATTGTTCTCGACATAGGTCTGCATCAGAGTGTTCACAACATTGGCAGCCTTCTGGGGATCGGCGCTGCGGTAATGGACTTCGATGATGCGGGTGTTGGGGACGAGAGCCACTCGCAGACTGCCTTTGAAGCTGCCCACCATGGCCGCGGCTTGAGCGGGATCGGATTGCAACGGATCGGGGGCAAGATCGACAGGTGGAGGCGCCTGACTCGCGAACTCCGCGCCTCGGTCGAGATGCAGTTCCTGGATGACTTGCAGAGCCAGAAGATTGCTCTGCAGAATCTTGATGTCGGTCTCCAACTCAGTGGGGTCGAAATAATCCAGACTGAACGAGGCGGAGTTTTGAAAGTTCAGGCTGGCATCGGGTTTATTGATCTCAATGGTTCCACCGGCTTCATAAACCGGTGTCATCTTGAGGCTGGCGATAGCAACCACGGAGAAGATGGTTACCAGGCAAATCAGAACGACCCATTTCCGCTTTTGCAGGACGCGAATCGAATCACCGATGGCGGATTCCTGCGGGGGCAGATCGGCATAAAGACGGGGCCCCAGTCGTCCCAGATCCAAATTTGGGGTCGGCGGTAATTCGCGAATGATGGAGTTACTGGCCTGCACCAGGGGTCCTGAATCCATGCCTGCTCCTCAACGATTCTGTAACTGCTCAAAAAGCCCGCACGGGGCCGTCCTGCACACAATAACGAAGTCCCGAGTCGAAGAGGCTGGTCTATCGCGCAGGGAATTGTTTTGCACTGAGTGATGTGAAGAGTTCGCAGGCCATTTTAGCATTGGATGGGCAAAAAGGGATCGGCAAAAAAACCGCGGGCGATCTTTCACCGAGGCCATCGCACGTGAAGCGTGATCGCGCGCGCCCGATTACGGGAAAGTCCGCTATACTAGCGGGCATAAACGATGAGAGCCGTTGGAGCGATTTGGCCGCAGCTTGTCTGATTTTCGCGGGAACGAGGCGGATGGGATGAATTGGTCGGAACAGTCAGTTCTGGTGACGGGCGGGACCGGGTCGTTCGGGAAGAAATTCGTTGAAATCATGCTGAAGGAGTATGGGCCGAAACGCCTGGCGATCTTCAGCCGCGATGAACTCAAGCAACACGACATGCGTGCGGCTGGACTGGACCATCCCAGCCTGCGGTATTTTCTGGGCGACGTGCGCGACGAGGCACGTCTGGAACGGGCGTTTGCCGGAATCACGATCGTGATTCACGCGGCTGCGCTCAAGCAGGTGCCAGCCTGCGAGTACAACCCTTTCGAGGCCATTCAAACCAACATCATGGGCGGGCGCAATGTGATTGATGCCGCCATCAATCAGGGAGTGCGGCGGGTTCTGGCGCTGAGCACCGATAAGGCAGTGAATCCGATCAATCTATACGGCGCTACCAAGCTGTGCGCCGAGAAAATGTTTGTGCAGGCGAACGCGTATGCCGGCGCTCAGGGGTCAAGATTCAGTTGCGCGCGTTATGGAAATGTGGTGGGAAGCCGGGGCAGCGTGATTCCAGTTTTTCAGGAACAGAAGCGCCGCGGCCGCATTACGCTGACCGATGCCCGCATGACCCGATTCTGGCTCACGCTGGAGCAGGGCGTGCGGTTTGTGGTGAGCAGCATCGAGCAGATGCACGGCGGAGAAATCTTCGTCCCCAAGATTCCCAGCATGCGGCTGGTCGACCTGGCGGAAACCATTGCGCCGGGGTGCGAGATTGAGACCATCGGGATTCGTCCGGGAGAGAAGTTGCACGAAGTGCTGGTCTCGGAGGACGAAGCGCGGAATGCGCTCGAGGTCGACGACCGCTACATTATTCAGCCGTCGCATCCGTGGTGGAGGCGCGAGAACTGGGTGCAGGGCCGACCGCTGCCGGAAGGCTTCCGCTATGCCAGCGACACCAATGAACGCTGGCTTACGAACCGCGAATTGCAGGACTTGATTGCACCTGCCGCACCCGAGGAACAGCCGGTCCCGGCGCGGGTTCCAGCCTAAGGCCGTCATCACCTGCAGCCACATGATGTGCCGCCACATGAGCGCGACAAAATATGAGTACGACGATGAGCTCAGCGACGTGGGTATGACGACGGTCAGCCCCCGCACCCTTGCCATCAATGGGGGATCGCCCGTGCGCACGAATTTCCTTCCTTACGGGCGGCAGTCGGTGGACGAGGCCGATATTCAGGCTGTGGTCGAAGTACTGCGGTCCGATTGGCTCACAACCGGGCCCAAGGTTGCCGAGTTTGAAGAGGCGTTCGCGGCGCGCATAGGGGCGGATCATGCAGTGAGTTTCAGTTCGGGTACCGCCGCTTTGCATGCGGCGGCCTTTGCGGCAGGGCTCAAGTCTGGAGACGAGGCTATTACCACGCCCATGACGTTCGCCGCTACGGCGAATTGCGTTTTGTATCAGGGAGCAACTCCGGTGTTTGCGGATGTCAACCGGGATACGCTCAACATCGATCCCGAAGAAGTCGCGCAGAAAATCTCTGCGAAGACGCGGGCGATTCTTCCAGTGGATTACGCGGGACATCCGGCGGAGTTGACTGCGATCCTCGAGATTGCGAAGAAGCATGGGTTGATTGTCA
>JBEKRY010000046.1:0-23417 GCA_049517555.1 Candidatus Sulfotelmatobacter sp. | reverse complement strand
TGTGGACACACGCCAGCGTATCCGAGGCCCACGGCCAGACGCATCTGGAAGAGATTTCAGTGCTTTGTTCCGATACCAACAAAATTGAGCGCGTCCCCGCGAGTGCAATGTTCATCTTCATCGGAGCCTTGCCGAGAACAGATTTTCTGGCGGATTGCGTCGAGCGCGATGAGCGCGGCTTCCTGTTGACGGGTCCCGACCTTATCCGTGACGGGCAACGCCCGAAGGGATGGACGCTCGACAGGGATCCTTTCCTGCTCGAGACTAATGTCCCCGGCATCTTTGCCGTGGGGGATGTGCGCCATGGTTCTATCAAGCGTGTGGCTTCCGGAGTCGGAGAAGGATCGGTTGCGGTGCAATTCATTCATCAGTATCTGAGCAAGGTTTAAATGCTGGTTTAAATGATCGATAAATCTCAACTACTTCGCTTCCCAACATTCGCCGATTTACCGGACGATCAGATCGACTGGTTCATCAACCAATCACAAGAACTGCATCTCAAGGCAGGCGACAGCTACTCACGGCAGGGTGATCCAGCCGATGCCATGTTCGTGATCCTCGAGGGGCATCTTCAAGTCAGGGGCGAACTCAATGGTGAAACCGTAGTCTTCGACCTGGAACCGGGTGATGTAACCGGAGTGCTGCCATTTTCGAGAATGAAGCAGTTTACTGTAGGCGGTCGAGCCATCACAGATAGCCTCGCCCTGCGATTTTCAGCTTCGCAGTTTCCGGAGCTGGTGCAGAAAATGCCGGTTTTGACGCAGCGTCTGGTTGGCCTGATGTCTGACCGCATTCGCGAAACCACCCGCCTCGAACAACAGCGAGACCGGTTGGCTTCTTTGGGAAAGCTTTCGGCCGGGCTGGCGCATGAACTTAATAATCCGGCTTCGGCTGCGACACGCGCCACCAGCCAATTGCGCAAAATGCTAACCAAGATTCGCAACGCAAGTCTCGAGCTTGGAAAGCGTGATCTCTCGCCCGCTCAGAAGGCGGAGATCGAAAAGATGGAAGCTTCGTTCACACAAACAGACGTAGTTCCTCCTGACCCCTTAACCATGAGCGACCTGGAAGAGCAGATCGATTCCCTGTTGCGCAGCCATGGACAGAACGACTTGTGGATGCTCGCGGCCGGCCTTGCGCGAAGGAACATAAAGCCGGAGGCGGTCGAATCGTTGTTTGCGAGCCTCGATGCGGATACTGCGCGAGCCGCACTGGTAAGGATCGCAACTTCGGTGGAAATCGCAAGCCTGTTGCACGAAATCGAAAGCGCTACTTCGCGAATATCCGATTTAGTCGGCGCCATCAAGGAATACACTCACATGGATCAGGCGCCGGTGCAGAATGTAGACGTGGTAAAGAGCCTGGAAACCACGCTGACAATCCTGAATCATAAGCTGAAACAAGGAGTGGTGGTGCAGCGCGATTATCAGCGCGTGCCGCTCCTGGTAAATTCGTTTGGCAGCGAACTCAATCAGGTCTGGACCAACATTATCGATAACGCGATTGACGCTATGCACGGCGAAGGCGAGCTACGCATCCGAACCTACCGCGAAGACGGTTGCGTGGTAGTCGAGATTGGCGATAACGGTCCGGGAATTCCCGAAGAAGTGCAGCCCCATATCTTTGAGCCTTTTTTTACCACTAAGGGAGTCGGCCAGGGCACTGGTCTCGGCCTGGATACGGTTCAGCGAATTGTGAAAAAGCACCGTGGAAATATCCAGATTAATTCCAAGCCTGGTGACACGCGTTTTCAAATCTGGCTTCCATTGGGCGATGCCGCATCCTAATCCGTTGTCGCATATAGCTTGAAGAGCAACTCAAAGAGAGACCCTATTCACGTTGCAAGCAAGCCGCGGGGCACGATAACATGAAGGCTACGATGCGTTACACGCACCCGCGTGTAGAATGCAAAGAGTTGGCGTAAAATCCGGTGCAGCCGGAATGCCTCAAGGCGCCGACGCAGCTAAGCTGCTGCTTATTCGTAATTTACAAAGTGCGGAAGTGGTGGAACTGGCAGACACACCATCTTGAGGGGGTGGCGCCGAAAGGCGTGGGGGTTCAAATCCCCCCTTCCGCACCATTTTAATGCTGTATATTTAATGAGTTACAAGGCACTAGTGGTTTCCGTACAATAATCGCACTCTAGCCTCCGCGGGAGTTCAGACTTTCGGAGGCATTTTCTTGCTACTGTTTATACCCGTCACTATCCTCCCTGCTCGCAGACGGACCAGAATTACCGACGTTGCCACTGCACGAAGTGGATCATGGGCACCATCCAAAGCACTGGCGCCTTCGTGCGTGTCAGCGCCGGGAAGCGAGTCTGGGAGCGTGCGGAGGAAAAAGCCCGATTCATGACGCCGATGCCGCCGATCCGACTCCGGCGCGAGTCACCGTGGAAGCCGCACTCGAAGCCTTCATCGCCAAATTCGGCGCGAGTGTGTTCGAGCTGGTCGAGGACAATCTGAACACTCTCCCGATGCGCCTCACGGACCCGCTCATCGCCGCCGTTGGGTAGTGGGTCAGTTTCCTTCAAACTGACCCAGTACCCGCCGTTGCGGGCCTTTCCCAATGTCACGAGAAGCTGTTAGGATGTTTCCTGTGCTGAAGATTGCTCAACACCTGTTGGCGGTTTCGCCGAGATTGTTTTCGATCTGGCTCGTCCTGCAACTAGCGATCCAGGGTGTTCTCGGTGTCGAAGAATCGCCGGAATCGGCCATAATTTATTGGCGGCTTCTGCCCGATGGGAGATAATCTGGGTTGTGTTGGGCAATCGGTGCATTCTATGCAGATCGCGCAAAGCCGCATAAACACTGGCGATTGCGTATCTCGTTGATTTGGCGAGTGGGGACGTAGTTCAGTTGGTTAGAACGCTGCCCTGTCACGGCAGAGGCCGCGGGTTCGAGTCCCGTCGTCCCCGCCATTCTTTTCAAGCACTTGCAACCCTAGCGTCCGGCAAATCAGGGGATGTTAGGGGACGATAAGCGCCTAACGAGAATGGTCCCATCCGAAAGCGGTTCCACACAGCGCGCATTAGATAGGTTTGTCTTCGGCAAAATACCTGTCGGCAAAAAAGCGTCGACCAATTTGTCGGAACGCCTGCCTGTCACGCAGGGGGCCGTGGGTTCGAGTCCCGTCGCTCCCGCCAATTCTTCGAATCGGCGCCGCCTTTGTTTGTCAAAACGTCACAGGCCAAATTACTTCGCGTTTTCTGTTAACCACGGCACTCTTAGAAAGGCTTCCCACTAACTACAATCACTCGCCAAAACTCGACTGCCGCTCGGGGCCGGTGAGATCGCCGACAGATCGATTGCCTCAATGCGACTCGTCCGACCTATCAGCACTTGTCTCATTCAAAACATCAATCCCTCGAGTGGCGTAGGTTCCTAGCAGGTTGTGGACGCAAGTGACCGCCAGAGCCTCGTCACCGATGGCAAAGGCCACCCGCTTGGTGGTGCCGCTACGGCAATCGCCACTGGTAAGCACTCCCGGCAAGCTCGTTTCGAGTGCCTCGGGCCGCCGCCGCTCCTTCCAACTTGCTAACTTGGCGACGGCCGGGCCAGTCAACACAAAACCCTTGTCGTCGCGCGCCAACTCGGGCGGCTTGATCGGAGACCGAGCCCTTCACCGCGCGGGCATTGGGCCCGAGAGCGGCCACAGCGGCGTCGAGCTCTGCCTGCCGTCGGCCGAAGATGAAGACGAAGGCGCCTTCCTCGATGAAGCGCTTTGCTGCGGAGCGGCCGATGCCGGTAGCACCACCGGTGATGACTGCAACTTTTCCTTTAAGCTTTCCCATAATCACTCCCTTTGGTCGATTTGTAGAATTCAGTACAGTTGAGTAGAGTTCTTTGGCGGTGGACGAGAACTGCTTGGGAGTCCTAATTTTTTGTCTATTCGTCCAGAAAGAGGGATGAACCGAGCTGTGTTGCACCTTTTCCGTTGAGGGACGTGGGGCTCGAGGGAAAGGAGTGTACGAGTTGTAACGCTGGCATTCTCAGGATTGCTCGATTCGATGGAACCATCCCGCGGTGGAAGTGAACGGCAGGTATATCCGCTTAAGACGAACCTTGTGCTTCGACAATCGACGGCGCTCGCACCCGGTTGCTTGAGAACGGAGCAGCAACCGCAAGCGAGGGAATTGATACGGACTGAAGCCTGCTTCGAAAGCGCTTGAACTATTTTGCCTTTCTACCGAGGAACTGGTCCGCACCAAGTCGCGGAGAAGAGGGAAGAATAAATGGACCTCACACTCGCTCATAGATCTCAATCCACAGTTTATTCTCCGAAAGGTCAGGTCGATATTCTTTCGGCGACAAGAGTATTCGTTCGTCGTTGCTCCCTGACATTCCTGCTTCCACATCAAAGGGCATCACTTCCTATGCGTTCACTTCTTGTTGGCCTCACTCTGATCGCTATGGCGATCGCCGCGCCGAGAATGGCCGCGCAGAAAGTCGAGTTGTCGATTGACGCATCCAAACCCGGAGCGAAGATCGACCGCAATCTTTTCGGGCAGTTCGCCGAGCATCTCGGATACGGCATTTACGATGGAATCTGGGTCGGCTCTGATTCCACAATTCCGAATACCCGCGGCATTCGCAACGATGTGGTTGCCGCACTGAAGGCGATTCACGTGCCGAACGTACGTTGGCCCGGAGGCTGCTTCGCCGACGGATATCACTGGCGCGACGGGATCGGGCCGCAGCGCGTCGTGAGGCTGAATCCCGACTGGGGCGGAGTGATCGAGCCGAACACTTTTGGCACGCACGAATTCATGGACTTCATCGACCAGATTGGGAGTGACGCTTACGTCTCGGTCAACGTGGGCTCGGGTTCTCCGCAAGAAGCGTCTGATTGGCTGGAGTACATGACCGCCGCGCAGGCGACGACCCTCGAGAAGGAGCGCGCGGCGAACGGGCATCCGTCGCCGTACAAAGTCGCTCTGCTCGGGCTCGGCAATGAAAGCTGGGACTGCGGCGGCAATATGACGCCCGAGTACTATTTGGACCGGATGAAGAGTTTCAGCCACTTCGTTCGCAACTACAATCCGGCGCAGCTGCAGAAAGACCAAATGCTGAAGATCGCTGTCGGTCCGGGCGGCGGCGAACAGCGCTGGACCGACTGGACTGAAACCGTCATGAAGGCCTACCAGCAACACACTTGGAGCTGGGACATCAACGGCCTTTCCATGCACAGCTACACGGTCGTGAAGTGGCCGCCAGCGTTCAAGTCGGTTGGATTCGGAGAAGACGAATACGCGCAGATTCTGAAGACCACGCTAGAGATGGATGACCTGATCAAGAAGCACTCGGCAATCATGGACAAGTACGATCCGCAGAAAAAGGTCGCGCTCGTGGTAGATGAATGGGGCGGCTGGTACGCTCCATTGCCTGACACCAATCCCGGGTTCCTAGTGCAGCAAAACAGCTTGCGCGACGCGATACTGGCTGCGCTGAATATCAACATCTTTGCTCGTCACGCCGACCGCGTCCGCGGGGCCAACATCGCCCAGATGATCAACGTGCTGCAGGCAATGATACTGACCGATCACGAGAAGATGGTGCTAACCCCGACCTACTACGTTTACAAAATGTACGTGCCCTTCCAGGATTCCACGTTCGTTCCTGTCACGTTTGACGCGGGCAGCTACAAGCACGGCGAATTCAACCTGCCCCGTCTAGATGCTATGGCTGTAAAAAGCAAAGACGGCAAGCTGTGGGTGGAGATCACGAATGTCGATCCCCATCAAGCCGCGGAGGTCGAGTTGACCGTGACTGGGACTAATGCCAAGTCTGCCTCGGGCGAGACACTCACTGCGCCCAAGGTGGACAGCGTAAACACTTTCGAAGCCCCGAACACCGTCGTCCCCAAGCCGATTTCGGCGAGGGCACAAGGCGGCAAGTTGATTCTGCAACTCGAGCCTAAGTCCGTGACCGTGGTCTCGGTCGAGCAATAGCAAACTCTCAGTGGCGCGGTCAGCGAATCACGAGGCTGCGCGGTCGAAGCCGTAAACGTTTACGAGGAGAATCCAATGAAGGGATTTGCAACCAGTATCTTCTTGCTGTACTTACTCTCGAATATTTCTTGGGCGCAGGAGTCCAGTGATTTTCGTCCCGCCGAGACCAACGTCTGGGGAGCGGAATATCCCCGGGTCGACGGCGCTGGAAGAGTGCAGATTCGCGTGAAGGCGCCCGAAGCCACCAAGGTCAAATTGAATTTCTGGAGCGGACCAAAAGTGGATATGGAGAAGCAGCCGGACGGGTTCTGGACAATCACCACAACTCCGCTCGTTCCCGGCCTGCACTACTACACATTGATCATCGATGGCGCGGAAGTCGCCGATACCAACAGCCATGCGTTTTTTGGTGGAAGCAAGTACGCGAGTGCCGTAGAAGTTCCAGAGCCGGGCTCGACCTATTATTCGATTCAAGACGTGCCCCACGGGCAGGTGCGGGAGGTTTGGTACAACTCGAAGGTGACAGGAACCTGGCGCCACGCGCTCGTCTATCTTCCGCCCAAGTATGACGCCGAAGCCAAGGTGCACTATCCCGTGCTCTATCTCCAGCATGGTGGCGGAGAGGATGAGACGGGTTGGATTCGGCAGGGTCGCGCGAACTTCATTCTCGACAATCTGATCGCGACGGGCGGCTGCAAACCCATGATTATCGTCATGGCCTATGGGTACGCCCGTCGGGCTGGCCAAGCTCTGCCGGATTTGACTGGAAAGCCATTCGGTTCTCCCGAAATGTTGAAGGCAATGCAGGACATGGCTTCAGCGTTCGAAGACGATGTGACGCAGGTCCTGATTCCTTTCATTGATTCGACCTTCCGAACAATTTCCGATCGAGACCATCGCGCGATGGCTGGCCTCTCGATGGGCGGTATGCAGACATTCCAGATCACGCTGAATCATCTCGATCTTTTTTCCTACATTGGGGGATTCAGTGGAGCAGGCGGGATGCTCGTGCTTGGAGACCGGAAATTGGATCCCAAGACCGATTACAACGGCGTATTTGCCGATCCAGCCGCGTTTGCCAAGAAGGTGCACCTGCTCTGGCTCGGCGTCGGAACCGTGGAACCCGAGAGAATGCGCGCCGGAATTCAAAGACTACATGCGTCACTCGACGAAGCGAAGATTCAGCACGTGTTCTACGAGTCACCCGGCACAGATCATGTGTGGCAGACCTGGCGCCGCGATCTAAAGGACTTTGCGCCGAGGCTCTTCTAAGAATGTTTTTCGAAGAGATGCTCAGAGATAGCGCAAATTCGCAGATCAGAGTCTCATCTGCGGCATTGCAGGCCGGGAAAAGCGCGTAGTAATCGGCTCCATTGCCAATCGCATTACTGAGAATCGCATCGCCCCGAGTACACGAACATATTCCCGTTCACTCATACTCTTGGAATCCAGCCGCACTGGTGGCCAATCCCGACAAGACTGTGGACTACACCGGGAAGGCAATTTCGGTAAGGGAACCGTGAAGTAGGTTGTCGCTGGGCAGTCCCTAGACGGTAATTATCCGCAGGTAAGGGGGTCTGTTGTTTCCTGCGTGCATCGATGGTACCCGGCTCGGGTCTGCGATAATCGGGGCCGCAGTCGTTGAGAAAGTGAGGACAAGATGCATTCGCAATTGTGGCGGACCATTCTATGGCTTGTGCTCGCGTTGAATACTTGCGCATGGGCTCAGCAAGCGAATTCATGCGTCGGCCTGATGAAGTTCCAGGCTCCAAGTGTCGAGATTTCAAAGGCCGAACCGGTTGCGGCTGGAACCACCGAGGCGATTCCCTGGAACCAAAGCCGCATCGGCCCTCTTCCTGCCTATTGCCGGGTCGAGGGCGTGATCAATCGCCGTACAGGAGTTGGCGGCGAGGAGTTTGGCATCAACTTTGCGCTCGCCCTGCCGGAAAATTGGAATGGCGATTTCCTGATGCAAGGTGGGGGCGGCGGAAACGGCGTGGTGATGGCGCCGCTTGGTCTCAATGCTGCAGGAGACACGCCCGCCCTCATGCGCGGGTTCGCAGTGGTTAGTACGGATACCGGTCACAAGAGTCACCATCCTGGATTTGATTTTGATTTCATGAAGGATGAGCAGGCGTATCTGGATTTTGCTTATCTCGCCAATGCTGAGGTCGCTACACTCGGAAAACAACTCATTGCGCAGTACTACGGAAAAACGGCGGCCTTTTCTTACTTCTCAGGATGTTCCACCGGCGGCCGCGAAGGCATGATTCTTTCGCAGCGCTATCCCACGGTGTTTAACGGAATCATCTCCGGCGATCCCGCCATGCGCACCGGCCTTTCCAATCTGGCCATAGGCAGATGGATCCCCATTGCGTTCAACCAAGTCGCGCCAAAAGATGCGAATGGAAAACCAGTCATCGAGCAAGCCCTGACTGACAACGACCGAAAGCTGATCAAAGATGCCGTCATGAAGAAGTGCGATGCCAAAGACGGTCTTGTCGACGGCTTGATCTCCGATCCTCTCGCATGTGATTTCGATCCCGAGATGTTGGCCTGCAAGGGCGAAAAGAACGACTCGTGTTTGGCTCCGGAAAAGGCTGCCGCCATCAAGAAGGCCCTCGGCGGGCCGAAGACATCGAGCGGAACCCAAGTCTATGCCAGCTTCCTTTACGACACAGGTATCACGAACGGTGCGCCGTTCCGGGGATTGCTCTCACCCGGACCCGGTATTTTCGGACCTGCGACGACTGACATGGCAATGGATGTTGATAAGGAAGCTCTCGCGGCCATCCAGCCCCTAACTGACTCAATGTCCACCAACTTGACGACGTTCTCTGGCCATGGCGGGAAACTGGTCTTCTATCACGGCGACAGCGACCCATGGTTTTCGCCACTGGATACGTTCGGCTATTACAAGGATATGGCAGTTGCCAACGGGGGCATCGAAGCCGTGTCCAATTGGAGTCAGTTCTATTTCGTTCCAGGGATGAGCCACTGTGGCGGAGGCCAGGCGCTGGATCAGTTTGATTTGTTGGGCGCGATGGTCAACTGGGTGGAGAAGGGAACTGCACCAACGTCAGTAATCGCGACCGGCAAGGCGTTCCCAGGACGCAGTCGACCGCTCTGCCCTAATCCGAAGCACGCTCACTACAAAGGCACAGGCGATACGGAAGACGCGAAGAACTTCGAATGCCGCTGAGTAAACACTTGTTAGGAGAATATTCCGTCTCATGAAGCGCAGCAATAACCAACGGGTTCGCTATCTGACCGCTCTCGCGTTGTGCTGCCTCGCACTTTTCCCGGCGACTTCAGCAAAGACGGCAAAGCCAGCTCAACGCAGCATTGAACTCGATGTCTCACAGGCAACCAAGCCGCTCGATCGATTCTTCGACCTGTCAGTCGGGTCCGACTTTCCAGGCACACTCATTCGCGATGATAGCCAGCTGCAACTCACAAGAGCCGTCGATGAACTGGGCTTCCGCTACATTCGCTTCCACGCCATCTTCCACGATGTTCTGGGCACCGTCCGAGTCGAGAACGGCAAAACAATCTATGACTGGACAAAGATCGACCAGCTCTATGATGACCTGCTCGCGCGCCGTATCAAGCCATTTGTTGAACTCGGCTTCACGCCGAACGCAATGAAGACGTCCGACAACAAGATTTTCTATTGGCAAGGCAATACCTCCCATCCGCTGCTGCCGGCGTGGAGAGACTTGGTCGACGCCTTCATTCGACATGTCGAGCAACGTTATGGAGAAGCTGAAGTCCGTAGCTGGTTCTTCGAAGTCTGGAACGAACCCAATCTGTCCGGATTCTGGGAAGGAGGCGACCAGAAGGCTTATTTCGAGCTCTACGATCTGACCGCAAATACGATTAAGGCGATCGATCCGAATTTGCGAGTCGGCGGTCCATCAACGGCGGGAGCTGCCTGGGTGCCGGAATTCCTCGATCACGTGGCGCAAAGCGGCGCGGCGGTCGATTTTGTCACCACTCACACGTACGGTGTCGATAGCGGCTTTCTGGACGAAAATGGTAAAGAGGACATCAAACTCTCACCATCGCCGGACGCCATTGTCGGTGACGTACGCAAGGTTCGTCAGCAGATCAAAGCATCTAGGTTTCCTGACCTGCCGCTCTACTTCACCGAATGGAGCACGAGCTACAACCCGCGCGACCTCGTGCATGATTCCTACATCAGCGCACCGTATATTCTCAGCAAGCTCAAAGCCAGTGCCGGCCTGGTCCAGGGCATGAGCTACTGGACGTACACCGATCTTTTCGAGGAGCCTGGTCCTCCACCGACGCCGTTCCACGGCGGGTTCGGGCTGTTGAACCGCGAAGGGATCCCCAAACCGGCTTACTTTGCTTACAAATACCTCCACGCGGTCCAGGGCAACGAGATTCCGCTTCAGGACTCGCAGGCTTTGGCTGCGGACGACCATGGCAACGTTTCGGCCGTCATCTGGGACTTTCAACAACCAGAGCAGAAGGTCAGCAACCGGCCATTTTATAGTCGCATTGTTCCGGCCACCCCCGCGCCGTCATTGCATGTGAGTGTCAGGAATCTGAATTCCGGCAGCTATCGACTGGAGGTTCACCGGACGGGCTTTCGTGCCAATGACGCGTATTCCGCCTATATCGACATGGGCGCGCCTCGAGGATTGACACCAGCACAGCTCGATCAGCTCAACTTGCTGACACGCGATCTCCCGGAAATCAATCGGGTCATCCAGGTTGGAAAGAAAGGCAGCTATACGTTGTCGCTGCCGATGCGCAGCAATGACGTCGTGCTGCTCACGCTGGAGAAAGTAAAGAAGTGAGGCCGCTTTAAGTGGAAGTTCTTTTGTCCGTCATGGACTATGTAGCATGAAGTGCTTCAGCAAAGGAGATGGTCTTGCGAACAACCGTGATCGCTTCGGCGCTGTTTCTGGCCAGCACTGTGCTTTTTGGCCAGAGTGCGGAGCAACACCCGGAATGGCCCGGGAAAGGACAGTTGTTTGTCGGCACCTGCTATCAGCCTGTCGATCGCTCGCCCGAACAGATCCGACAGGATATCGCCCTCATGAAGCAGGCGGGATTCACCATGGTCCGCATGGGCGACCTTTCCTGGGATGCATTTGAACCATCCGAGGGTGAATTTGAATTCGCATGGTTCGATCAGATTCTGGAACAGATGCACCAGGCGGACATAAAGGTGATTCTCGACATCGGCGGATCGCCGGCACCAATCTGGCTTCATCACAAGTACCCATCGGTAAACATAGTCAACGAACAAGGCGCAACCTTACAACCGGCCGAGCGCTACATGGATGACAGTAGCGATCCGGCTTATCGTCAGCACCTGAATCGCTTCGCTGACGAGTTGACGCGACATTACGCTCACAACCCTGCACTGGCCGCAATCGGCTACAACAACGAGATCGGCAATGGGGTCATGTCGTACTCCGAAGGGGATCGGCAGAGATTCATTGCATGGCTGAAGGCGAAATACGGAACGCTTGCAGACCTCAATCAAGCATGGGCAACCCAGCGCTGGTCGCGGCACTTGAATTCGTTCGACGAAGTGCAACTGCCCTATGCCGATGGCCCTTCTGCGCCGGAGCGATATCTTGACCTCCGGCGATTCTGGTCGGATGTGACCATCTCTGTCCTCGAGGATCTCGAAAAAGTGCGCCAGCGCAACGTTCCCAATCTGCCCGCGGTCTCTAACCTGTGGGACTGGGCCTCGCGCAGAGGCTTTGATTATCTGAGTTCTTACAAGAAATTTGTGAGCTACGGAGCCGAGGGATTTTACCCGGCAAATCCGCTTGACGTGTCATTTGGCGCGCTTCTCGAAAAAGGCGACTTGTCTACTCCGCTGTGGTTCAACGAATTCACAAGCGGGGGTGGAGGCACGTACGGCGGCCCGAAAGGCATCATTCGCATGTGGGCATACCTTGGCCTGATCGACTATGGACAAACGTTTCTCGCGTGGACCTTCAACACACATCGTGGCGGAGAAGAACAGGCTCTTTTCGGATTGCTCGATCACGATGGCACTCCTTCGTGGAAATATGCGGAGTACAAACAAATTGCGAGCGAGTTCTCAAAGCTGCAGCACCTCGGACTCCCCCGCTATCACAAGCCGGATGTCGCGATCGCCTACTCGTTTGAAAGCAACATTGCCTCTCATCCGCCAGGTCCAAGCAACACTGTCCGCCAGTACTTTACTGTCAACTATGCCGATCAGGTCGAGAGTGCCCTGAAACCTTTCTTCGAAGACAACATTGATGTCGCGATCGTCAACATCGGACACAGCGCCCTCGACTACAAACTGCTGGTTGTGCCCGCGGACTATGTGATGGATTCCGCAAGCGCCGACGCAATCCGAAGTTACGTCCGCAACGGCGGCACGGTGATTATGACTGCGATGTCGGCGAAGGTCGATGAGAACAACCAGTGGTTCGATACACCGCAACCCGGGCGGCTGAGCGATGTGTTCGGGATTCGTACCGAGGAGTTCTACCGGCCGAGTGCGCCTCTGGAATTCAGCCTGAATGGCAAAACAGAAAAGGCCAGCATCGATTTCTACGAAGTGCTTGAGCCAAAGACGGCCAAGGCTATGGCTCTGTTTACCAATACTCCCGAGAAATCGCCAGCCATCACGGTCAACGATTACGGGAAAGGGCGTGCCATCTATCTCGCCGTTCCTGCGCAGATGGCGGCGCTTGCTCCGCTGGTGCGCAGTCTGTATCCGGCGCTCGCCATTGAGAAGGGGCCAGAAACTCCGTCAGGCGTCTATGCGCGCATGGTGGAGGGACGGACCCTGTATGTGAATACAACCGGCGAAGAGAAAGCCGTAAACATTCGTGGCAGCAAGCGCGGGATCATCAGCGGTGCCTCATATGAAGGCGTCATTCGGCTGAAGCCGTACGATGCAGACCTGGTTGAGTAAAGATGCCAACGTGCTTCCAGTCCTGGCCTCACTGTGCTTCCCTGACAATGGCCTCCGCGGCGTTGCCGGTGGCGACCCAGCTTGCCGAACCGGCTACGACGGCTTCATCCTCGAACCATAGAAATCCGTAGTCGTCGATGCACTCCGGAAAATCCGGCGTGATGATGATGTATCCGGACCGGTGATCCCCGCCTTCTCGAACGCGGGCCGGATCTTCCGCTTCAAGACCGCGGCCAGATCGAGAGCTTTGCCACCACCGTAGAGCCGAGACGGGAACACGAAATCCGTAGGATGCGTGCGGTGACTTTGCGTCCTCCATTCCTGCAACCCCAGCTTCAACGCTGGATGCATCGGGAGAGGCTTCGCGGAGGCTTCCGTTTTCGTGCTTTTCAGAACTCCCCCGCGTCGCCAGTAGTAGGAATGCTCAATCTGAAAACTGTCGTTTTCAAAGTCGCAGTCCTGCCACCGCAGAGCCGCAAGTTCACCTCGGCGTGTTCCCGGTGCGCTCACTGATACTTTCTCCGGTTAAGTTCCCTGTTCATTAAGTCACGGCAACACCGTGAACGTATGCTTGCTTACGGCCGTGCCCCCGGGCGTGGTGACCGAGATCGTGCCGCTGGTGGCTCCCGCTGGTACGGTCGTGGTGATGAATTCCGAGCCTCTTACCTTGAATGTGGCAGAGGTACCATTGAACTTCACCGAAGTTGTACCGATATACGGGCCTTGACTGATGGTTACCTTCGCGCCCACGGCTCCCGATGTCGGAGTGATGCGGAAGATTTCTGGTTTCGGCGCCGGGAGATCGGCATTGAATACATCGATCGCACCCGCATCGGCCACGCCGCTCGAGTTAGTACCGCCTCCGTATTGCGACGTTACATAGAGTCTCCCGTCGCTGCCTTGAACCAAGGCGCCAACCGGGGCGTAGCCGGTGGCAAAAGTGAAGCTTCCCTCCAGCGTCGCGACTCCGCTCAGTGTCAACTGATAGATTGCACCTGAGTCATCCCCGCCGCCGCCGCCAACTGTGCCATACAACTTGCCGTCGGATGCCTGGATCACTCCCGCGTGGGGGTTATAGCCCACACTCCCCGACGAGAAGTCATAAATCTTCTCAATAACGCCGGAGGTGGAGATGCGGAACACTGTTCCGTTGCCAGCCGCTCCGCTTAAATCGCAGGTACCGTAGAGTTTGCCGTCGCTGGCTTGGATCAGAGCGCTCAGCGGCTCCGTCCCGTTGGTGTCATCGGATGCGAAGGAATATAGGACAGTAACCGTACCCGCCGGAGTCATCTTGAATACAGTTCCGTTCCCCGAGGTTCCACCGAACTGAGTGGTCCCGTAGAAGTTGCCGTCGGAACCGAGTGTCAGCCCGGCTGCGGGCGACGCGCCATCTGCGGTCCCAGAGTACCCGCTGAAAGTGTGCAGGATCTCATACGCGCCGGAGAGCGAGATCCGGAAGATTGTGCCGGCATTGTAATTAAAGTTATACAGACCCCCTTGTTGGGTTGTGCCGTACAAGAAGCCGTCGGAATAAACCAGGCGGCCACGTGGGTCCGCACCATCCGGGGGATACGATCCGCAGCCATAGCCTCCACAGAAACTGTACAAAAGAGTAAATGCTCCGCCAGGAGTCAGCTTGAAGATGGTGCCGCAGCCGAAAATCCCAGGGCTGGGCTGGCAGAAATCAGTTCCACTGCTGCCTCCGCCCGAAGCGACTCCATAGAAATTCCCGTCTGGCCCCTGCACCAGCCCTGCGACCGGAAACATACCGTTGGGCGTCGTACTGTTAACGGAGTCGAAGGGGAAGCTGTAAAGCACGCTCAACGTGCCTGCGGGCGTTATCTTTACCACGGCTCCGCAGCCCTGAGTCAGGCCCTCAACCTCGTCAGTGCAAGCCCCCGATCCGCCGGCAAAGGTGGTGGTGTAATAATTGCCGTCCGCGCCCTGAATCAGTTCCGCGTACGGGGTCTCACCGTCGGGATAGTTGCTGGTGGTGCTGGGGTTGTATTCAAACGCGTAGAGCTCCGTGAGTTGGGCATGGGCAAAGCTGGTCTGGAAACCTGCCATCAGGATGGCGGCGAAACAGAACCGGGCGACGGCGAACGTTCCGCGAGTCATGCTTCTGCGGTTCTTCTTTCTGCGGTTCATGGACCTGAGAAATTTGCTGGCTGGAATTCGTGAAATGAAGCTGTCGATCATAACTGCCTCCGGTTGTGTAACGAGTTGAAGATCGTAAAAACTTTCATCAGCGGATTGACCCTGGCGGCTGTCCGCTTCACTCCGAGCGGCCAGCGCGAAGACCGAGAGCGGCAATCCCCCCAAGGTTTTGTCCGCTGGTTGCTTCCTTTCGTCGAATCGAACCTTCGGAAAGGCGAAGCCGCGCCTGTTTCGCCGGCTCACCGTTTCGGTGGAGTTCATCGGCAGTGACAGCTATTGACTATTGACCGTTAAAACAGACGTTGCCCGACAGATACCCCTGGAATCCTTGCCCGTTGTCGACAATGGATCCCGAGATGAAGAAGGCGTTCGTTCCCGGATTCGCAAACAGACCAGTTCCAGAACTGGGACGTTCCATCTCGGTGAACGCCAGGTGGGCTGCGTCCAGGACGCCGAGATCGTCGATCACCAGTGTGCCCAGTGGCCCCACGATGGTAAGTTGGCCGGAGTAGGAAAGGTTCGCCGCTGGTTCGACCCCGGACATGCCGGCCGACGGAGCCACGCCCAGTGCGACGAAGGTAGTGTTTCCATCGAGCAGGTCCGAACCAGTGATGGTGCCCGTGGTGCAGAGCCCTACCGGGCTGCTGCAGTTCTGTGTGGTGAACAGGCTGTTAATCGTGCCCCATACGGGCAGGCAGAGGTTGTGAGTTGAGGCCTTTTTGACGGCTGCGGCCGGCTGTTTTGCGGGTAGTGGGGTGGCCAACAGTCCAAGGCTCATGACTCCTAGCAAGAAAAACTTAGCGACGTGTTTCATTGTATTTTCCTCTCGATGCAATTTTTTCGATCTACTCAGCCACTCTTGTTTCGGTTGAGACCGGCCGTTGTTCGCAACAGCGCAGATCCGTCCGCGCGGTTACTGACGCACCGTCCCCCGATCGGCGCTCACGGTGCGAACTTCCAAGCCTGCTCGACCACTCGTTTTGAGCGTGGCCTGGATGGTTTTCACCTGCGACATTAGCTGCGTGATCTGCTGTTGTTGTTGCTGGATCAGCGCCTGCTGCTCTTTTGTCGCTTCGATCAGCAGCGCGGTAAGGCGGCTGTAATCGACGCTTTGGGCGTCAGTACCGTTCTTGTCCCAAGTAACCACCTCCGGGACGACCCTACCAACTTCTTCTGCGATCACTCCCACTTCGTGTTTGCCGTTCGCCTTCAGTTCATAGGAGACGCCGCGCAGCTGCTCGACCTTGGCCAATGCGCCATCCAGCGTTTGAATATTGGTCTTCCAGCGGCGTGAGCTGTAGGTCGACCAACCATCGGCAATGGCCTGGCCTGCGCCTTGAGCGATGGTGAAGACATTCGACGGCGTGGCTGTGCCAATGCCGACGCTCACGTTGGCGCCGCTGCCCAGCGGACCTCCAAGCACGAGGGCATTGCTCTGGCTGACGACTGCACCCGCGCCGATGGCGGTGGCATAGTTCAGGTTGGTGGATTTGGCATCTGGGCCGGCATAGTATCCGAGCGCGGTGTTGAAGTTTCCGGTGGTATTGCTGGCGTAGAGTGCCGCGATACCGACAGCTGTATTCCCGCCTCCAGTCGTGTTGCTGCCCAATGCCAAAAGTCCGTCCGCAGTGTTGTAAGGTCCGGAGGTATTTTGGAAAAGAGCGCCGTAGCCGGTGGCGGTATTCTCGCTGCCCGTGATGTTATCCTCGAGCGCTCCAATACCCACGGCGGTGTTCTCGCTGCCAGTGGTGTTTGCCTGGAGGGCCTCGTCGCCGAGAGCTGTGTTGATACTTCCGGTGGTGTTCAACTGAAGGGCGTCGGCCCCGAAAGCCGCATTTCCATAGCCGGTGGTGTTGGCGCTAAGCGCGGCAACTCCCATCGCCGTGTTGTAATAACCGGTAGTGTCGTTCACGAGCGAGCCAGAACCGAAAGTAAAGTTGCCCGACCCCGTGATCGCAGAGTTCCCCCCTCCGCCGATAAAGATGTTGCCGAGCCTGGCCGAACCAGTGGCAAAGGAGATGCCGCCTAGGTTGTAACCGGTCGCGGCGTTGACCGTGCCATTTACATCGAGCGTGGCCGCGGGCGTGGTGGTGCCGATACCGATCCCCGTCGGGCTCTGGAAGATCCTCGAGTTTCCCAGTTTGGTTGAACTCAGCCACAACGTTAGGTAATCCGTCTTACCCGTCCCGCTGATGACTTCACTGATAATTTGGCTGTCCGCGTTGGAATTGCCATTTCCGGTTGACGCCAGGCTTTGCTGCGCCTGACTGCATGCACTGCCGAGCAACCACAGCAGCGCCGAACCCATCACCACATGAACCTTTTTCATTTCGATTCTCCTTGTGTTAGCTTTCTGCCTGCTCCAGAGCCAGAGCTCTCGCGGAGCCTGTAGATCGCCGAATCCCACGCTCGTACCAGAAGGCGGAAAGCGGGTGCCAATCGCCTCATTGACTCCAGGAAAAGTTTCCCGAGTGCCGGCGGTTAGGCAGCCCGTGGGTGGAAATCAGACGGTTGACGAGCGGCAAGCCTGCGAATATCCTGTTGGCTCTCTTCTGAAAGGGGCACCCGGCTCCTATGCCCGATGACCAAAAGGGCCAGGTCACCGAGCTTTTGCGTCACTGGAAGGAGGGCGACGAGAAAGCCCTTCGCGCCTTGATCCCGCTGGTTTATAAAGAGCTGCGGAGGTTGGCGCACTACCATCTCCAGTCCGAGCGCCCGGATCACACCCTGCAAAGCACGGCGCTGGTTCACGAGGCCTATCTCCGTCTGCTGGGAGGTGAACCGGTGGAACTGCAGAACCGGGCCCACTTCGTTGCCGTCGCCTCGCGCCTGATGCGTCAAATCCTGGTGGACTACGCCCGCAGCCGCCGCGCCAACAAACGTGACGGTGGATGCAAGGTTACGTTCGAGGACATAGGCGCTTTACCCATCAACGGAGATGCCGAACTCCTGGCCCTGGACGACGCCCTGGACGAACTGGCTCGCATCGACGAGCGCCAGGGAAAAATCGTGGAAATGAAATTCTTCGGGGGATTGTCCGCTCCAGAAATCTCCCAGGTGCTGGGCATCTCGCGCGCCACGGTCGACCGCGACTGGGCTACCGCACGCGTATGGTTGCATCGCCAGATGAACCGGGCGGCCGAGGTATGACGGGCGAACGTTGGGAGCAGGTCAAAGAACTCCTGCACCAGGCCATGCAGCTGACTCCCGGAGAGCGTGGCCACTTTCTCGATTCGGCCTGCTCTTCCGACGACGCGCTTCGCGCCGAAGTCGAGTCACTTCTATTGGCCGATGAAGGCATCCGCTCCACCTTTATGCAATCGCCCCTTCTGCCCGACGAACTGGGCGCGGACCTGGATTTGCTCGGCGCTACCGGAACGTTGGAAGCGGGGCAGATCTTCGCCCAGCGTTTTCAACTCGTCCGCAGGCTTGGCGAAGGCGGCATGGGGCAAGTGTGGCTGGCGGAGCAGACCTCACCGGTGCGGCGGCAAGTTGCGCTGAAGCTGATCAAGGCCGGAATGTACGACGAGGCGGTCGTGCAACGCTTCCAATCGGAGCGGCAGTCCCTGGCGATCATGGTCCATCCAGCGATCGCCAAGGTGTTTGACGCCGGAACGACCCCGCAGGGCCAACCGTACTTTGTGATGGAGTACGTACCCGGGCTGCCGATTACGGAGTATTGCGATCAGAAGAAGCTCAAGATCTCCGACCGGCTCGAACTCTTCGTGCAGGTCTGCGAGGGCGTGCAACATGCGCATCAGAAAGCCATCATCCATCGCGACCTTAAACCGGCAAACATTCTGGTGGTGGAGGTGGACGGTAAACCCGTCCCACGGATCATCGACTTCGGGCTGGCCAAGGCAACCACTCCTCGCGCTGCGGGCGAGACCGTTTTTACGCAACTGGGACAGTTTATGGGCACGCCCGGGTACATGAGTCCGGAGCAGGCGGATCCCGGGTTCCAGTATGGTGTGCAGGACATTGACACACGCACCGACGTCTACTCGCTGGGCGTCGTTCTCTACGTGCTGTTGGCCGGATTGCAGCCCTTTGAAACCAAGCAGCGGCAGAAGCAACCGCTCGACGAGTTGCTACGAAAGTTACGCGAGGAAGAACCGCCACTCCCGAGCACCAAAGTCCGATCGAATCGCGATACTTCTGCTGCGACGGCCGAAGCGCGCGGCACCGAGCCCAGACAACTCACAAGCCTGCTCCGCGGCGATCTCGACTGGATCACCATGAAAGCGCTGGAAAAGGATCGCGCTCACCGCTATAGCGCGCCTTCTGACCTGGCCACCGACATCCAGCGGTATCTGAATCATGAGCCGGTCGGAGCGCGGCCTGCCAGCGCGGGCTACAGGTTGCGAAAGTACGTCCGGCGGCACCGTGTAACTGTAGCCGTAGCCGCGGGATTGGTGCTGTTGCTGGCAGCTTTCTCCGTTTTGCAGGCGCTGCAGTTGCGCCGGATTACTCGGGAGCGCGACCGCGCTACGCGAATTACTGACTTCATGACCGGCATGTTCAAGGTATCCGATCCGAGCGAAGCTCGCGGCAACAGCGTCACCGCCCGCGAGGTCCTCGATAAGGCTTCGAACGATATGGGCACCGGTCTGGCGAAGGATCCCGAGGTCCAGGCACAAATGATGCAGGTCATGGCAAGCACATACCTGAACCTGGGTCTAAATGCTCGCGCGCATGAATTGGCAAAGCGCGCCTTGGACGCTCGACTAAGCCTTCTCGGACCCGATGACCCGAAGACGTTCGAGTCGATGACTCAGCTCGGACGGGTTCTGGATCACGAGGGACACGAGCCCGAAGCGGAAAAGATGGAGCGCCAGGCGTTGGCAGATGAGCGCCGCATTCTCGGACCCGACGACCCGCTTACGATCGAGACCATGAGCAGTCTGGCCTGGATCGTGCAGACACAGGGTCGCTTCGACGAGGCAGAGAAACTAACGCGCGAGGTGATAGCGATTGCAACTCGAAGATTGGGACCAGAAAGCACTCCAGTGCTAGGGGCCATGAGCAGCTTGGGCGGTGATCTCTGGAACCAAGGACGCTATGCCGAGGCGGAACAAGAGTATCGCCAGTTGCTCGATGTCGACCGCCGCGTTCTGGGGCCGGATCACCCGGGAACTCTCAATGCGATGTCTAATCTAGCGTTGACCATCGGGACCGAGGGCCGCTTGTCGGAGGCCGAGCAAATATATCGCGAAGCGCTGGCCACTGAGCGTCGCGTGCTGGGCCCCGAACACCTGACCACTGTGGGTACGATGTCCAACCTCGCGGACCTTCTTTCTGCCGAAGGACGACATGCCGAGGCCGAGAGATTGCTCCGGGAATCGCTGCCGATTCATTTGCGAACCCTTGGACCCGAACACCCTCGTACGTTGTTGACCCAGTACGAGTTGGCGGATGAGCTATCCGAGGAAGGGCATGTCCAGGAAGCGGAAAAACTGCACCGAGAGACGCTTGTGGCCATGGTTCGGGTCATCGGACCGGAACATCCAAGCACCCTGGTATGTCAGTCCAGTCTTGCCAGAGACCTGATCAGGCGGGGCCGCTACACGGAAGCAGAAAGAAACGCTCGAGCGGCTTTCGACGCCCTCACTCGGAATCTGGGCTCGCAGCATCCCTATACGCTGGTAGCACTGCAGCAACTCGGCACAGCGATGGCCCATACCAACCGTTACGCCGAGGCCGGCAAACTGTTTCGCGACGTGATCAAAAAGCTAGACAGTTCCAAAGGGCAAGGAGACCGTTTCTCAGTGTGGTATTCGTTCGCCTGCGTGGCTGTCGCTGCCAACCATCCCGATGACGCACTCCAGTATCTGCGTGAAGCCGTCAATCGCGGGTACAAAGATGTTGATGGACTGGCGGCCGACGATAATCTCAAGAGCCTCCGCCCCAACCCTGACTTCCAGAACCTCGTCGCCAAACTCAAACACCCAGCAACAGCAGGTCAAACCCCCTAGCGGGGCTGAAAAGCCGGCTCCCGTGTGTCTCCTCGAAGTGTCAGATACCAGTGCGATGGCGCGCCGATACATCGTACGACGGCGAAAAACAAGAAAAGGGCATACGCAAAAAGAAACAAACCGATATCAACTCCCAGAATAAGCGCATCCGCGGGCCTGAGAACCCCCTCTTTATCTGTGCCTTGAGCACGTCGATAACTTGGGAGCGTACAGCATCCCGTCCGGAGACCGGCCTTCTCATCCCATCTGTTCTGGACAGTTATGTTGCCGTATTATGGTCCGCGATGAGGAAACGGCCCTGTACACGGTTGCGCGGGATTGGCGGTTGGCCAAGGCATGGCTAATGCGCGAACTGAGCGAAAAGAAATCCGATGAAGCCTGAGCGATGGAGCAAAATCGAAAGCATTTTTCACAAGGCTCTCGAGGCGGACGAGAGCCGGCGCAGTTCCGTGATTGAGGAATGGTGCGCCGGGGATGAGGAACTGCGCCAGGAGGTGGAGTTATTGCTGGCGCATCACAGTGACTCTGCCAGCTTCATCGAGACGCCAGCGTTTGCGAGCCAGGTGACCGCCAGCAGCGTTGAGCCCGTCACGGCGGCCGATGCGCCAAGACCTGATCTGAAGGGCGTTGCGGTTGGACATTACCGCATTCTTGAAGAAATCGGGGTCGGCGGCATGGGACAGGTGTTCCGCGCCCTCGACACGCGGCTTCACCGGACGGTGGCGATTAAGGTGCTGCCCTCGACGCATGTCGCCGATCCGGATCGAAAGAGACGCTTCCTTCAGGAGGCGCGGGCCGCCTCGAAGCTGAATCACCCAAATATCGTTACGCTGCACGACATGGCGAGCGATGGCGGAGTGGATTACCTGGTGATGGAGTATGTGGCGGGTAAGACGCTCAAGGAGTTAATCCGTCCCGAGGGCTTGCCGATTTCGGAGGCCGGCGATTATGCGATCCAACTCGCGGGCGCGCTGGCGGTTGCACATGCTGCGGGATTGATTCACAGGGACATCAAGCCCGCGAATATTATGGTCACGAAAGAAGGCCAAGTAAAGGTTCTCGATTTCGGGCTGGCCAAACAGGTGATTCCGGCGGGAGCCGATTCGCTCGATGCGGGACAGTCGATACCGGGAATGTTGGTGGGGACGGTTTCCTATATGTCTCCCGAGCAGACGCGCGGTGAGCCGCTGGATGCGCGGTCAGATATTTTTGCCTTCGGCTCGGTCCTTTATGAGGCTGTCACGGGCCAGCTGCCTTTCAGGGCCGCCAGCCTGCTATCGACGATGCACGAAATCGCGCTGCATGATCCACCGGCACCGTCGCGGGTCCAGCCGCGCGTTCCCGTGTGGTTGGAACAAATCATCCTGCGGTGCCTGCGGAAACGGGTCGCGGAGCGCTACCAGTCGATGGCGGAGGTGCTTGAGGCTCTTCGCAGTGACGGCGTCCGAGCCGCTCCCGAGACGGCGAGTGCGAGCCTGAGTCCGGCTTCTTCGATCGCGGTGTTGCCCTTTACAAGCGCGAGTGGGGATGGCGAACAATTCGGCGACGGACTGGCCGAGGAACTGATCCACGCGCTGAGTCTGTATGACGACCTACAGGTGATCGCACGAACGTCGGCCGCTGCCCTACGCGGGCACGGGTTGGATATTCGCGAAATTGGGCGGCGGTTGAACGTAGGAGTGATCCTGGACGGAAGTGTGCGGCGTGCCGGTAACCGGCTCCGGATCACAGTTCAGCTGATCGACGTCAACGACGGTCACCACCTGTGGTCCGAGCGGTACGACCGTGAGATGACGGACGTGTTCGAAGTGCAGGATGAGATCGCGGCTGCGATCGTAGACAAGCTGCGCCCACAGTTACTGGGCGCCCGCTCCCCCTCGGCGGCGCGCCATTCGGAAGACCCGGAAGCGTACGCCCTGTATTTGAAGGGCCGCCATCATTGGGGAAGACGCCCGGCGGGCACGATGGAGGCAATTGCCTACTTCGAACAGGCGGTCAAGCGCGATCCGACGTATGCCCTTGCGTACACGGGCTTGGCGGATGCTTACAACACGCTGGCGAGCTGGGAGGGCGGTGTGCTTCCGCCAGGGGATGGTTTTCCAAAGGGGATGTCGTATGCAGAACAGGCGCTTCGCCTGAAGCCAGAGCTGGCCGAGGGGCATGCGGCGCTGGCTTATGCACTGCTCCACTATCGCTGGGAGATTCCGGAAGCCGAGCGGTTGTTTTCAGAGGCAATCCGGCTCAATCCGCGTTACGGGCCGGCCCACCATTGGTATTCGCATCTGCTGGTGGCAACGGGACGCATGGAGGAGTCGCTGGCCGAGAGCAAAACCTACCTGAACCTCGATCCCGCGGATCCAATGTCACAGCTGCACCTCATGTGGCACCACGTGAT
>JBEKRY010000045.1:0-23779 GCA_049517555.1 Candidatus Sulfotelmatobacter sp. | reverse complement strand
CTCTTGCAGTTCGCAGAGGAACTTTCTCCCCCGTTGCGCAGAGCATTTCAATTGCGTGACTTGGATGGTTTCAGTACGAGTGAAGCAGCACAAATTCTAGGGGTAGTGGAGGGCACGGTGAAGGCTCAGGTCGCGCGGGCGCGGGCAAGACTCACGCGTCTTGTGCGCCGGGCGCTCAATGCAAAGCCCAGTTCCTCGGCGCCACGCACGCTCTTGCGGGTTGCAGAAGGCAGGTAACTGCGGTTCGCGGATTCGACAATTCGGTGATTGAAAAACCAGGGAAATTTCTATGTGGATTGTTCGACTAGCATTGCGGCGGCCCTACACGTTTGTAGTCGTGTCGATACTCATCGTAATCATGGGTGGACTTGCGATTGTCCGTACTCCGACCGACATTTTTCCTGACATCGACATCCCCGTGGTCAGCATAGTCTGGGCGTATAACGGCCTCCTCCCTCAAGACATGAGTGACCGGATCGTCAGCGTCACGGAGCGCTCGCTTACTACCACCGTCGACAACATCGAGCACATCGAATCGCAATCGCTGTATGGGGTTGCTGTCACGAAAGTTTTTTTACAGCCGACTGCGAACGTTCAACGCGGTATTGCGCAGATTACTGCTATTTCTCAGACACAACTTAGGCAGTTACCTGCGGGAACCACGCCGCCTCTTATTCTTGCCTACAGCGCATCGAGTGTTCCGGTACTTCAACTCGCTCTTTCCGGGCAAAATCTATCGGAGCAGCAACTCAACGATTATGGCTTGAATTTCATCCGGACGCAGCTTATCACAGTGCCTGGGGCGTCCGTACCCTACCCCTACGGCGGCAAGCAGCGTCAGGTACAGGTTGATCTCAACACAACGGCCATGCAGTCGAAGGGTCTGTCCGCGCTGGACGTGGTCAATGCGATCAGCCTGCAAAACCTGATACTGCCCACAGGGACATCGAAGATCGGTTCCAGGGAGTACGACGTTTCCATTCCCAATGCAGCCCCGCAGACGATCGCGGACCTGAACCGCATTCCAATCAAAACAATTGGCAATACGACTATCTACATGAAAGACGTCGCCTGGGTGCGCGACGGGTTTCCTCCGCAGACTAATGTGGTACGCGTAAACGGCCAGCGTTCAGTCCTGCTGACGATCCAAAAGGCCGGCGATGCATCAACGCTGGACGTGATCGCAGGCATCAAGGCTCTTCTGCCTCAAATTGCGACGACAGTTCCAGCGCAATTGAAAATTACCCCTCTGGCGGACCAGTCGATTTTTGTTCGTGGTGCGATCAGCGGAGTAGTCAGGGAAACGCTGATTGCCGCTTGCCTGACCGCTTTCATGATCCTTACCTTTCTGGGCAGTTGGCGAAGCACCGTGATCATCGCGACCTCGATCCCGTTGGCGATCTTGACCTCGATCATTGCGTTCAGCGCGATCGGGCAAACCATCAACATTATGACGCTCGGGGGACTGGCTTTGGCGGTTGGCATTCTGGTCGACGACGCCACGGTCGAGGTCGAGAACATCAATCGCAATCGCGAGGCAGAGCCAGAGAAGGAGATGGACGAGGTCGTGTTAGATAGTGCATCACAGATCGCGACACCCGCCTTCGTGTCCACACTTGCGATTTGTATCGTGTTTGCCCCGATGTTCCTGCTATCCGGCGTGGCTCGTTACCTCTTTGTACCGCTTGCCGAGGCAGTGGTTTTCGCCATGTTGGCGTCTTATTTTCTATCCAGGACCATCGTCCCGACGATGGCCAAGTACCTCTTGCGAGGAGAAAAGGGGGAGGTGGGACATGCCCCCAGCCGCAATCCACTGGTCATCCTGCAGAAACGGTTTGAAGGCGCCTTTGAAAGCTTTCGTCGGAGTTATCGCAGCCTGCTGGAGATTTCTCTCCATCATAGGACCGCTTTCCTGATCACGTTCTTTGCATTCTGTCTGGGCTCCCTCGCGATTCTGATTCCTTGGCTGGGCCGCGACTTTTTCCCCAGCGTTGACAGCGGCACTTTCAAGCTTCATATGCGCGCTCCCACGGGAATGCGCATTGAAGAAACCGCCAACCTTTGTGATCTGGTCGAGCGGTCAATACGACAGCAGATTCCGGCTACGGAGGTCCAGAGCGTCATAGACAATATTGGCCTGCCTTATAGCGGCATCAATCTTTCTTACAGTAATTCCGCCCCGGTGGGTACCTCGGACGCAGATATTCTTGTGACGCTGTCCGCCAAGCACCATCCGACCGACGATTACATTCACCAGCTTCGTCTGACATTGCCGAAAGAGTTTCCTGGTGTTTCATTCGCTTTCCTGCCTGCCGACATGGTCGGGCAGATTCTCAATTTTGGATTGCCAGCTCCCATCGACGTTCAGGTTGTGGGGAATAACCTGGACGGAAACCGCATCTACGCCGACGAACTGCTCGCGAAAATGAGGTATGTTTCCGGGGCCACGGATCTGCGGATTCAGCAACCCTTCGATGAGCCATACCTGCGGTATAGGGTGGAACGTACGAAGGCACAAGAGCTCGGATTTTCAGCTCAAAATATTGCTCAGAATCTCCTGGTGTCCCTGAGCGGCAGCTTCCAGACCTCACCTACGTTTTGGGTGGATCCAACAAATCACGTCAGCTATCAAATTGCGACGCAGACGCCGCAATACCGCGCAGACACGTTGCAGGACCTGGCGAATCTTCCGATCACGAGCACAGACCCAAACGCTCCCCCCTCGCTTATGGCCAGTCTGGTGTCCGCCCAGCGCGGAGCAGGAATGGCTGTTGTGTCGGATTACAACGTCTCACCTGTCATCGACATCTTCGGCTCGGTCGCGGGCCGCGACCTCGGTGGCGTATCGGGTGACATCAACAAGATTATTGACGCAACCCGCCAGCAATTACCGCGCGGATCGCGAGTCGTCGTTCGCGGGCAGGTTCAGACCATGCGCGCTTCCTACATCGGTCTGCTGAGTGGGCTGGCGTTTTCGATCATACTTGTATACCTGCTGATCGTGGTTAACTTTCAATCTTGGCTCGATCCTTTCATCATGATTTCGGCGTTGCCCGCGGCGCTCGCGGGGATCGCCTGGTTCCTATTCATTACGCACACGACTCTGAGTGTACCGGCACTGATGGGAGCCATCATGTGCATGGGTGTCGCAACCTCAAACAGCATCCTGGTCGTGAGTTTTGCCACGGAAAAAATGGCGGAAGGAATGGATTCCCTTGGAGCCGCGCTGGAAGCAGGATTTACCCGTTTTCGCCCGGTGCTGATGACCGCTTTAGCCATGATGATCGGCATGGTGCCCATGGCGCTCGGACTCGGTGACGGCGGTGAACAAAACGCTCCTTTGGGCCGGGCGGTCATTGGTGGCCTGCTCTTCGCAACGGTTTCGACGTTGTTCTTTGTCCCGGCATTTTTCAGCGTACTGCAGGGGGCTCGCACGCATGCGAGCCAAGAGGGAAAACGATAGTAGTCACACAAGTTAAGGGAGTCAATTATGCTGCCTCAGACTGATGTACAAACAATTGCCGAAAGATCGCCCGCTGCGAATCGGGGGGGCACAGGAGAGCGCCCACACAATGGATGGCTGGTCCTGGCCGTCGCGGTGATCGTAGTCGCCACACTCCTGATATCCGGCATCAGGTCCCGAGTCAGAGCGCGTGCCGCCCTAGACACGGAGACAACTCAAGCTGCTCTAACGGCGGTGTCGGTGGTGTCGCCGAAGCGAACGACTCCCGCTGAGGAAATCATCCTTCCCGGAAACGTGCAACCCTACATCAGTTCACCCATCTACGCTCGCACGAATGGTTATCTGAAAAAGTGGTACTTCGATATCGGCGCGCGCGTAAAGCAGGGAGAACTTCTTGCTCTCATCGAGACACCAGAGGTCGATCAGCAACTTGAGCAAGCCCGCAGCAACCTGTTAACCGCTCAAGCCAATCTTGAGTTGGCTTCCATCACCAAAGCGCGGTATCAGGGACTTCTGAAAAGCAACGCTGTGTCCCAACAGGACGTCGATAACGCGGTCGGCACCTACAATGCCAATAACGCTATCGTTGAGGCCGATAAGGCAGCCGTACAGCAATACGCTGCGCTGGTCTCTTTCGAAAAGGTCTACGCACCTTTCGATGGCGTGATCACCGCACGCAACACCGATATCGGCGACCTCATCAATTCTGGCAGCAGTAGCGCGCCGAAGACGGATCTATTCCACATTGCTCAACCTGGCAAATTGCGCGTTTACGTGAACGTACCAGAGGAATACTCGCGGGGGATGAAAGTCGGTATGACAGCGGATCTTAGCCTCGCTGAGTTTCCGGATCGCAAATTTCAGGGGAAGCTGGTGCGCACTGCCGATGACATCAACTTATCCACTCGCACTCTACTCGTAGAAATCGATGTGAACAATCCGACCGGCACACTGCTCACGGGTTCCTATGCAGAAGTCCACTTGGCGGTTCCGACGCAGGCCTCCACTTTCTTGATTCCCGTCAATACTTTGCTGTTCCGCAGCGAAGGGTTAGGCGTTGGAATTGTGAAAGACGGCAAGGTCGTGCTGACTGCGGTGACTCCCGGGCACGATTTCGGCAACCAGATGGAGATCGTGGCTGGCCTCAAGGCAAACGATCAAGTCATTATCAATCCGCCTGACTCGATTATTTCCGGCCAGGAAGTCCAAATTGTCCAGGCAGCATTGCCGGGGGACGCCAAGTGAAACTACCTCAAGAACTGACTCTCAGGCGCTCACGAAAAGTGGCCGGATACGTTCTGCTAGCGATCGCGGCACTCCAGTTGACCGGATGCGTGGTCGGGCCAAAGTACCATCCACCCGTGGCACAGGCTCCTGCAGCTTATAAAGAAGTGGGGGACTGGAAGCCGGCTCAACCGAATGACCAGAATCTTGGCGGGACCTGGTGGACGATATTCGAGGATCCTCAGCTTGATGCTTTGGAAGCGCAGGTCAACGTATCGAACCAGAATCTGAAGGCTGCGGAAGCCCAGTTCCAGCAGGCACGCGCGGTCCTGCGCTACTATAAGGCTGATTACTATCCCACCGTGACGGCCGGGCCCTCGGCCACTCGAACGCGGGTATCTGCAAACAGCCCTACCACTCAACTATTGGCTGGCGCCAGTTACAACGATTTTGTGCTTCCGTTCGATGTGTCCTATCAGGCCGACGTCTGGGGACGAGTTCGAAAAAACGTGGAGTCCTACCGAGAGCAAGCGCAGGCGAGTGCAGCAGACCTGGCGACCGTTAATCTGAGCATGCATGCCGATCTGGCCGTGGATTACTTTCAAGCCCGCAGCCTGGACGCCGAAGAACAGCTTCTGAACTCTACCGTCAAGGACTACGCGCAAGCCCTGGAGTTGAATCAGAACCGCTTCCACGGAGGGATTGCCTCGGAAGTGGATGTTGAGCAGGCGAAGACCCAACTGCAAACGACCCGGGCAGCAGCGATTGATGTGGGCGTGTTGCGCGCGCAGTACGAACACGCGGTTGCAATTCTTATCGGAAAGCCTCCCGCTGAGTTCAGTCTTCCCCCACTGCCTCTCACGGCGCCACCTCCGCACGTTCCTATTAGTTTGCCGTCGGAACTGCTGGAGAGACGCCCTGATATCGCGGCTGCAGAGAGGCGGGTAGCGTCTGCCAATGCTCAGATTGGAGTCGCAAAGTCAGCCTATTACCCACTCATCAGCTTAGGCGCTTCCGGAGGATTTGAAAGCTCCGCTATCTCGACCCTGATCAATGGTCCGAGCGGCCTGTGGTCTGTTGGATTATCTGCCGTCGGAACAATCTTCGATGCAGGAAGACGCCGTTCTCTTAACGACCAGGCGCGTGCGGCTTATGACTATCAAGTCGCAGCCTATCGGGAGAATGTGCTGACCGGATTCCAACAGGTGGAAGACAATCTGGCGGCTGTAAGGATTCTGGAGGACGAGGCGAAGGTCCAGGATGAAGCAGTCGTGGCCGCGCAGCGTTCGCTCGATCTTTCAATCACGCGCTACAAGGGCGGCGTTACGAGCTACCTCGAGGTGACCACCGCGCAAAGCGCCGCCCTCGGGGATGAAGTCACGGCGGTCAATATCTTAGGAAGGCGGATGGCAAATACGGTGTTGCTGATTCAGGCTCTGGGCGGGGGATGGGACCGCTCCAGCCTGCCAGACCGGCCCGAATGCTGCGGCAAGCTGGCCAGCAGTGCAGGTTCAAATTGAACCTATCCCGCACCAATAACGACTCACACATAGCGAAACAGCATCATGAAACCGAAATCCATGTGGGTCTGCTGGTGACAGTGAAACAGCGTCGCGCCCGGGTTTGCAGCGACGAAGTCGATCTCCGCTTCGCTATTTGCCTTCACCACCACTACGTCCTTTCGTAGCCCAGAGAGCGGCTTGCCGTCCAGGCTGGTGACCTCGAAAGTATGGCGATGCAAGTGAATGGGATGATCGTCGCTGCTCTTATTCCTCATCGCCAATCTGTAATGCTTGCCTTCCTTCAGCGGAATTGTGTCCGTCTTCGGATACGATTTGCCATTGATCATCCAATAGTCGAAGTCCCCATGCCCGTGAAACTTCGACTCGAACACTAGAGGAATCCGCTCGTCCGGCTCCGCCGACACTGGTACCTTTCTTGCGAACGGCATGTAATCCCACAACGCCTCGGGCGGATCGATCCACTTGGGTTCGCCCTGTTGGTTGGCATATTCCACGACAATTCCCATCCCTGCCTTGCGAACATCCTCCCGCGTCTCACCGAGCACCCACACTCCCGGGCGATTCATTTCTACCAACACATCAACGCGCTCCGCCGGCGCCAGTCGTACCGCTGGCACCTTCGCTTGCTGCGGTACCTCATTCCCGTCCATGCCTACTACTGTGAATTCATGCCCGGCCAATGCCAACCAATGCGTTGCTGTTGCACTGGCGTTCAGTACATGGAAGAGCACTCTTTGCCCTTCGCGTACCTTAACGGGATCGCCATGTCCGAGCATGCGGTCATTGATCGTCGCATAGTCATAAAACGCATCCATCGAAGCATCCCCGCCGCCTCCCATATATGCGTTCCAGTCGTGCAGCGTGAGGAACATCTCCTGATCGTAAGCGCCTGGCGCTTGTTTCGGGTCAATGTAGAAACATCCGAACTGACCGGTATACGCGCCCCGCTTTAAATCACGCCCAGCAAATGCGTGCGTGTGGTACCAGCGGAAACCCGCCGGCCGTGGCGTAAAGCTGTAACGCCGTTGCCCGCCTGACACAATCATGGGCGAACCCTCTTCCATCGCGCCATCTTGATCCCACGGAATCCACAATCCATGCCAGTGCACAATCTCGGGCGCGTCCGTACGGTTCACAACATCGATCGTGATTGGCTTGCCCTCCGGCCAGCGAATCAGAGGGCCGGGAACGCTCCCGTTGTATGCAACGGTGTGAATTATCTTTTTGGGCGCAATCTCCAGCTTGAGGGGTGCAATTTCAAGCCGCACATCCGCTGGCGTCTGGGCCCACAACTTTGCCTTTGACGCGGTACCCAGCAACGCGAGACTTGCTCCGATCAGAAAATCACGACGATCCATTTGCATGCGGTTTATTGAGGGCTCCTGGAACCGCCCGCCCGATGATGCGTCCAATCGAACCGTCGCCCCAGGATCCCCTTCACAATCAGATGATCGGTACTGGCCGTTGCCCCAACTCCAACCCCAAAATTAATCTCCCAGTCCGGGGACACATTAAGGTCGATCGTAGGGAAAAACTGCTGTTCCTGATTGTGTAACGATGACACATCGGTGATCGATCCGTAAGCAGCGTAGTACTCCAGACCGCCAGAAATGTATTTGTTGAAGTCGTAGCTGAATTTTGCACTGGGTGAAAACCCCACGCCCTCCGGAACACTCGGCCCGTGGAAAGAGCGCTCTAGAGCCGGATTCACTGTGAAACACCATCTACCTATCTGCTTGTCGATGATCGGCCGAAGCTCCATCGTCCAGGTGTCCGGCGAAAACGATGCCCGCTGATAACCAAACTCCATCGATAGGCTTAAGCCGACGGGCCAGTGCCAGCTATCGGGTGCTCTTACCCGCGGGCGAATATGATCGCCCACCCATTGCCAGCCGTCTCCACTGCGGGCGCTGGTAAAAATGTAAAAGCCAACCTCCGACCAACGATTCACTCCCTGAGTAATCTCAACCGTTTCGTGCTCGGCATGGTTTGTCGGATAAAGCCCCTCCACAGTGAACCGTGAACCGGGCGCCGGAAAGCTGCCCTCGACGGTGAAGTTGCTATGCAGTTCGAGCATCGTGGTCTTCGGGGCGACTGTGTCCGAACCGTAGACCTGGATTTCGTAGTTGTCCTGCGCCTTCGCCAGTCTGGGGCCGCCAAAAGCAAGGACCACGAAAATGAACGCACAATGCCTGGCGATCGCCCTCACCGTCATCGGGAGCATTGTCTCCCAAACATCAGAGTTTTGGCAGAAGATCTACACGGTTTCCCCAATCTCTATTTCGCCTTATAGGTGAAATTGGCAGTTCCTGCCGCGCCTGCGGCCACAGTCACTTTCTAGGTTTGGGTGCCGTAGTCTTCCTGCCATGCCGTGGCCCGCACCTGCAGTGCGTTCGCCGGTGCAGAGGCGCAACTCCGTTCGACTCTACTTTAGGCTTCCGCGGCGACGGTGGGCTTCACCTCGATGATCCTGGCACCGGCCACCCGTCGATACGACTCGAGCCTGTCCTCGTGCTCATAGGTATCAGTCACCACGATCACTTCGTTAGCTCCCGTATCTCTGACGAGCTTCTCCAGCCCTTCCTTCACCGTTGCATCCGATCCTACAATCGCGGCTCCCAGTCTGTTCTCCACGGCCGCCCGCTCCCAGTCCTGCCAGAGCAGTTCCATAGAATCCACAGGAGGCAGCAACTCCACCGGTTGGTTTCGGATCAGGCGCAGGAAGCGCTGCTGCGGCGTCGTGAACAACCGCCGGGCTGCGGCATCCGTCTCCGCCGCAATCACCTGCACTGCTACCATGAAGTACGGCTTCCGCAGTACTTCGCTGGGGCGGAATTCCTGGCGGTATAGCTCAGCCGCCGCGTATAAGTGTTCAGGAGCAAAGTGCGCCGCAAACGCGAATGGCAAACCCTGCATCCCTGCCAGTTGCGCACTAAAGCCACTCGACCCCAGCAGCGTGATCGGCACCTTGCTCCCCTGGCCGGGAATTGCTCTCACTACCTGTCCGGGGCGCTCCGGCCCCAGGTATGCGCGCAGTTCGTCGAGCAGCGCCGGGAAGTCGTCACCACTCTGCCCCAAATCCCTTCGTAGGGCCCGCATCGTTTGCGGGTCGCCGCCCGGAGCACGTCCCAGCCCCAGATCGATTCGGCCCGGATACAACGCCTCCAGCGTGCCAAATTGTTCCGCCACCACCAGCGGTGCATGGTTTGGAAGCATTACTCCGCCACTGCCCACGCGAATCGTCCGGGTCGCTGCCGCCACATGCCCAATCAATACGGGCGTTGCTGAGCAAGCTAATCCGGGAATCGAGTGATGCTCCGCCAGCCAGTAGCGCTTGTATCCCCACTGCTCGACGTGCCGCGCCAGGTCTACCGACCGCGCAATTGCGCTGCCCGCCGGCTCACCGGCTCGCAAACCCACAAGATCAAGAACTGAAACAGCGATCCCTTCATGCATGGCTCTTTAGATGAAATCAGCCGAAAATCGATGCGGCCCTTGAGATGGAGCGCAACTATCCCTGCTCCGGATCCCGCGCAAAGGACACCACACTCGCAACTGAACCATTCAAAGAGTCGCAATCGGTAGCGAGGTGCTGGCTTCTCGAGACGAATCAATTTTCTCACTAACCGTGGCGACAATTTAGCGCCAACCGAGGGCTGGAGCGACCGAATTCAGAATAGCCTCCATGACATGCGCATTGTAGGCAACACCGAGTTGATTTGGGATGGTTAGCAATAGCGTGTCGGCCTCCGCGATCGCCTCGTCTTTCCTAAGTTGCTCGATGAGAATATCTGGCTCAGCAGCATAGCTGCGGCCGAAGATCGCCCGCGTGCTTTCGTCAAGGAACCCGATTTTGTCTTCTTCCTCAGAGCCTCGCCCGAAATACATACGATCGCGGTCGTCGAGCAACGGAAAAATACTGCGGCTGACGGAAGTGCGAGGAGTACGTGTGTGCCCAGCTTTCTTCCACGCCGCGCGAAAGGCGCGAATCTGGGCGGCCTGTTGGATGTGCAGCGGCTCGCCCGTCTCGTCGAATTTGAGAGTCGAGCTCTGCAGGTTCATCCCCTGCTTCGCGGCCCATTCTGCTGTCGCGTTGGAGGCAGACCCCCACCAGATCCGATCACGCAATCCTGCAGAGTATGGCTCAAGACGCAGCAGCCCCGGCGGATTAGGGAACATCGGCCGCGGGTTCGGCCGCGCGAAGCCCTTGCCGCGCAGCAACTCAAGAAATTCTTCGGCGTGGCGCCGGCCCAGCGCTGCGTCATCCTCGCCTTTAGCTAGGCTGTAGCCAAAATAACGCCAGCCATCGATGACCTGCTCGGGAGACCCGCGGCTGATTCCCAACTGCAGTCGGCCGCCAGAGATTAGATCCGCCGCCCCAGCGTCCTCCGCCATGTAATGAGGATTCTCGTACCGCATGTCGATCACTGCGGTGCCGATTTCAATCTTTCGCGTTTTCGCACCAACCGCCGCGAGCAGCGGAAACGGTGACGCCAGTTGCTGCGCGAAGTGATGAACCCGAAAGTAGGCTCCGTCCATTCCCAGGCGCTCAGCCTCAACGGCGAGGTCGATGGACTGCAAGAGCACATCGGTCGCCGACCGGGCTTGCGACTGCGGTGATGGTGTCCAATGACCGAATGAGAGGAAGCCAATATTTTTCATGCCATACAGTCTCCCATATTGTCGATATGGCTGTGCGCCGCTTCTCGACATGCATGTCAATGGAACGGAAGATGCCTTCATTTGCAGTCTTTGCGTTGAGGTGTTTCATCAATCAGGAGGGAAGTGACGTGATATTCTTGTATGGAATCGTCGTCACGGCTTCCGTCGTTTGACGTGCCGATGCACACAGTCTGATGGGATATGGGATGGGATATGAAAATCGTCCCGCTTTCATCTAACTGATTGATTCCAAAATAACAGGCCGACGTAGCTCAGTTGGTAGAGCAGCCGATTCGTAATCGGCAGGTCAGCGGTTCAAGTCCGCTCGTCGGCTCCATTTACCTCTCCCCAAGTGTTTCCAATGTCCCAACTCACCGAGGAATCGGCAGGTCAAGGACAATCGCAGCACGCAGTCACATCACTTCCTGCGGCCCTCGCTTGAGCCGACGTAGTCAAATCCGATTTCGTTTTATCCCCGCCGGAACGACAACATCGGTCTTCGCTATTTTGCCAGCGGGGCCAGCCAACTAGTACTCATCGTTTTAGAGCAGCATCGCCATCGGCTCGAGCGCGCGAAGTGTACGCGAAAGGTGGTTTGACTACTTCGCGTCTCGAACACAGCGAAATCCTATTGCGCCGGAACGGTCCATACTGGCGGACATGAGCAGGAGTTTTCCGTGTTCCTGCAGGCGATAGGCCTGAGGGAAGTACCAGATGGAACCCTGTGGCTGGTAGTAGCTGCCGCCGCGCAGGATTGCGGCGCGGGTGTGGTCGTCAACGAATTCGTCGGTCCACTGCCAGACGTTGCCCACCAGGTCCGTCACGCCGAAGGGGCTGGCTCCTTTCGTATGTGCCTCCACTGGATCGGGACCGCGCATGGTGCGGGATTTGTCGGGCACGGGAACCGCGCTCGCATCCCAGTCATTGCCCCACGGGTAGGTGCGATCATCGCCGCTCTGCGCCGCGTATTGCCATTCCCATTCATGCGGCAGCCGCTTTCCGGCCCAGGTCGCGTACGCCCGCGCATCTTCGAGAGAGACCCAGGTCACGGGGCGGCTTTCCCATCCTGCGGGATAGGTTCCGTCTTTCCAATCGCGCAGGAAATTCAAATCATCTTTCGGATGGTAGTGCGAGGCGTCCATGAACTTCTTAAACTCCGCGTTCGTGACCGGGTACTTGTCGATATAGAAAGAAGCGATCTGCATCGCGTGCCGGTGAAAGCGTCTGGGCGAATCCTCCCACGGATACTGCACGTCCACCCCGATATCGTTGGACCCTTCAATTTCTATGCCGGAGACTTCGAATAAGAAATCGCCAGAAGGAATTTTCACCATGCCGGGCGGCGGGCTCGTTACAGTATCGGTCGGCTGGATGGGAACGATCTGCTGCGGCAGGAACTTCCACTCATGAGAGTAGCTGGCGAGCTGCTTGCTGGTCATCTGCTTCATCTTCGAGAGCAGAGCTTGAAGTACGGCATCGGGCTCGGCATTGCTTGCGAGAATCGCGGCGTAGCCTTTGGCTTCGATGGCGAAGCTGAGCACGCTGCGTCTTGGTTCTCGGGTCTCCGGCTTCAGTTCGACGCCATGATAAACATCGAAATAGCGCGTTCCTGAAGTGGCGAGCACCTCGATCTGATCGCCGTCCACGTCATACTCGTTCCTGTTCACAATCGTCCACAGAACCTGATCGCGCAGCGGCCAGCGGCTGGCGAAGACTCCATACCGCAACGTCGGAGTCATCGGCTCCCAGTCGCGGCTGGTCAGGAAGGGAGCGAAAGCGCGCTCGATGGTGGCGACTCGTCTGGTGGCCTCGGCGTCGCGCAGCGTAATTCCGTTCCAGATGCCCCAGATGTTTTCCCAGCTCTCCCAGCCCACGCCGTTGAAGAAGGCGAACTGCAGATCGTTGGTCTTATCGCGATTCCAGCGGTCGGAGATGTTCACCATGTGCCGTGGTTCCAGCCATTTGTATTTGTCGACCAGCGGCGCAAACGGAAACTGGTATTGCCCCCAGGTCATCAGGTTCCAGGCCAGCGCTTCGTCGGATGGACCGTCCTCCGGTTCAAAGACGAGTGGGTGCCCGGCTTTGTCGGCGGCCAGCGAAAAAGCGAGCGGAACGCCATCCTGTGTGTCGCCGTTGATGCCGTCGGCGCCGATCTCGTCCATGAGACTGGCGATCTCTCCCGGCCACGAATGCCCGGGCTGGCGCGTGCCCTGGTCCCACATCATCATTGGAAAAAGAACGCGCACGCCACGGCGGTGAAAGTCCGCAATCATCTGCCGTACTCCCGCCACGCCGCCGGGCATGCTGCGAATCAGGTCATGCTGGTTGCGATTGTCGATCCCCATGTTGGGATAGGTTGGCCAGATCAGCACCGAATCGATTCCGCCGTAGCGTTTCTCCAGATCGTCCAGGTACCGATCCACCGTGTACTTGCCGGTGATGGGATCGAAAAAATACCGATCCTGAACCATCATTTGCGGCTGAATGAAACTCGATTGTGCCCACTGCAGCTCGGGCCGTTCATAACGAGAACCGTCATAACCGGTGCGAATGCGCCGTTCGTCGCGCCAATGACGGATGTCGGCCAGCCATGATTCGTGATCCGATTGAGTGCAAGTCTTGACCCCGGCGGTCCACAAATCCTTCGCCGCCGACAGACATTCAGGGACGGGGATCTGTTGATCGTTCGGGGAGAAATGCGAATCCTGAGCTTGGGAGAGCACGCTGGCGAGAAGGATCAACGCGAGTAAGATCAAGACGGCAAACCGGATCGGCATGGATTTCATGGCGTCCCATTCTACAAATTCGCGCAGCACTCGGAGTCGTTTTGGCCGGGAATCGCAAACCAGCAACTCTCAGCGATCGGTACACTATTTGTTAAACATCTTGGGCGTGAGTTAACCATGCAGTAAATGTTCGTCTGTCCAAAGCCCATTGTTTCAGGCACTTACGGCCTACCTACCCATTCGTGCTATATATGGCACTGGTGAGCCATTTACCGGGTCTGGGAGCAGAGTTAGATTGTCCTTGAGCAGCACTTGGGGGAGGGCTGATCAACAAACGTCCCGAGACTCATTTCGAGTCTGGGGCGTTTTGTTTTGCGCGCAAAACCTTATGCGTAAAACATGGTTCGGGCGGACTTGCGCCATTCGTGTCGCTCATAGCACGAGAGAGCCATTTACCCGATTCCGGGATACCGTTAGGATTGTTCTTGAGCAGCACTTGGGGGAGGGCTGATCGACAGACGTCCCAAGACTCAAATTGAGTCTGGGGCGTTTTGTTTTGCGCTGAAAACTGTCCCGCTTGCGCCCAGGAGACGCAGCGTTGGGGCTAAAGCCCGCGTCTATCCGATCGCCCGACGCAGCCCCTTCGACAAGCTCAGGGCAAGCTCTGAAGGGCCGCTTCTTCCGCGGCCGCACGCTACGTTTATATCCCACGGTCGCGCAGCTTCGTTTTCCCATCCCAGGTGACCCGCTACCCTTTCATGGATTTAATGGTGTAGATTTGTTTGCGCCTTTCGTTGTCGATCTCCTGGGAGCACGTCATGCCGGTTCAGTTTGCCCGCCGCGAATTTCTCGCCGGAATGGTTGCCATGACGGCCGCGTCCCGGTTTGCCTCGGCTTCGCGTTTCAACCTCGCCGACTCTGGCTCGCCGTTCCGGGTTTCTGTCATCAACGATGAAATTTCTCAGGATTTCGGCCACGCCTGCGAAGTGGCCGCGCACGAATTCGGCATGGGATGGATCGAGCTGCGTGGTATGTGGAAGAAAAACATCATCAAGCTCGACGAGAAGGAAGTGGCGGAGGCGCGGCGCATTCTCGAAAAGTATCAACTGAAGGTGACCGACATCGCCAGTCCACTGTTCAAGGTCGACTGGCCGGGTGCGCCAAAATCCAAGTTCAGCGAGGCCAAGAGTTTTGGTGCGGACTTTACGCTCGCGCAGCAGGACGAAGTTCTCGACCGCGCACTGGATCTGGCCAAGGCATTTCAGACCGATCGCGTTCGCTGCTTCGATTTCTGGCGACTCGAAGATCAGGCTCCCTACCGTGCCGCTATCAACGACAAGCTGCGGGATGCCGCAAGCAAGGCCGCGAAGAAGGGCATCATTCTCGTGCTTGAGAATGAGCCCTCGTGCAACACGGCGACGGCGGCGGAGTCTGCCAAGGTTTTGAGCGCGGTGCAGTCTCCCGCGCTCATGCTGAACTGGGATCCCGGCAACGCCGCCGCTGCGGGCGAAATTCCTTATCCGGATGGCTACAATCTTCTGCCGAAAGATCGCATCGGCCACTGTCACTGCAAGGATGCCGTCAAAACGGGCAAGGGGTACGATTGGGCGCCGATGGGTGGAGGCTTCATCGACTGGGCGGGCCAGTTCAAGGCGCTCAAGCGCGACGGCTACCGCTTCGCCGTGAGCCTGGAGACGCACTGGAACGGCGGCGGCTCGCCCGAAGAATGCTCGCGCGCGAGCTGGGCCGGGATGAAGAAGCTTTTGCAACAAGCAGGGGCGTTGTAAATCACACGCAGTACATACAAAGTGAAAGAGCCGTGAACGCAACCGTGACCGCTCGCGCGACCGTGGAAGAGCGGCGCTTCAGCGCCGGGTAAGAGCGATCTTAATCAATATGGCTTTAGCCCCCGCGAGTCGCCGTAGCAGTTCGCCAGCGCAGGACATCGTTCCCGAGTTTAATGAGCGCAGCTGTAAAGGGACGGAGACACGAAAATGATCGGCGCGGTCGATATCGGCGGAACAAAAATCGCGGTCGGCATTGTCGATGATAGCGGCAAAGTGCTTGCCCGGACGCAGGCTCCCACTGATCCCGAGCGTTACGACCAAGGCATCGAACTCATCGCCCGCCTGCTGCGCGAGAGCGCGACGCAGGCTGGGGCTGAACTCAGCGGAATCGGCATCGGATCGACCGGGCCCGTGGATCCGATCCGCGGCGAGTTTGGCGATGTCGACTTCCTTCCCGGCTGGCGCGGCAAGTGTCCGGTCAAAGATCTGGCGCAGATTTTCAACGTGCGTGTTGCCCTCGAAAACGACGGCGATGCCGCCGCGCTGGCCGAAGCCGGATGGGGCGCGGGCCGGAATCGGTCGAGGTTGATTTATGTGACTGTCGGTACGGGCATCGGCGGCGGAATGGTTTTCGACGGGAAACTTTACCGCGGTGTCGACGGCGCTCATCCCGAAGTTGGACATCACGTAATCGATCCCGCCGGCCCAGAGTGCTCGTGCGGGTTTCGCGGTTGCTGGGAATCGTTGGCTGCCGGTCCCGCTATGGTGGCGTGGCTGGAATCTCACGCGCCCACGGACTATCAGAGTCGCGAGGGCATCACGGCGAAAAAAATCTGCGAACTGGCACAACAGGGAGACGAGATTGCGAAGCAGGCCGTCGAACACGAGGCCTACTATCTTGGGCTGGGACTCGCCAATCTGATCAACCTGTTTACTCCCGACGCGATCGTGCTCAGCGGCAGTGTCATGAAGAGCGCGCCGCTGTTTCTCGACCGCATCCGCGAAGTGATTCGCGGCGGCTGCCGCTTCGTCCCCGCCGAGAAAACGCAGCTCACGCTCGCCTCGCTGGGAGAAGATACAAATCTGATCGGCGCTGCGCGGGTGTGGCATTATCGATTTGCTAAGTAGCGATGCTTTCGCGTGGTTCACTTCATCTTCCAGTTCCTCCACCAAATCTGTTACTGTTTTTCAGTTCACCGTTGCGGTGCTGCGAGCGAAAGGATTACTCCGCGTGATCGTTGGAGTTCCGAAAGAGAGCTATCCCGGAGAGCGTCGGGTTGCGCTGGTTCCAGTCGCCGTCCCTGGCCTCATCAAGGCGGGACTCGAAGTCATTGTGGAAGCCGGAGCCGGAGAGCAGGCTGGCTACCCAGACGCCATCTACGTCGAAAAGGGCGCGAAGATCGTGCCCGATCGCGCCGCCGTATTCGGCGCCGCAGACATTGTCGTGCAGGTGCTCTGCTACGGATCGAATGATGTCACGGGCAAAGCCGATCTCCCGCTCATGCGGCGCGGTCAAGCCCTCATCGGATTTCTGCGGCCCCTTGGTTCGGCAGAGGTTGTCCAGCAAATCGCACAGGCCGGCGTCACCTCTTTCTCGGTGGAACTCATGCCGCGCACCACGCGCGCCCAGAGCATGGACGCGCTTTCCTCCATGGGCACAATCTGCGGCTACAAAGCCACGCTGCTCGCCGCAGAAACATCGCCGCGGATTTTTCCCATGATGACCACTGCCGCCGGAACGATCACGCCGGCCCGCGTATTCGTCATTGGCGCAGGAGTAGCCGGACTGCAGGCCATTTCCACCGCTCGCCGCCTCGGTGCCGTGGCATCCGCCTACGACATGCGACCCGCCGCCAAAGAGCAGGTGCAGAGCCTCGGCGGACGTTTCGTCGAACTTCCCCTCGAGGCCCAGAACGCGCAGGACGCCCGCGGATACGGCACCGCGCAGGACGAAACTTTCTATGCCCGCCAGCGTGAACTGCTGACCCGCGTGGTCGCCGAAAGTGACGTAGTCATAACCGCCGCTGTTATTCCCGGCAAGAAGTCACCAGTGCTGATCACCGAAGATATGGTGAAAGGCATGGCTCCGGGCTCGGTGATCGTCGACCTCGCCGCCGAGCGCGGTGGCAACTGCGAACTCACGCGCACCGGAGAAACGGTGAAGGTGCACGGAGTCACCATCATCGGCGCCATCAACCTGGCCACCAGCGTCCCCTACCACGCCAGCCAGATGTACGCCCGCAATCTCACCACATTTCTTCTTTACATGGTGAAAGAGGGCAAGCTGCAACTGAACCTGCAGGACGAGATTATTCGCGAGACCATGATCACCCACGGCGGCGAAGTGGTGAATGCCCGTGTGCGCGATTTCTTCAAGATGCCAGCGTTGACGCCAGCCGGCGAATAGCCTCGGCCGGGACGCATGGATGGTTTTTGTTTTAAAAGGACGCGGCTTCAAGCCGCGCCGTTGTCGGCTCTTTACAAAACTGTCATCCTGAGCGGAGTGAGAGTTCGCGAAGCGAACTCTCGCGCAGTCGAAGGACCCCTGCGTGGCGTCAACCATTCGTGGCGCCGCAGGGAGTTGTTACGATGCTCTGGGTCACGGTGAGAACGCCGAGCTGTGATTGGGGCACTGCAAGGGTGCACGGGGTCTTTCGACTCCGCGGCTGTTCCGCTTCGCGGATCATCCACTGCGCTCAGGATGACAGATGAACTAGGAGTGATCCATGGGTTCCAACTTAATCGACGCACTTTTCGTATTCATGCTGGCGGCCTTCATCGGATTCGAAGTCATCCGCCACGTCTCGCCCCTGCTGCACACGCCGCTCATGTCGCTGACCAACGCGCTCGACGCGATTGCGGTGGTGGGCGCTATAGTTCTGGTCGGCGAGAAAAAAAGCACATTTGCGACCGTGCTGGGCGTGATCGCCATCGTTGCCGCGACCAGCAACGTGGTCGGCGGATTCCTGATTACCGACCGCATGCTCAGGATGTTCAAAAGCAGCCGCCCCACAAAGCCATAATACGAAGCCATAATATGACCGAGTTTGCCGGAAGTCAGTACCTCATCGAGATCATCTACCTCATCGCCAGCGCGCTGTTCATTCTTTCGCTGAAGTGGATGAGTTCTCCCGCCACCGCCCGCCACGGCATTCTGGCGGGTGAAATCGGCATGGTGCTGGCCATCGGCGGCACGCTGCTGCATCACGGCATCGTCGACTACAAGTGGATCATCATCCCTCTGGTCATCGGCTCCGGCATCGGCGTCCCGCTGGGTATGGTGCAGATGACCGCCGTTCCGCAGCGGACCGCGCTCAGCCATGCATTCGGTGCCCTCTGCGTCACGCTGGTAGGCACCGCCGAATTTTATCTGCGCACTCCGAACGTTCCCAGGTTCATGATGTCAGTGCTGTCGATGGAGGTAATCCTCGGCGGCCTGACTTTCACCGGCAGCCTGATGGCCGCCGGAAAACTGCAGGAAATCCTGCCGCAGCGGCCGATTACTTATAAAGGGCAGAACCTCGTTAATCTTCTCTTGTTTCTGGTTGCCGTCGGCAGTTCGGTCTACCTCGTGCTGCATCCCGAAGCGAAAATATTCTTCCCAATCATTGTTGGTGTCTCTCTGATCTTCGGAGTTCTGCTGGTCATTCCCATCGGCGGCGCGGACATGCCGACCGTGATCTCGCTACTGAACTCCTACGCTGGTCTCTCCGCCGCCGCTATGGGGTTCGTCATTAACTCGAAACTCCTGATCATCGCTGGTGCCCTCGACGGATCTTCCGGCCTCATTCTCTCCATCATCATGTCAAAGGCGATGAACCGGTCGTTCACGAACGTTCTTTTCGGAGCTTTCGGGCAAGTGCAAGTTTCCGCTGCTGCGGGTGAAGAAGCGAAGCCGGTGCGCAGTGCCACTCCCGAAGAAGCCGCCGCGATTCTCTCCGCCGCCAATAAAGTCGTCATCGTCCCCGGCTATGGCATGGCCGTAGCGCAGGCGCAGCACAAGGTCCGCGAACTCTACGACATGCTAACCAAGAAGGGAGTCGACGTCCGCTTCGCGATTCACCCCGTCGCCGGACGCATGCCCGGCCATATGAACGTGCTGCTGGCCGAAGCCGACATTCCCTACGACCGCCTCATTGAAATGGAAGAGATTAACGGCGATTTTCCGCAGACCGACGTCGCCCTCATCATCGGCGCCAACGACGTGACCAATCCCGCCGCCCGCACCGACCAGTCCAGCCCCATCTTCGGCATGCCCATCCTCGACGTGGACAAGGCCCACACCGTCATGGTCATCAAACGCGGCATGAGCCCCGGCTTCGCCGGCATCGACAACCCGCTGTATTATCTCGACCGCACGCTGATGCTGTTCGGCGACGCGAAACAGTTTGTAGGCGGCATCGTGCGCGAATTAGGCGGCGGACACTAGGTCTCGTCGCTGATGTCATCCTGAGGAGGGCGCAAGCCCTCCGAGGGACCTTACGATGTGCAGGTACCGGCAACGACGCTGGTGGGATTCCCATGCCGCATGCATCGCGCGAGCTCCACCCACAGCATCAGATCCTCGGTCCACGTAGGGTCCCTCACGGCGGCTTCGCCGTTGTTCGGGATGACACCGCGAGAAAGAGGCCACGCGCTTTCGACAGTCAGCGTTTCACTAAACGAATCTGATACATTCTTTGCGACAACCATGCGAACCTTAATCCTCGTGACCGCAGTTTTTCTACTTGCCACATGCGCCGCCGCCCAGTCCCAGCCCCAACTCAACCTCATGCCCCTGCCCGCGAGCGTTCAACTAGGCGCGGGGCAGTTGCCGATCACGCAATCGTTCTCGGTTGCCGTCACTGGCGCTCGCGACGCTTCCCTCGACGAAGAGGTTCAAAGATTCCAGGCCCAGCTTGCGCGGCAGACCGGAATTCCGTTCCGCCCCAAGGCCGGCGCTCCGCCGACACTGCAGATTCGCGCTGCCCACGCCCGCCAGACCGTGCAAAAGCTCGGCGAAGATGAATCCTACGAGTTGACCGTCACCGATTCCGGCGCGAAGGTCACCGCGCCCACAACGCTCGGCATCCAGCGTGGACTGCAGACTTTTCTTCAGCTGGTCGAGATCACCCCCACCGGATTCGCCGCCCCCGCCGTTACCATCAAAGATTCCCCGCGCTTCCCCTGGCGCGGCACGCTGATCGACGTCAGTCGCCACTTCATTCCCATCGACGTGCTCAAGCGCAATCTCGACGGCATGGCCGCAGTCAAACTAAACGTGCTGCACTGGCATCTTTCCGATGACCAGGGATTCCGGGTCGAGAGCAAAGTATTTCCCAAGCTAACGGGCATGGGATCCGACGGAATGTTTTACACGCAAGAGGAAATCCGCGACCTCATCGCCTACGCGCATGACCGCGGCATTCGCGTGATGCCGGAGTTTGACATTCCTGGGCACAGCCGGTCGTGGTTCCTCGGCTACCCCGAATTGTCGAGCGGTTCAGGCCCCTACACACTCGAAGGCGGCGGCCCAGGATATATCGATCCAATCATGGATCCCACGCAGGAGTCGACCTACAAGTTTCTGGAAAAGTTCATCGCGGAAATGGCCAGACTTTTTCCCGACGCCTACTTCCACATTGGAGGCGACGAAGTCGACGGCAAGCAATGGGACGCCAACCCGAAGATTCAAGCCTTCATCCACGTCCACGGCATGAAGAACAATCAAGATCTGCAGGCGTACTTCAACCAGCGTCTGCAGAAGATCGTGGCCAAGAATCACAAGATTATGGTGGGCTGGGATGAAATTCTGCATCCGGATTTGCCCAAGACCATCATCGTGCAGTCCTGGCGCGGTCAGGCGTCGCTGGCGGCAGCCGCGAAACAGGGCTACAGCGGCCTGCTTTCGTTTGGCTACTACCTCGACCTGATGTGGCCGGCGTCGCGGCATTATGCCGTCGATCCCATGGCGGATGCCGCGGCGAACCTTACTCCCGAAGAGAAGAGCCGCATCCTCGGCGGCGAGTCCTGCCAGTGGGCCGAGTGGGTCACGCCCGAAAATATCGATTCGCACATCTGGCCCCGCAATGCGGCCATCGCCGAGCGGTTGTGGTCTGCGCAAAATGTTACAGATGTCGCGTCGATGTACGCCCGCATGAACGCCGTAAGTCTGGACCTCGAATTTCTCGGCCTCACGCACCGTTCCGCGCGCCTGCGCATGCTGCATCGCATGGCAGGCACCGCCGACATTACGGCGCTGCGCAATCTTGCCGACGTCGTCGAACCGGTCAAGGACTACGACCGCTGGGACGATGCCAAAGGCCCCATCGACTTTCACGCGCCGTTGACGCGCATGATCGATGCCGTCTATCCCGAGAGCGACATCGCGCGACGCTTCAACGATCTGGTGCAGACTTTCATACAAAGCGGCTGCAAAGACCAGGCCACCGAAGCACAAATCCGTTCACAACTCACAGCCTGGCGGGATAACGATGCCCGGCTGCATCCTTTGCTCACGCAAACATTCCTCTTGCAGGAAGATCTGCCGTTGTCACAAAGTCTGTCTGCCGTGGGTCTCGCGGGTCTGCAGGCGCTCGACTATCTCGACAAAGGCCAAACCGCGCCAGATTCGTGGAAGACGCAGCAACTCGCAGTCATCGCCCAAGCCAAGACGCGCCAAGCGGATATGCTGCTCATGGTCGTCGCTCCGGCGCAGCAGTTGGTGGAAGCCAGCGCGGCCCCGCGGAATTGAGCGAACGAATAACCGAAGCCAGCGTCAGCGACTTGTGCCCTTTAGCCCCAAATGATATCATGATATCATTGCTAAAGAGAGCCGAAGCCCATGGCGCAAATCGTAGTTCGGAAACTCGAAGAAGGCGTCAAGACCCGCCTGCAGCGCCGCGCCCGCCGCAACGGCCGCAGCATGGAGGAAGAAGTCCGCGACATCCTCCGGAGTGCCGCAGACGAGCCTGAAAAACCCTCTGTGGGACTCGGTACCGAAATCGCCGCGTTGTTCGCCGGGAAGGGGCTTACTTGCGATATACCGGAACTGCGTGGTCACACCATAAAGCCACCTACGTTTGACGAGTAGAGTTTTGGTGATGATCGTCCTCGACACGAACGTCTTCTCCGCGTTGATGCAAGTTGCGCCTGAGCCGAAAGTAATCGCATGGCTCGATCGGCAATCCCGGACCTCCATCTGGACCACTTCGGTCACGGTTTTCGAGATCAGGTTCGGCTTGCAGATTATGTCCAACGGAAAGAGGCGAACTGCATTGCTGCAGAAATTTGAGTCCTTGCTCGGCAGGCTCGAGCATCGCGTGGCTTCATTCGATGACGCTGCCGCCAGCCAGGCCGCCGATCTGATGGCGCTGCGGCAAAGCAAGGGCCGGCCCATCGACCTGCGCGATACCATGATCGCCGGAATCGTGCTCGCGCGGCAGGCAGCAATTGCCACTCGTAACGTCGCGCACTTCAACGACATCGCCGCCACCGTCCTCAACCCCTGGGACGCATAAATAGCGGCCCGATCGTGATATTCTATTAACTCCAGCTGCGCACCGTCTTGGCGGAAATTCCCCGCAGTTCCTGAAGAAGCTTCCCCGAAGAAGCAAGAAGCTTAAAGAAGAGAAACAAAGAAACCATGCTTTCAGTCAGCAATGTGTCCATGCGCTACGGCGCCAAAATTTTGTTCGATGAAGTCTCGACGGCGTTCACGCCGGGCAAACGCTATGGCCTGACCGGGCCCAATGGCGCGGGCAAATCCACTTTCATGAAGCTGCTCAGCGGCGAAATCGAGCCGCAAAAGGGAACGGTCGTTCGTCCCCGCAAGGTCGGCGTGTTGAGCCAGGATCAGTTCGCCTTTGACGCCTATTCCGCCATCGACACCGTCATCATGGGCAACAAGCGCCTGTGGGCGGCCATGCAGGAGCGCGATGCGATCTACGAGAAGCCGGAGATCACCGATGCTGACGGCATGAAACTCGGCGAACTCGAAGGCATCGTCGGCGAAGAAGACGGCTACACCGCCGAGAGCGACGCCGCTATTCTGCTGCAGGGTCTCGACATTCCCGACGAAGTGCACACTCGTAAGATGAGCGAACTGCAGGGCGGACAAAAAGTTCGCGTCCTGCTGGCGCAGGCGCTGTTCGGCCATCCGCAGGCTCTGCTGCTCGACGAGCCCACGAACCACCTCGACCTCGATTCTATCCACTGGCTGCAGGGATTTCTCAACGTCTACGACGGCGTGGTCATTGCGATCTCGCACGACCGCCATTTCCTGAACAGCATCTGCACTCACATCGCCGACATCGACTACGAAACCATCATCACCTACACCGGCACTTACGACGACATGGTCGTGGCCAAGACCCAGGTGCGCTCGCAGATCGAATCGCAGAACGCGCAGCGCGA
>JBEKRY010000044.1:0-24377 GCA_049517555.1 Candidatus Sulfotelmatobacter sp. | reverse complement strand
AGCGTTAAGAGTAGGAGGAAATGTTTCATGACCTGGAATTCCTCATGCAGTTCGCCGAAGAGCCTGCGCACGCTCTTTCGCCCCTTCGGGGCTTGTTCCTTTCCCGCGTCGCACCCACGGCTTACGCCGTGGGCTGCATTCTTGCGCCGCTTCGCGGCTGAAACCTCGGAGTCCATCATGCTCTAGATGCCCGCATGCTCTAGAACCCCTCCAGGATATTGGAGACCAGCGTACGGGCAAAGTCCTGCGACAGGCGGCGGTACGCGGGCGAATCTTCCTCGAAGAAGCTGCTTAAATCCTGCGAGAGTTCATATTGTTCGCGAAAGACGTACAACGGATTCTGGTAGAGCACCTTGCCACCGCGGTCGGTAAGCGTCACCTTCATGCTGACCACCACGAGCACGCTGGCAGCGCGGCCGGTCGCGGTGTCATAGGTGAGCGGAGAAGCGGTGGTGGAGAGCACGGTGCCGGTTAAGGTAGCGTCAGCGTCTTCGCCGGTTTCGTTGAGGATGCGGTAGTGGGTGCGGGTGGTAAACTCGCGCACCACCGAGGCGGTCAGCATCTGCTCGATGCGATAGGTGAGGGTCTCGTTCTTGAAGGCCGGGACGGCGATGGTCTTCACGTTCTCCGGCAGCTGTACGGCGTGACCGGCGGTGTGGTAGCCGCATGCGGTGGTGAGGGCAAGCGCGAACAGCGGCAGCACAAACGGGCGCATCGCACGCGCCATCATTGGATCTTCCCCGTGGGGCGCGTGGCGGTCATGCTCTCGGCGCATTCGACCGCGGTCAGAGCGGAGACGCGGAGATTATCGACAGCGGCCCAGAGCCAGACGCCGTTGGGCTGCGCTGCATCGATCTTCAACGATAGCTGGATGTCGGCCTGCCCGGCGGCGCTCACGTTGCTGGGAGGATCTTCGTCCGCGGTGGGAATTACGACGTGGTCGCCGGCCAGGGCCTGCGACAACGTCGGCACATCGATTGGCGTCGCCATCTCCAGAAAGACAGCCAGAGCGTGACCGTGGAATACGGGGGCCTGCAGCAGGAGGATGGAAGGCTGCGGAGCATCGTCCCCGGCAATCTTGTGAAAGTGGCGGGAGATCCTTGCCTCGACCGAATCGAGCGCGGGCTGCGACTTCTGGCCGTATCGGGCCACCATGTTGAAGGCGACCTGAGCGTCGTACACATCTTTCGGGAGGGACTGGAATGAAAGTAGGTTGACCGTTTGCTGGTGCAACTCGTCCATGCCGCGTTGGCCGTGCTCTGAAGCCGGTTCGAAAACCGTGGCCACGGCACGCCGTATCGCGCCTGCCTTGCTGGCTCGCAACAGGAGCAGCGCCAGCGTCACCGCGACCGGATGCGCCGCCACGCATGGACCCGGCTGCAGCTCCGGGGCGGGGATTCGCCCCCGTTCGCGCTCGATCCACACCGACCGCACGCTGGCTCCGGGTTCGTTTTCTAACGATGAGGATAGATCGATGATGGCGCTGCCGGCGTCGCGCGCGTCTTTCCAGTTTGCGCGGGTAGTCTCTTCATCCGACGCGAAGAAGGTGAAGTCGACGTGCTCAAACTGCTCGGCGCGCACCCTCTGGATAAAACTGATCTCGTCCCCCATGGCCTCGAGCCGGCCCATGGATTCATCGTCGTCGAGCAGGCGGATATCTACGGCGGGAAAGTTGCGCTCGTTCAACATCTCCGCGACTTCCTTGCCCTTGAGCGAGGCTGCGCCTACGATCGCGGCGCGGTAGAGTTTACCGCGAGCGGCGGGGTGGGAAGCGGGCGCGGTTTTGGCGGGATCGTTCATGCTAGGTCGATCATGCAGGGCTGCCCATACTGAATTTCTTATGACGCCTGCGTAGCCTCCTGGAAGGGCGGAGGAGGATCATTCTTGCGACGGAAGATCCATTGCACTCGCCAGAAAACACCGGAAACCATATAGAGCAGCGCGATGAAAAAAAGCACCTGCCGCGAAAAGAACCAGATGGAAGCAAACAGCGCAGCCAGAAAAAGAATCAGCCGAAAGGGATGGCGCGAGCGGAAGTCGATATCTTTGAAGCTGTAAAAGCGCCAGGTGCTCACCATCAGATAGCCAACGGTGGTCACCATCGCCAGCCAGGTCAGGGCCGTGTACCAGGATTCGAGAGGATCCCCGCCGGAAAAGTGAACCACGGCGGCGATCACGCCCGCGCCCGCCGGAATGGGCATGCCGACGAAATATTTCTTGCCGGGACGGCCGGGGTTTGAGGGCTGCGGATTATTCGTGATGTTGAAACGCGCCAGGCGGCTTGCTCCCGCGATCAGGAAAAGAAAGCTGGCAATGGCGCCGAGTTGGGTCAGCTTGATGTGCCAGTTATTGTGCCAGTCGGTGAGCAGAACCGGCGGCATGAGATAGAAACCCCAGGTCCAGGCCAGCAGCGCGGGAGCCACGCCGAACGTAATCGCGTCGGCCAGGGAATCCAGTTCCTTGCCAAAGTCGCTGCTGGTGCCGGTCATGCGGGCGATGCGACCGTCGAGTCCGTCGAAAAGAACCGCAAAGCCGATCGCCTTGGCCGCGTTGTCGAGGTGCTGAAAGTCGCTGGCGGTGGCGCGCATCACCTCTAGGATGGCGTAGTAACCCATCGCCATGTTAGCCGTGGTGAACAGCGACGGGAGAATGTACATCCCCTTGCTGAGACGGCGTCGCGGTTTGGGAGCGGGATGATTCGTCACTCTTTCATCCATTAGTGCGCCCTCTCCGCCAGAGCGCTGCCGGCGGGCGTCAACTGGCTCTGCGGCTGCAGATAGGCCAGCACGCTGGTGCCACCTTTCACATGGTCGCCAATTTTCACATTGACGTGGGCTGAGGCGTCGAATAGCACGTCTACGCGGGAGCCAAACTTGATCAGGCCGACACGCTGGCCACGCTCGAGCCGGTCCCCGGCCTTGGGATAAAACACAATGCGCCGCGCCAGGAGGCCGGCAATCTGCTTAAAGATAACGGTCTGGCCGTCCCCTTCGACCGTAACGATGTTCTGTTCGTTCAATTCAGCCGAAGTCTGGTTCATCGCGTTCAGATACTGGCCACGCTGGTAGCGCACGTCGCGAATCACGCCTGCGATGGGTGAGCGGTTCACATGCACGTTAAACACGTTTAGGAAGATGCTGAGCCGCGTCCACTTCTCATTTCCGACCGTCACAATCGATACATCCGTGACCTTGCCGTCGCCCGGCGAAACCACCGCACCCGCATCCTGAGGGATGGCGCGCTCCGGATCGCGAAAAAACCACAGAAAGAAAAACGCGAGTAGGCAGGGGATGATCGCCCAAGCGGGATTGGTCAGCCAGCCGAGCAGAACCGCGGCGGCAAGCAAGGGCAGCGCGTAGAAGTAGCCATCCCGTACCATGAGAGTTTTTTATTATAGAGCACGGTGAGCAATAAGCCCTTTGACCTGGCCGTGGACGGTTCGAAAATGGCCCAACGCGCTAAGAGCCCCAAAAAGAATCGTTAGACTGACGTTTGCAGCGGTTCATCGCTGGCTGCTTTTTCCCGCGATTGAATTTTAGGAATCGGTATGGCAACGGCGATTCGGGTTCCGGAGCGGTCGGACTCGATGTTCATCGTTCCGGAGAGTTGGAGAACCCGTTCTCGCATGCCTCGAATGCCAACACCCGAACCTCGCGACTGAATATCGGACAAGCGCTCCGGGGCCATACCCCTACCCTCGTCCCGAACCTCCAGCACCAGCGTTCCATCATCGCGTACGATGCGGATACTGGCGGTCTTGCTACCGGAATGGCGATGAATATTCGTCAGGCATTCCTGGACGATGCGGAACAATGAAAGCTCGTAGTCGCGGTCCAGGCGCTTGATCACCGCGGGAAGGTCGAGCGATACCTGAACTCCACTCCGTTCTGCGAACCCATTGACGTACTCCTTCAGTGCGGACTCCAGGCCAACCTCGTCCAGCAGGGGAGGGTACAAAAGATGAGACATGGTGCGAATATCTTTGACCATCTGTGCGACGAACGATTCAATGTTGCCGAGCGAAAGGGCGGCACGCGCACTCAGGCGGTCGCCCTCGCCGGCTAAATTGGCGGCTTCCATGCCGATGGCAGCGAGAAGTTGCCCGACCCCGTCGTGGAGTTCCCTCGCGATTCGACGTCGTTCCTCGTCTTGAGCCTGCAGAATGCGGGCCGACAATTCGCGGAGTTCATGGCTTGCATTCAGCAGATCCTGGGTACGTTCCTGCACTCTCCGCTCCAACTCGGCCCGACTTTCGCGGAGTTGCGTTTCTCGATCCCGCTGCAGCCGGGCAATCTCCAATCTGCCGCTGACGCGAGCCAGCAATTCCCGCGCCGAGAAGGGCTTGATCAAATAATCGTCGGCCCCCGCTTTGATGCCTTCCACTCGCGATTCTTCCCCCGCACGCGCCGAAAGCAGGACGACGGGAATGGCGGCGGTCTGCTCGTCCCGTCGCAGTGCATTCAGAAGCTCAAAGCCGTCGAGTATCGGCATCATGACATCACTCACGATGAGATCCGGAGGCGTTTTACGCGCGGCTTGAAGAGCGGATTGACCGTCGGCAACGGTCTCTACTTCGTACTGTTCGGATAGGAGACGGGCCAGATACTGGCGCATGTCGGAGTTGTCGTCCGCGACAAGGACGCGAGCGCGAACGGCGGTCTCCGACAACGGAGGACAGGGGACCGGCAGCGACTCATCGTGCACGGAAAAGACGTCTCCTTTCGCAGCGACAGAGTCGGGAAGCCACCGGAGGGCCTCCTCGACAAACGGCTTCGCGCCCGCCGCGGTCGAAGACAAACTGCGAGAGCCGCCCAGTTGTCCGGACGCGAGGTGAGTTTGTCCAAAGGGAATTCTGACGACGAACGTCGAGCCCTGGCCCATAACACTCTCAGCCGCTACCGAGCCGCCGTGCAGCTTCACCAACTCATTGACCAAAGCCAAACCGATCCCGCTTCCCTCGTGGGTCCGACTCGGCATATTGGGCACACGATTGAAGCGCTCGAATAATTTAGGTATCGCGTCAGCGGGAATCCCCACGCCGGTGTCCCGAACACGGAGCTCGGCCAGGTTGCCTACGCGATGCACACTGACCGCAATTTCTCCCTCAAAAGTGAATTTGAAGGCGTTGGAAATCAAGTTCAGAACAACTTTCTCCCACATATCGCGATCCACGTAGACTGGTTCCCCAAGATTGGGGCAGTCCACTACGAGCCGCAATCCTGCCTTGTCGGTGGCGGAGCGGAATACGCTCGCCAACTCCGAAGTGAACCCGGCTAAGTCCGTGGCTTGATACACGGCCTGCACCCGTCCGGCTTCGAGGCGCGAAAAGTCCAGCAGGGTGTTGACCAGGCGCAGCAGCCGGGCGCCGTTGCGGCTCACCAGGTCGAGCTGTTCTTTGGCGGTTGGGGAAAGGTGAGTCTGACTTCTGGCCAGAAGGTCATGGAGCGGACCCAGCATCAAGGTCAGGGGCGTTCGAAACTCATGGCTCACATTACTAAAGAAAGCCGTTTTCGCACGGTCAATTTCGGCCAGCGCCTCCGCACGTTTTTTTTCCGCCGAATAGGCGTGCGCATTGGCAATGCTGGCGGCGATCTGGCCGGCAACCAGGTTGATGAATCCGGCGTAGCTCACATCCAGGGGACGGTAGGGATTGAGTGCGGCCACAATGACACCGGCGGGCTTGTCCTGACCTTGACTCGTGATAGGGAGGAGGAGGGCTCGCCAGGGTGACTTGTCCCAGGAGCCGGAAGGAACCGACTTGAACCTCTCCAGCAGGTTCTCAACGATGATGGAATCTTTCCCTGCGAGGAGCTCGCTGATCGGCCAGGGTTGATTTTTTTCGCTCAATGGAATCGACGCCGGCGCGGCTGGGTGATGCTCCGCGATTCCAGTTTGGCATGCCAAGCAGGCTTCGTTCCCATCTTCCGGGAAGAGATACAGCAACGTAAACGGCAAGTCTTTTTGATTTTCAGAAAGACAACGAGCGATACAGGAGACCACTTCCTCCTCGGTGATCGTCTTGCTCAACTCCCCGGCCAGAGAGCGCAGTGTCTTGAGCCGGCGCTCGCCGATCACGCGATCGGTTTCTTCCGTTACGACACACAGATGCCCAGCAACCGTGCCATCGTCCGCGGATAAGGGACTGTAGGAAAAAGTGTGATAAGTCTCCTCGCGATATCCGCTTCGCTCCAGAAACAAAAGCAATGCCTCGTCCCATGTCGCCTCACCGGTCTCAAGAACTCTGTGAATGCGGGGGCCAATGTCTCCCCAGATTTCCTTCCACACCTCGTGAGACGGCTTTCCCAGGGCCCACGGGTGTTTCTTCCCCAGCGTCATCCGCGCGTAGTCATCGTTATAGAGAAAGGTGAGCTCCGGGCCCCAGCTCATCCACATGGCAAAGCGTGACGTGAGAAGAGTGCGAACAACCGTTTTCAAACTTTGAGGCCATTTTTCGATAGCACCGAGCGGCGTTTTCGTCCAATCAAATTCACGGACCAATTGGCCCAACGCCCCACCGCGGACCCAGCCTGGTGTGACGGTGCTTTCCGCATTCGTGGGTTCAACAGCTTCACCAATCGGGTTCTCGAAAAGCCTCTTGATGGTGCTGGGCAGCTCTTGCGTAAATTCAGACTTCGTCACCGAGCCTCTGGCATCGACCGCGGCAGCTTGCTGCCGGGCGATCGATTCGTGATTCTGGGTGACAATGATGACGTTGCAGTCGGGGAGTTCGCGGCGAATAATTCGTGTCGCCTCCAACCCGTCCATGCGCGGCATGTTGATGTCCATCAGGATCACCTGAGGACGCAGTCGTTTCGCCTGCTCAATCGCTTCGATCCCATCCCCGGCTTCGCCGCAGACCCGCCAATTGGGATGCGCTTCAATAAAGGATCGCGCAGTGCGCCGGAATAAGTCATGGTCGTCGGCGATCAAGAATTGGATAGCGCTCATTTTCGAACTCTTCTGCCTGCTGAGATTTTGTGCAATCTCGTAGCGGGACATTATCCACGAATGGAAATAGCGAGCCTTTACAGTTTTCGCTGTATTACTTTCTGGTTAACCCGCGGTGATCGTCGAGCAGTCCGCGCAGCGGAGGCAATCCTGAGACCGTTTGGAAAGATTCAACAGCTACAACCGTCAAGCTGACAGAGCATTGTGCTCGCATTGCCGATCAAGCAGTAAGGAAGGTCATGCCGAAGTTGAGGCGGATTCAAAGAAATCTGACACCGGCACTCAGCCAGGTTGCTCCCGCGCGAAAGGAAAAGCGGAAGTGAATTGGTCGGCGGAAGGCATTCGGGGAAGCTGCCAACTCGGCCGAAGCGGGATCCCACAGGCGCAAGTAAAATAAAGGCTGCCGACGTGCCATGCGGAAGATACAGCTCGACCTCAGCGGTCCAAGCTGCGTGGGCCGCATGCGGGTTGGCCAGAAATTACGCTACGTTGACGCCGTACTGCTGGCGGTACTCGCGCTCAATGCACTCCATCTGGTCTTTTAGGCGAAGTTTCAGCTTTTTCAGACGGACCTCTTCCAGCTTCTCGTCTTCGCTTAAGTAGCGTTTTTGGGTGAGTGAATCGAGGCGTTGCGAGTACTGCGTGTGCTCCTGAGCCAATCTGCGGAATTCCTCATGATTGGTCAGAAGTTGGTCTTTCGAAGTCAGCATCCAGCAGACCTCCAACCGGGATATATCGTCAAATTAGCACAGCACAAAAACTGGTTCAATGCCCAAAAGTGGTGCATGTCTCACTATGAGAATCATTTCAGCCCAGACTTAAGCTGGTGCAGAACTAGCTGGGGCAGAACTAGCTGGTACAGAACTGCGTCTTCCGCAGGATCGGCATAGTAGGACTTCCGTCGGCCGGTTTGCTTGAAACCTGCCTTTTCATAGAAGCTTCGCGCCGAGGCGTTTGATTCGCGGACTTCGAGAAACACAGAGCTGCTGTTTGTTTCCCGGGCCGCGGTCAGCAGGGCATCCAAAAGCCGCTGCCCAAGCCGCATGCGGCGGACCGAAGAAGCTACGACAATGTTTTCCAGTTCGCATTCGGCGGCAAGGTGCCGGGCCACCAGAAAACCCTGTAAGCCGCCTGCCTCCGTTCTAGCCGATTCATGGGGCGCGGAATACGGCGTCTCAGCTACCAGGACGAGCCTTTGCACGCCTGCGGGATCGAAGGCCTTCCAATATTGTTCCTCAGTCCAGTGGGCGGCGGTGGCACACGCGCGCTCCAATTCCATGATGGCGGGGATATCGGCGGGAGTGGCGGGGCGAATCAAAATAAGTTTTCTGACGGCGGAAAGATTCAGACGTCCGAGGCTAGCAACTAGAGGCTGCTTTTCACAAACATCTCAGCGTCCGAACGCCGCATGTAGTTGGCTTCGAGTTGCTCGGGCGAAACGGTTTCGCCGGCCTGCAGCTTCTTCCATCCGAACTGGGCGATCGTGGCAGCGCCGGGAGGCTCGACTGCGAAGACAGTAATGCCGGCGTCCCGCGCCGCCGCAAGCAGAGCCTGGACCGGCGTGATGACCGTCGCCTCACGCGCCGCGGATACAAACTCAGCTTGCGACAGCAATTCTTCTCGCAGAACCTGCACCGATTCGCCCGCAATCTGGTACGCGCCGAAAAAAACTTCGCCGCGCCCGGCATCCAGCCCGGCCACGACGCTGCCCTGAACACGACTCGCAGTTGCAAGCGCTTCCAGCAGCGAAACGGCGACGATGGGCTTCTGCAAAATCTCTGCCAGCGCTTTGATTGCCGCCAGTCCCACGCGCAGGCCGGTGAATGATCCGGGGCCCGAGACCACGACGAAGGCGCCGATATCGGCCTTGCTGAAACCATGCTTCCGCAGCAGGGATGCAATCTGCGGCACGAGTTGAGCCGAGAACATTCCACCGGCCAGGGGCACAACTTCGATTACTTCAACATCGCTCTGCTCAGCCTCGATCTGCTCCGTATGCTCCGTACCACTCTGCTCCGCACCGCGCGGAGGGCGTTCACCGGCGCGCGCGAGGGCTACAGTGCCGGTCTTGCCAGAAGTATCGGTGACGAGAAGAAGCATATCTCTGTTGTTCTTGGCTTTCTGAATTGTGCTTTATCCGTGGTAATCCGTGAAAATCCGTGGCCGGTTTTAGGTTCTCACCCCTGCACCAGCTCCAGCAGCACGCCACCGGTGCTCGCGGGATGTACAAAGACGTACTTGTGGCCGCCCGCGCCGGTCTTGATCTCTTCCGACACCAGACGCACGCCGTCTTTCTTCAGGCGCTCGACAGCCGCTGCCAAATCGGGAACCTTGAGGCACACATGGTGCAATCCTTCGCCGCGCTTGGCAATGAACCTGGCGATTGTCGAATTCTCTGACGTCGCCTCGAGCAGTTCGAGCCGGCTCTCGCCGACTGGAACCATCACTAGGCGGACCTGTTCCTGTTCGACCGTTTCTTCCGGCGAGACGGTGAGGCCAAGCTTTTCATAAATCGCCTTGGCTGCCGCCAGCGACTTCACCGCAATGCCGAGATGATCGATCTGGAACATACCTTCTGCCTAGCCTTACCCCTCGAGAGACACGCTACGACAGTACTCGTCGGTGCCTTTCTGCAGAAACTCCAGGTAATAGCAACTTATGCCTGGTTCCGAAATGCCGAATATTACGGGATTCAGGTCCCGAGCCACCTCGTTACTACCCATTCGGTTTCTGAGTTCCTCGCCTCGATGAAAGAGATACAAGGAAGGAGGCGACCGGTCGAATCTTTCTTGAAGATCTGGCCGACTCTGGAAGTCAACACCGATTGGCCGATCGCCGGACTTTAGCGAAAATGCTAAAGCAACGGCGAACGGCAGTCTGTTCCGGTCGCGCACAGCTAGCGCGCAACGAAACGATTCTAGCCCGCCCTCAACCCATCGATCTCTATGCGACCACGCCGAATCAATCTCATCGATATGCAAATCATCGAAGCGACGAATGCCACCATCATCGATAATGGCCGTCATCCATTTCTCGATCACTTCCTCACGCTTCCGGCTAACGGCGTATATTTCCACTTACAGTCACCTACACCTTCCCTGCCTTCGCGGCGATCTCCTCTACCAGCGTATACGGGTCTCGCTTATGTTCGGCGACTTCCGCCGCTAGTTGCGACAGGTTACCGTCGCCGAGCTGAGCGCGCGCTTTTTCGAGCATTACATCGCGCAGCATTTCTACCAGCCGCTCCTGCCAGTTCTCGACGCGCTTTTTCAGTGCCAGGTTTTCTTTCTGCAGATACTCTTCGTAGCTGGCGATCGCCGCGGCCAGATCGTCGACTCCGGTTCCGTCGCTGGCGACCGTTTTCACAATCGGAGGCGTCCATCCGTCATGGCGCAGAGCCAACGATTGTAGCCCGCGAATCTCGCGTTCCACTCTTTCAGCGCCTTCGTGATCGCTTTTGTTAATGACGAAGATGTCGGCGATCTCCATGATTCCCGCTTTGATCGTCTGCACGTCATCGCCCATGCCTGGAACGAGAATCACAACCGTGATGTCGGCCAGCCGAACGATATCGACTTCATCCTGCCCGACGCCGACTGTCTCAATGAGGATGACGTCGCGGCCGGAGGCGTCGAGCACGGTCGTGACGTCGGCGGTAGTTCGCGCGAGTCCGCCAAGGGATCCGCGGGTCGCCATGCTGCGAATATAAATTCCGGGGTCGGCGAAATGTTCCTGCATGCGAATGCGGTCGCCGAGAATCGCTCCGCCAGTGTAGGGGCTGGTGGGATCGACGGCAACGATCCCGACGGTTTGGTTCTGTTTCCGATAGAGCCGGGCCAGTTGATCGACGAGCGTGCTCTTGCCAGCGCCCGGCGGGCCCGTCAGTCCGACGACGCGGGCTCGCCCACTGTGCGCAAACAATGCCTTCAGCAGATCGGACCATCCGGGCGCGCGGTTTTCAACCGTGGAAATAGCGCGGGCCAGAGTGCGTACATCGCCGGAGCGCAGCGCGTTACTCCATGACTGGAAGTCGTGACTTGAGCCTGCGGCGTTCAAACGAACAGTGTAAAGCAGGACCGGAGTCTGTGAAAGACAAGGAGAGCGGGAGTTCATTCCGGGTCAGAGGAAAACGCTACGAGCCGGCCCCTAGTCCTTCAGCAGCTGCCTTGCAATCACCAACCGCTGGATTTCGCTTGTCCCTTCGCCGATAGTGCACAGCTTCACGTCGCGGTAAAACTTTTCGGCGGGATAATCCTTGATGAATCCATAACCGCCGTGAATCTGCACGCCCTCGTTGGCGCAGCGGACGGCCACTTCGCTGGCATAGAGCTTCGCCATCGAAGATTCCTGCGTGGTCTTCATGCCGGCGTCTTTCATGGACGCGGCGCGCATGGTGAGCAGCATGGCGGCATCGATCTCGGTGGCCATGTCGGCCAGTTTCCACTGGATGGCCTGGAAATCGCTGATCGCCTTGCCGAACTGCTTGCGCTGTTTCGAATATTTCAGGGCGGCTTCGTACGCGCCCTCGGCCATGCCCAGCGACAGAGCGGCAATCGAGATGCGGCCGCCATCGAGCACACGCATGGCATCGGGAAAGCCCTGGCCCTCGCCGCCCAACAGATTTTCCGCGGGAATCACGCAGTCTTCGAAAATCAGTTCGGCGGTATCGCTGGCCCGCAGCCCCAGCTTGTTTTCTTTTTTGCCGGGACGAAATCCCTTGGTATCTTTGTCGACCACGAACGCCGAAATTCCGTGGGTGTGCGCGGCGCGATCGGTCACGGCCAGCACAACAACCACGTCGGCGTAGTGTCCGTTGGTGCAGAAAGTCTTGGTGCCATTCAGAACCCAGGTGTTCCCCTTGCGAACTGCGGTCATGCGGGCACTGCCTGCGTCCGATCCGGACGACGGCTCGGTCAGACCCCATGCGCCAATAAATTCTCCAGTCGCCAGCTTGCTGACGTATTTCTTTTTCTGCGCCTCGTTGCCCGCCAGAAAAATGTGGTTCGAGCACAACGATGTATGCGCGGCCACGATGATTCCGACCGAACCGTCGACCTTCGAGAGCTCCTCGATCGCAGTCACGTACTCTACATAACCCATGCCCGCGCCGCCGTACTCGGGCGGGAAGATTATCCCCAGCATCCCGAGCTTGCCCAATTCCTTGATGGTCGCGAAGGGGAACTCACCGGCTTCGTCCCACTTCATGACGTTGGGCTTGATCTCGCGTTCGGCAAATTCGCGGACGGTTTTTTTCAGGTGCAATTGCTCTTCGTTGAGTTGGAAATCCAAGGCTCCTCCGGCGCGATGCGCATGACACTGTCATCGCCTGGATACTCTGAAGTTTCGATTAGAACACAGCGTTGGAGTGCGACAAAGTTACCCCGGGAAGTCAATCGTAAGCATGCGGAAAGGGCTATGAAAACTGGGGAAAACGAGGAATCGCGCCCCATGGCCAACCGACCGGATGGTTTGGTCGATTACTCATGGCAAGTCATATTCGGGGGCGGTTCTGACGCGCTAACTTTTACCCGACAAGGGAACCGGAGCGAGGAATGCCTGAAAGACTTCGTTGGACAGCAATCGCCCGCGCGCAGTCAGGCTGACGGAATCGCCGGTTCGGTGCAGCAGACCGTCAGAGATGAGTTCCGTGATGACAGGCGATAAGTACTCGAGAGTTTTCTCACCGAAGCTTGCGGCAATTTCGCGCAGGTTTACGCCCAGGTTCAAGCGCAATCCGAGGAAGAAGCATTCTTCGAGCGCGTTCGCTCGAGAGATCGCCGTTGTCTGCGAGGGCGAGGCGGCAATATATTTCTCCAGAGCGTCGGGGGCAGAAAACCGCACCGCTTCACTTTCACTTTCCACTGCTGCGGACGAGCGGAGCATGGAATGCGCATCCACTCCGAAACCGAGGTAGGGCTGCCGCGTCCAGTATTTCAGGTTGTGCCGCGATTCCGAACCGGCTCGCGCGAAATTGGAAATTTCATATTGCGCGATGCCCGCAGCTTCCAACTGTTCGCAAGCGGCGAGATAGAAATCCGCGGTGGCCTCTTCGTCCGGCACGAAATGCGCGTGGTAGCGGGTTCCACCCGCCATCACTTCGCGCCCCAGCCGCGAGTCTTCATCCACTTCAAGCATGTAGACGCTGACGTGAGCGGCTCCAGTCGCGAGCGTTTCGTCGAGCGACTGCTGCCAGGTTGCCGCGGTCTGGTGGGGGAGCCCGGCGATCAGATCGACGTTGATATTCGCGATTCCGGCCGCGCGCAGGCGGGCAATGTCATCGAGCACAGTCGCGCGCTTGTGCAATCTGCCGACAGCGGCCGCCTCGGCGTCGACAAACGACTGCACACCCAGGCTGACGCGATTCACGCCGCAACGCAGCAGTCCTTCGAGCCCATCCGGCGCGAGCGTTCCTGGCGCGCACTCGACGGTCACTTCGGCGTCAGGCCGCACCTCGAACTGTGCACGAACTGCGGCAAAGATTCGCTGCAGTTGTTCGACATCGAGTACGGTGGGCGTGCCGCCGCCGAGATAGATCGAGTCCACTTCATGCTCGGTCAGCCCACCCATCTCCTGAGCGATTTGCCGCGCATGGGCGATGTCTGCGCACACGCGATCGACGTAGCGCTGAAACACGGCTCGCGAAAACACGTCGGACGCGAAGTTGCAGTAACTGCACTTGGTGCGGCAGAACGGAATCGAGATGTAGATTCCCAGGGCCACTCTGGTGATTATCCCACCCCAAGGCTTTTCCATCCTGCCCGCGGCCCACGCATCTACTAAAATACGTTGTCGGAGGTGATGCGCTTCCCAGCAAACGGCCGCATCCCTCACGTGATGTGTTGCGGGAAACAATGGCTCAGGAAGAGGAAATATTAGGAAAGGCGTACGACAGCCGCCTGATGGGGCGGCTGCTCACCTACCTGCGTCCCTACGGCTGGCAGGTGGCCGTTGCCCTTGCCTCGATCATCTTCAAATCGTGCTGCGACGTGCTGGGGCCTTATCTGGTGAAGGTCGCCGTGGACCGTTATCTGGCGCCGATCAAGGGTGCGGGCTCTGGTCTGTGGAGTTGGCTCAGCCCGAGGCCGATGCATGGGATCGCACAGATTTCCGCGATCTATTTCAGCTTGCTGATTTTCGGCTTTGTGTTCGATTTCCTGAGGACCTACTACGTGCAATGGGTTGGACAGAAGATCATGTTTGATTTGCGCAGCCAGATTTTCCGCCACCTGCAGCGCATGCATGTCGCTTTCTATGACAAGAATCCCGTCGGCCGCCTGGTCACGCGGGTGACAACTGATGTCGACGCGTTGAACGAGATGTTCACCTCGGGCCTGGACGCCATCTTCGAGGACGTGTTCGTACTGGCCGGAATTGTGGGCGTCATGCTGTGGATGAACTGGAAGCTGGCGCTGATCACGTTCGCGGTGCTGCCTTTCATTGTGGTGGCGACGAAAGTTTTTCGCGACAAGGTGCGCGATTCTTACCGGCGCATTCGCACCGCAATCGCCCGCATCAACTCTTATTTGCAGGAGCACGTCAGCGGCATGGTTGTGCTGCAGCTCTTCAACCGCGAGCGCAAGGCTTACCACCGTTTCTCGGAGATCAACCGCAGCCACATGGACGCTTACAAGGACGCGATCCTGGCCTATGCGCTTTACTATCCCGCGGTTGACTTTCTTTCGACGGTTGCGATTGCCTGCGTCATCTGGTTCGGCGGCCAGGATGTAATGCGCAAAGTCGTAGCCAGCAGCAACGTAGTCGCAACCGCGGCCTCGCTGGGCGTGCTGATCGCCTTCACGCAGTATGCGCAGCGTTTCTTCCGTCCCATCATGGACTTCAGTGAGAAGTACAACACTCTGCAGTCGGCGATGGCGGCCAGTGAGCGCATTTTCAAGCTCCTGGATACGCCGGTGGACATTGTTTCGCCGGCGGTGACGAAGAAGCCAGAAGGCCCGGGACGCGTCGAGTTTGACCATGTCTGGTTCGCGTATAGGGACGTGCCGATCGGGAACGGCGATGCAGGCGCGACCGCGCCCCATGTGGGGACGGCCGGCCCCAGCCGTCCGGCCGAGCAAAGCTCGGGTCGCCTTTTGTCGGCCAGCAACAAGGAACCGGAAAGGACACCCGACTGGGTTCTCCGCGACGTCACCTTCGCCATTGAACCCGGGGAAACCGTCGCCATCGTCGGCCACACCGGCGCCGGCAAGACCACGCTCATCTCTCTGCTGCTGCGCTTCTACGACGTGCAGAAGGGCACGGTGCGCATCGACGGCGTCGACGTGAGAGAAATGGATCTCGCTGACTTGCGCAGCCGCTTCGGCGTCGTGCTGCAGGACCCGTTTTTGTTTAGCGGAACGATCGGCGGCAACATCCGCCTCGGGACCGATCGCATTCAGGACGCGCAGGTCGCCAAGGCCGCCGAAGATGTGAATCTCGGCGACTTCGTCCGCGCTTTGACCAAGGGATTCGACGAAGAAGTGCGCGAACGTGGATCGACGCTTTCGACCGGGCAGAAGCAACTTATTTCTTTCGCGCGGGCACTCGCGCATGAGCCAAAGATTCTGATTCTCGACGAGGCTACGTCGAGCGTTGACACCGAGACTGAATTCAAAGTTCGCGACGCGCTCGCCCGCATGGTCGAAGGCCGCACCTCGCTGATCATCGCGCACCGGCTATCGACGGTGCAGCGTGCCGACAAGATCATCGTCATGCACAAGGGCCAGGTCCGCGAAATGGGCACGCATCAGGAATTGCTGGCCAACCGCGGGATTTACTTTAAGCTGTATCAGCTGCAGTACAAGGATCAGGAGCTGAATGTGGCGCGGGCGCCCGCGCCCGCGAATGCCGGCGGATTCCAGCACCCCGAAGTGGCCGCCAGAGGGGATGACTAGCGTACCGAACGGACTGATAAGAACATGTCTCAGTCAAAACGAGTTTTCCTCTCCGCAGAATGGCAGGATCTCGTAATGCTGAACTATGTTGTTAACCCTGATCTTCTGGGGCGATACGTCCCGCACGGCACGGAACTGGATTCATTCAGGGGAAAAACTTACGTCAGCCTGGTTGGCTTTCGATTCTGCCGCACCAAGCTTCTTGGGCATTTTTCAATCCCGTTTCATTCCACCTTCGACGAGGTAAATCTGCGTTTCTATGTCCGGCGAAATGAGGGCGGCGACGCACGAAGAGGAGTGGTTTTCATCGCCGAGGTCGTGCCCAGATATGCGATCGCGAAAACTGCTCGCGTACTGTACGGCGAGAACTATACCTGCCTGCCGATGAGGCACAGCATTGAGACCAGCGATTCAAAGAAGAAAACCGAGTATGCGTGGCTGGTTGACTCCAAATGGTGCAAGCTCTCAGCTGAAACTTCCGGGCCGCCGACGCGCCCTCCAGACGGGAGTTTGGAACAGTTCATTACCGAACACTACTGGGGCTACTCGTCGCAGCGATCTGGGGATAGCCTCGAATACCCTGTGTCGCACGTTCCATGGCAGGTATGGACAGCGACCGTCGCGGGATTCGAGGGCGACGCGAGTTCTCTTTACGGGCCTGAACTTGCTGCGTGGATTCAACGACGGCCTGACAGCGCATTCGTGGCGGTCGGATCGCCTGTTGTCGTCTTTAGAGGGAATAAAATCCAATGACCTTGGCAGACCATAAATCGGAAGCGGACCTCCCTCGGGAAGGGTGGATACTCTACGACGGCGGATGTGGATTTTGCTTTCGGTGGGTTCGGTTCTGGGAAGAGATTGTGGCAGGGAGAGGTTTTGCAATTAAGGACCTGCAGTCCGCTTCGGCCGACGGCACGTTGCAAATCGCGAAAGAACACCTGCTCGACGACATACGGGTATTGACGCGGGGCGGAGCATTGCAATCGGGCGCTGACGCTTATCTCTATGTGGCACGCCGAATCTGGTGGGCTTGGCCTTTCTACGCAATCTTCAGTTTGCCAGGCTTTAATTCGGTGCTTTGGTGGGGCTATCGCAACTTCAATCGGAATCGATACCGCATTTCCCGCCATTGCGCGCTGCCGCAGAAAGACGGGCGCGTCGCGGAAGACAAGCTGTGAAACTGACACGCGGCTGAAACTCCAGTGGAGCTGCGCTCCGCTGGACAGCCGGGGGCGGCTGTCGCTGCGTAAACCTCTTTCAGTCTGAACCCAGATACTTACTGCGCAGGGCCGCTGCCGCTAGGGACAGATCCGAGAACACCCTTGCGGTGAACATGGAATGTCCGCCGGCGTTCTTCAGGATTCGTGGTGAGTCGCGGCGCAGTTCGCGGTACATCTTCATCATTTGCGGGACCGTTGGCTGCTTTACCGAACTGACGAACGCGTTGCAGACTTCGCGCATGATGCCGTTCACGGTGCCGGAGTGGATATAGGGATCGGTTCCGTCCAGGTCGCTCAAGGATTTATTGAGGCGACGCCTCATGGACTCGAAAACGAACCATTTGTGCTGGGGATGCGCCTGCGCCCAGGCTACTGCCAGGCCCAGCTCGAACGGCATGTTGAAGCGGGGGGTGGCCGGGGCATTGCGGTCGATTTGCACGCGGGAAAGATCGTGAATCGAAAACGCGCAGCGCTCAATGAGGCTGGCAATCCGGTCGAGCCGGCGGTTGCCCGCGATTCCGAGCGTGGCTTCGGGCACCAGCGACAATGCGCTCACGGCGGTAATGTATGCGAGATATTGCCGGGTAAATTGCGGATCGTACGGGATGTTCAGGAATACCGAGTCTTTGGCTTTCGTCATGGCTAGTCCTCAGGCGCAGAAAATGCGCTGTCAGCTTTGCCTGAAACACTATTGCTGAACGTTTTATCGGGCCGTGGTCTTAGCCCTGCGAGAGGAGGCTTTGGTGGTTCGGGCTTTCCGGGTCAGACCGGCGCTGGTGGCCCGTCCATTAAGATCGACGCCCACCATGGCCAGAATTTTGCGGGCTCTTGCAGGCGGCACTCCCAGGCGCTTGGCAGTCTCCCCGAGAGTAAGCGGCTTGAAATCGAGTTTAACGGGGCGTGGCATCGGTTCACTTCCTCGTTGCTTCTAATTACGACTGCTGCTTATTTTAACACGCTCATTTCAGGGCGATGCGGCGGGCGGAGCTTGCAGTATCGCCGTGAAAGCACGAGTCGCCACGAGTTCTTTACAATGCTTTCTTGCGAATTCTCATCTCAGCCGGCGAAGCTTCGGGGGAAATGTATGGGGCGCAGCTCATCGAGGCGTTGCGGCGCCGTAATCAGTCACTTGAATTCTTCGGTGTGGGCGGGGAGCGCATGCGGGCTGCGGGGTGCGACACCGTCGTCGATGCGAAGGATCTTTCGGTCGTCGGCATCACGGAGATTCTTAGCCATCTGCCGAAAATTTTCGCGCTTTATCGTCGCCTGATCGCGGAAGCTGACCGGCGCAAGCCTGACCTCACTATCGTCATTGACTCTCCGGCGTTCAACTGGCGGGTGGCGCGGCAGATGAAGAGGCGCGGGATTCCAACTGTTTATTACGTCGCGCCGCAGTTCTGGGCTTGGCGGCAGGGGCGCGTGCGGCTGCTGCGGGACTACATCGACAAGGCGCTGGTCATCTTTCCATTCGAAGAACAGTTTTATCGTGAGCGCGGCGTGGACGCGACTTTCGTGGGGCATCCTCTGGCGGAACTGCCACATCCGGTGATCGAGCGCGGCGACTATGCGGCGCAATTTCAGCTGGACTCGGCGAAACAATGGATCACCTTGATGCCCGGCAGCCGGGTCAAGGAAGTCCGCATGAACCTGCCGACAATTCTGGAGTCGGCGGCGCTGCTGGGCTCGGCGTATGAGTTTCTGCTTCCGGTGGCGGCCACGCTCGACCGTAGCTTTGTGCTAAGCCTCGTCGGGCCACGGAAAATCACGCTTGTGCCCGACGCCCTGCCTGCGCTCTGGCACTCGCGCGCGGGGATCGTGGCCAGCGGGACGGCGACGGTCGAGGCCGCGATGATGAACGTGCCGTTCGTGATGGTTTACCGGGTCTCGGCGCTCACGTATGCGCTGGGCAAGCCCCGGGTGAAGGTGCCACGATTTGCCATGGTCAACCTTATTGCCGGGGACGAAGTTGTGCCGGAGCTCGTGCAGCACGATTTCACGGCTGAAAAGGTAGTGACCCGAGTAAAGGAGATCCTTCCCGATGGTCCCGCTCGCGAACGTATGCTGGCAGGTCTGGCGCGGGTGAAGGCCCGGCTGCACGCTCCGACCCGGGATTCGGGGGCGCTGCAGCACCCCGCTGACCGTGCTGCGGAGATTATTCTTTCTATGCTCTCGAAGGCCTAGTTCTCTGCTGATTGTCATCCCGAGCGGTAGCGAAGGACCTGGGTTATTGCCTGCGCTAACAGAAACCCAGGTTCCTCGCTTTGCGAGGAATGACAAGGCGTACTACATAGCGTCCTTTGTTCGGAATGACAAGGCTATCGCTCGGGATGACAGGAAATTGGGGCAACGGCACGAATCTCTGGATGACACAATCTTGACATACGGCGGCTAAGCCTTGTGCTCCCAGCATCTTTTGCGTGAGAATCTTCATCATAGGAAATGGGTTATCATTTCCTGGAGACTCTCCTGAATGTGGATTCGCCCGCGGCGCGCTCTGAGCGTCCTTAGCAGTTCTCTGACCCTAACGCTGGTGGTCGCGGTTGCGATCCCGTCTTCATCCTGGGCCGCGGAAAAAGCGCGCCTGCGCGTGGACAACTACCAGATCGAGGCTGAGCTCGACCCGCATCTCCACCAGATCACAGCTCGCGCGAAAGTCAGATTCACGGCCACGCAGGATCTCGCGGTCGCCGTCTTTGAGTTGCACAATGATTTAAGGGTCACCCGGGTTCTCGACGAAAAAGGGCAGGCGCTGTCGGCCGAGCGAGTCACTCAGGATTCGACGGTTCGGGTTCCACTGCCAGCAGGCTTGTCGAAAGGCGCCTCGACTACTCTGACCTTCGAATATGAGGGACAGCTGGAGAACGCCGACAATAGCCCTGTTCCGGGCCTTAAACTGGCCTACATCGGCGACGATACCAGCTATTTGTTCTATTCCGGACGCTGGTTTCCGGTTAGCGGATACGGCCTCAACCGCTTCACCTCAACGATTAGCGTAACCGTGCCCCCGCACATGCTCGTGGTCGGCAGCGGCAAGTCTACGGTCGCAGACACTCCCGCTTCGAATAAGCCTAAGGCCAGTGTGCTGCCGACCAAGACTTTTACCTTTGTATCCGACAAGCCAAGCTTTCCCGGCACCATCGTGGCCGGAGTTTTTCAGGAATACAAGAGCGATGATGCCGGCATGGACCTGCACGTCTTCTTTAAGCCCACGCATCAGACTCTTTCGCCGGCTTACGCCACGACCGCGGTTCAGGAATTCACCTACTTCCTCACGCTTTACGGCCTGCCGCCTTCGCAGAAGCTCAACGTTGTGGAGTTGCCCGGCGACACTCTCCCTTATGCCTGGGCGCCGGAAATCGCCGGGTTGGCGGGACCTTCCATTACCGAGAAGACGAACTACCGGCTCCTGGCCGACGCCATCGCACACCAGTGGTGGGGCGTTTCTGTAAGTCCCGCGAGCAAGGACGACTGGTGGTTGAGCGATGGCTTTTCCCGCTATTCGGAAGCCATGTACGTGGAGAACGCCGCCGGAGCGGCCGGTCTGGAAGAAGCGGTAAAAGATATGTCGGTCGGCGCGTTGGCCTATGACACGGTGCCGCTGTCGAGCGCCAGCAAACTGGATATTTTCTCCACCGAGTTTCAGTCGCTGGCTACCGACAAGGGCGCGATGATCCTGCACATGCTGCGCTGGGTGCTGGGCGAGGATAAGTACAACAAGACCATGCGGGAATTTGCCGGGGACTTCGCCGGCAAAGGGGCGAGCATGGACGACTTCAAGACCATCGCCGAGAAAAATTACGGCCAGCAGCTCACGTGGTTTTTCTCGCAATGGCTTGATTCCACCGGAGCGCCCGAGTTCAAGGTGAAATACACGACCTACCGACTTGGGGGCGCGGCTTCCCAAATACCCAAAGAAGAGAAAGCTCCCGGATTTCGCGTCACCGGTGAAATCACGCAGGATCTCGATCTGTTCCGCATGCCCGTGGACTTGCGCATTGATACCGACGGAAAAACCGAAAATCAGCGCATCGAGGTGGTGGGCACGACGTCGCCGTTCTCGATCGAGACGTTCGGCCGTCCGCGCCGCATCTCGATTGATCCGGACCACCATGTGCTGACCAACTCGACTGATGTGAAGCTGCGCGCTTCCGTACTGCGGGGACAAGCTCTGCAGCAGCAGGGAGATCTCGCAGCAGCGCTGGTTGAGTTCAACAAGGCCCTCGACCTCAACAAGAACAGTTCCCTCGCCCATTACCGTATCGCCGAGGTTTTCTTTTATCAGCGGAACTATCAGTCCTCGGCCAACGCCTACCGTGCGTCTATTGATGGCGATGGCGAACCGCGATGGACCGAAGTCTGGAGCCGTATCCAGCTAGGCAAGATTTTCGACATCACCGGGCAGCGCGAACGCGCCATCAACGAATATCGCCAGGCCACCCAAACCAACGACAATACCTTTGGCGCGCTTGAAGAAGCCCGGAAATACTTGCAGAAGGCGTACGAGCGGCCTAAGGAAAAGAGCTCGCAGTAGGGCAAACAACAGATTCCTCCCTTCGGTCGGAATGACAAACTTGCAGAGTTCCCCTCAGCTAACCTTTTTCACTTTCCCAGGGTCTAAGTAAGTACATGCCAGCAGGGAACATTATCGGACCCGGCTGCGTATCTCTGATCAGATGTTGGGCGGGATTTGAGACCCCTCGCCCGAACGTTACCCGGGTGCCCCCACGCTCCTCCCCGGAGGCGTGGGGGCATTATTCATATCTATGCGAATGCTTCTCGACATTGTGCGGCAGTCGCTGTCGACCCTGTGGGCGCATAAGCTGCGCTCGTTCCTGACCATGTTCGGAATCGCCTGGGGGGTAGGATCGTTGTTGCTGCTGGTGGGCCTGGGCGAAGGATTCCGCAGCGGGCAGGAACGGCAGCTCGCGACCCTAGGACAAAACATTATGTTCATGTTTCCCGGGCGGATTCCGGCGGTCGAGGGCAGCACGCAATCCGGCCAGACTTATTACTTTACTTATAAAGATTATTTGGCGATCCGCAATGAGGCACAGTACGTGGGCGCGCTGTCGCCGGTGCTGAATCGCGAAGACATTCGCGCGGTCAGCGACTACGGCTCGACCAACGGCCAAGTGTTCGGCGTGGCCTCGGATTATAACCAGATTCGCAATGTTCCCGTGGAACCGGGCCGCTGGTTCAACAACCAGGACATCTCGGAGCGCCGACGTGTGGCAGTGGTGGGGTGGGAACTGCTGAAGAACATGTTTCCGGGACGGCCGGCTGTCGGTTCGACGATCCTGCTGAACGGCATTAATTTCGACATCGTGGGCGTGGTCGCGAAGGTCGGGCGGGATGGGAATAATGGGACGAACTCGCGCATCTTCATCCCCATCGACACCATGCGCGATTTGTTTCCGATCACCAAGGCGAATTCCGAAGACGCGATTTCGTTTCTCAACTATCGCCCCATTACAAAGGATCTGCACGCCGAGGCCAAAGATGAGATTCATCGCATCCTGGCCCGCCGCCACGGTTTCAGCCCCACGCTGCAAGACGCCTTCGAAGACTGGGACACGATTGAAAACATGAAGCGCGTGGGAAAGATTTTCGATGCCATGGATTGGTTCCTAGGCGTGGTTGGCGTGGTGACTCTGGGCCTGGGAGCGATAGGCATCATCAACATCATGCTGGTCTCGGTGACGGAGCGCACGAAAGAGATCGGCTTGCGCAAAGCGCTGGGCGCTACGTATCGCGCGATCCTGACGCAGTTTTTCATTGAGGGCGCATTTCTTACCGCGTTCAGCGGAGGGATTGGATTGGCCATCGCCACCGGCTTCGTGACTGTGCTAGCCATGTTGCCGTCGCCTGAGGGGTTCGACACGCCCCGCATTATTCCGGCGTCCGCGTTTGCAGCAATTGGGTCGCTGGCGATTGCTGGAATCGCTGCGGGCCTGTATCCCGCGCGGAAGGCGGCATTGCTGCCGCCCGTGGAAGCGCTGCGGCAGGAGTGAAAAAAAGCTTCTAGCTTCTAGCTCCTAGCTTATAGCCAAACCCGGATTGAGGTCAGGGCAGAAGCTTAGGAGCTAGAAGCTATGAGTTAGGAGCTGGGAACTGTCTATGATTGTCGATCTCGCAACCCAGGCCTATGAGGCGCTGCGTCACAACCGTCGACGCAGCGTGCTTACCATGCTCGGCATGGCCTGGGGCATCGCGACGGTTGTGCTGCTGCTCGCGTACGGCACTGGCTTCGAGCGCGGATTGTGGTCCGCCTTCCGCTCCTTCGGCACAAATCTCGTCTTCATTTTTCCCGGGCGTACCGAGTTGCAGGCCGGTGGTACAAAAGCCGGAACGCAGGTTCGCTTGACCATCAACGATCTCGACTACATTCGTTCCGAAGTCCCGCTGCTGAAGCGCGTTTCGCCCGAGACGTTCAAGAACTGCATCGTGGCCTATGGCACGCGCAGCGCGACCTACGGCGTCAGCGGCGTGTATGCCGACTACGGCCGCATGCGCAAACTGGACGTCGCCGAGGGCAGCTTTTTCAGCGAGGGCGACGACTTCACGCACACGCGCGTCGCCGTGATCGGCTCCGATGCCAAGAAGAAGCTCTTCTCTGGTCAGAACGCGCTTGGCGAAAATCTCCGCCTCGACGGCATTTCCTACCAAATCGTCGGTGTGCTCAAACATCAGGTGCAGAACGGGGACGACAACATCAACGAGCACGTCTACGTCCCCTACAGCGCCATGAGCGATCTGGTCAACACGTATTATTTGAGCTCGATCGTCATGGAGTACGAAGGCGACCATGCCAAGGTCGTGAAAGCCGTGCGCGATTCCATGGGGTTCCACCACAACTTTGATCCCAAGGATCAGCGCGCCATATTTATTTTTGACGTATTCGCTGATTTGATGGATCTGCAAGTGATCTCCACCGGCATCAAGATTCTGCTCGGCTTCATCGGCCTGCTAACGCTGGACATTGGCGGCGTGGGACTGATGAACATCATGCTGGTCAGTGTTACGCAGCGCACCCGCGAAATCGGCGTAGAGAAAGCTTTGGGCGCGCATCGCTGGCACATTCTGTTCCAGTTCCTGGCAGAGGCCTTGGTGATTACCGCGCTGGGCGGCCTGTTGGGCGTGGTTCTCGCCTATCTGGTCTCGTGGTCGGTAGGGTCGCTCACGCTGTGGAGCGCATTTGAAGACAATGCCAGCGAAGGCGACATTCATCTTTACATCGACTCTGCCACGCTGATCTGGTCGACGGCCATTCTGAGCTTCGTTGGCATCATCAGCGGGATGCTGCCGGCCATCAAGGCGG
>JBEKRY010000043.1:0-24708 GCA_049517555.1 Candidatus Sulfotelmatobacter sp. | reverse complement strand
AAAGATTGGACCAAATCGAAACCCGCTACGAAGAGCTGACCAACGCTCTCGCCTCGCCGGAGATCGTCAACGACTCGGCGCGATACCAGAAGACTGCCAAGGCCCACGCGGAAATCGCACCCATGGTCGAGAAATACCGCGAGTATAAGGATCTGACCAAGGGGATTGCCGAAAGTAAGGCTTTGCTGGTCGACGAAAAAGATCCTGAGATGCTCGCCTATGCGCGGGAAGAACTCGACCGTCTGGAAGCCCGAGTCGGCGCAGTCGAAGAGGAACTGAAAGTCCTGCTGCTCCCAAAAGATCCGAACGACGAGAAGAACATCATTCTGGAAATCCGCGCCGGCACCGGCGGGGACGAAGCTACGCTTTTCGTTGCCGAGATTTTCCGTATGTATACCCGGTACGCGGAAACGCAGGGCTGGAAGGTCGAAGTGCTTTCCTCTTCGGAATCGTCGGCGGGCGGCCTGAAGGAAGTCATCGCTATCATCGAAGGCAAGCGAGTCTTCTCTCAGCTCAAGTATGAAAGCGGTGTACACCGCGTGCAGCGCGTGCCCGCCACCGAGCAGCAAGGGCGAGTCCACACCTCGGCCGTGACGGTTGCCGTGCTACCGGAAGCGGAAGACGTGGACATCAAGATCGAAGCCAAAGACCTGCGCATCGATACGTTCTGTTCTTCCGGCCCCGGCGGCCAGTCGGTGAACACGACCTACTCGGCCGTGCGCATCACTCATATTCCAACCAACACGGTGGTCAGTTGCCAGGACGAAAAATCGCAGATCAAGAATCGCGAAAAAGGCATGCGCGTGCTGCGCTCCCGTCTTTACGAAATCGAAATGGATAAGCAGCAGCAGGCCCTCGCCAAAGAACGCAAAGCGATGGTGGGATCCGGCGACCGCAGTGAGAAGATTCGCACGTATAATTTCCCGCAGAATCGTCTCACCGACCATCGCATCGGATTCACCATCCATCAGCTCGAAACGGTGATGGATGGCAAACTCCAGCCCTTGATCGAGGCGCTCACGACGTACTATCAAGCCGAAAAGATGAAGCAGGAAGCTGCCACCGTAGTCTGATTTTATGTAGGGGCAGCCGCCTCCGGCTGTCCGCCAGCGCAGCCCGGCAGCGTTCTTCGCCCTCTCTGCAAATGTGTGACAGTTCCCGAGAAGCTTTGTCACATGAAGCTTTGTCATTTCGAGCGAGCCGGAGCGAACGCGACGGCGACTCGAGAAACCTGCTGTCGGTTCTTAAGCGAGAACAAGGACAATATGCCCGACCTGCACTCCACTCTCGCAGCGGTTCTTGCCGATCGCTACACCGCGAATGCCGCCCGGGTCCGCGAGCTTGCGGCTCCGCTGACCGATGCACAGTTCTGGCGAAAACCCTTCCCTTACGGAAACAGCTTCGGCCACCTGGTGCTGCATCTGACCGGCAACTTGAATTACTACATCGGCGCCCAGATCGCGAAGACCGGCTACGTGCGCGATCGCCCGCGCGAATTCAACGATCCCAATCCCCCGTCGAAAGAACAAGCGCTGAAGCGCTTCGATGATGCAGTGGCCATGGTGCAGCACACCATTCGCGCTCAATCACCCGAGGATTGGTCGGCGGAATATTCGGGCGCAGGCACGGATGCCGCGACTCGTCTCGCCATGATTGTGCAATGCGCGGCCCACATGCAGCATCACATTGGGCAGATGATCTACCTGGTCTACGAGCTGAAGCCTACGCACTGAAGCGGCCGGCAGGTGCAAACCCGTAATTGCGTTTGGTTGCTTTCCTCTGCGTCCTCTGTGGTTGAATTGTTTGCGCGTTAGAATTGCCCGTGCAGCTAAGAGAATCCCTCGCTTCCGCCATCAAGCGGCTCACCGAAAAGAACGTCCCATCTCCGCGTCTCAACGCCGAGTTGCTCCTGATGTTCAACTTGAGCTGCGATCGCGCCTATCTGTTCGCGCATCCCGAGCGCGAACTGACGGCGGACGAGCAAACTCGCTACGACTCTGCTCTTGCCGAACGCGCCCGCGGAGTGCCCACGCAATACATCACGGGACATCAGGAGTTCTGGGGGATGGACCTGATCGTTACACCCGCTGTACTCATTCCGCGGCCCGAGACCGAACACGTCGTGGAAGCAGTATTGTCCTGCGAGAAGCGCGCTGGTGTGGAGCGGGCGCCCTCGCCCGCTTGCCCGCTGCACATAGCCGACGTGGGCACCGGCTCCGGCGCAATCGCCCTGGCGCTCGCCAAGGAACTCCCACAAGCCGAAATCACCGCCATCGACATTTCCACGTCCGCTCTTGAAATCGCGCGCGCCAACGCTGCTCGTCATCAACTGGCGAACCGAATCCGTTTTCGCGAAGCCGATTTGCTCCGCGGACTTGCCGCCAACTCTTTCGACTTCATCGTCTCCAACCCGCCATATGTCGGCGAATCCGAAGAAGATCAAGTCCAACTCGAAGTCCGCAAATTCGAGCCGCGCGGCGCTGTGTTTGCCGGAGCCACAGGAATCGAAGTGATCGAACGCCTCATCCCGCAAGCCAGGACAGTGCTCAAACCCGGCGGCTGGCTGGTCATGGAAATCAGCGGAACCATCGCGGACCGGGTGAGAGAATTGCTGAAAGACTGGAACGAAGCTGCGATCCAGCCAGATCTGCGATCCATTCCGCGCGTGGCCGTTGCCCGCAAACCCTCGTAGAGGGCACGAATGCGTCCGCCGCTACACGAGCAAATTCGTCAGCGCCGCACTGTCACCGGTTGGGTCGCCGGCAGAATTTCCTCGACATCAATAATGTCAGTCGGATAATTCCCCGTATAGCAGGCCGAGCAATAGGAAATCTTTTCGCCCTCGCCGCAGGCTCTCTTCAGGCCTTCGAGCGAGAGATAGGCCAGCGAATCCGCGCCGATATAATCGCGAATCTCGCTGATTGATTTATTGGCGGCAATGAGCTGCTTTTTCGAAGGCGTGTCCACACCGTAATAACAGGGCGAGATAGTCGGCGGGCAGGAAATGCGCATGTGCACTTCCTTCGCGCCCGCGTTTCGGATCATGCGCACAATCTTCCGGCTGGTCGTCCCACGCACGATCGAGTCATCGATCAGCACCACGCGCTTGCCTTGCAGCAGCGAGCGCACGGGATTCAGCTTCAGCCGCACCCCAAAGTCGCGGACGCTCTGGCTAGGCTCGATAAACGTTCGTCCAACGTAGTGGTTGCGGATCAAGGCGAAGCGAAACGGGATTCCACTTTCAGCAGCGTAGCCCACCGCCGCGGTCACTCCGGAATCTGGCACGGGAACGACCAGATCGGCCTCTACCCCGGCTTCGCGCGCGAGTTGGCGACCGAGTTCTTCGCGGCTGGTCTGCACCGCGCGGCCGAAGACGATGCTGTCAGGTCGCGAAAAATACACATGTTCGAAGATGCAGCTCGATTGCGGCGCGGCCGTCGTATAGAACTGCGAGCTGATTCCTTCCGGCCCCACCACGATTAACTCACCCGGCTTCACGTCGCGCACGTAGTCGGCGCCGATCAGGTCGAAGGCACAGGTCTCGGAGGCAAAAACAATGGTGTCTTGCTTTTGACCCTCGCCTTTCGGAGAATCGGTCGCCGCAATGCGGCCCATAGCCAGCGGCCGGAACCCGCGGGGATCGCGCACCGCGAAGACGCGGTCGTTACTCATCATCACTAGCGAAAAGGCTCCCTCGACCTGCCGCAACGCGTCGGCCACGGCTTCCGGTAGTGTTTGCTCCTTGGACAGCGCGATGAGATGAACAATGACCTCAGTGTCGCTGTTGGTCTGAAAGATCGAGCCTTGACTTTCGAGGCGCGCGCGGACCTGTATCGCGTTGACCAGGTTGCCATTGTGCGCCACGGCAATCGAGCCTTTATTCGACTGCACCAGAATCGGCTGCGCGTTCAGCAGCGCCGAATCTCCCGCGGTGGAATATCGAGTATGCCCGATGGCCAGCGTGCCGCGCATTTTGGAGAGCACATCTTCGGTGAAGATGTCGGCCACCGACCCCATGGCCTTGTGCGCCCGCGAAGTCAATCCGTCGGACGTGACGATCCCCGCGGATTCCTGCCCGCGATGCTGCAGCGCGTGCAGCCCGAGGTAAGCCATTTTCTCCGCCTCAGGATGGGCGAAGATCGCCACCACGCCGCACTCATCGTGAAATTTGTCGGAAGACATTCAGCTCCTAGCTGCTAGCTCCTAGCTCAATCCAACCGCCGTGGCCACACAGCTCATGTGGGGACGGGCGCCATCGCCCGTCCCTCGGGCGCAGCCCGAGGCCTTCTGCAATCACCACCACCGCCCTCAATCCGCCGCCACTAACTCCGAATCCGTGCGCAACGCCAGTTCCAACGCGCCTTCGTAAGCCGCGCTCAACTCCGACACGGCTGCCGAGATGATCACCTTGCCATCGAGCGAGATTTCCAGCCGGTCCGGAATCGTTTCACCGATCACATCTGCGGTCGCGCCGTGCTTCTCCGCTACTTCTTTGATTCGCCCCAGGTTCCCCGGGTCGCAAGAGATCAGGATGCGGCTGGCATCTTCCCCAAACAGGGCAAACTCCGCGAAAAGGCTGCCCGAGGCCAGGTTCACGCGCGCGCCTACGCTCTTGGGCAACGCCTTCTCCGCTAATGCGACCGCAACGCCGCCATCAGCGCAGTCGTGCGTCGAATCGACCAAGCCTAGCTGAACCAGTTCAATGACGGCTTTCTGCAATCCGGCTTCTTTCTCCAGATCAAGTTGCGGCGGATATCCCCACAGCGCACCGAGAATTTCTTTCGCATACTCCGAAGACCCAAACTCACTCTCTGCATCCGTGATATCGCCGGGCTCTCCAGCATGCAATAGCACGATCGTGCGTCCGGGCGCGGCGAAATGCATTTTCGCGGCCTTGTGCACGTCCTCGAGAATGCCGACGACTCCCAGCACGGGCGTGGGATAAATGCCTTCGCCCAGCGTTTCGTTGTAGAGGCTGACGTTGCCGCCGGTGATGGGAATCTCCAGTTCTTCGCAAGCCTTCGTGATTCCGTCGATGGTTTGCGAGAACTGCCACATGATGTGCGGCTTCTCGGGATTGCCAAAGTTCAGGCAATTCGTCGCTGCTACCGGAGTTGCCCCCGAGCACGCCACTTTGCGCGCAGCTTCCGCGACTGCGTGCATCGCGCCGAGGCGCGGGTCGAGATAGCACCAGCGTCCGTTGCCATCGAGTGCCATCGACAGCCCGCGCTGCGAGCCTTTAATGCGAATCACGCCGGCATCGCTCGCTCCGGGAGCTTCGACCGTATTGGTTTGCACCATGTGATCGTATTGCTGCCAAACCCAGCGCTTGCCGCAGATATTCGGGCTGGCCAGCAGTTGTTTCAATTGCGCAGTGAAATCCGGGTGCCCCATTTCTCGTGCGCCCTTGGCGCGAGAAGTGGGAAGGTTTTCCGGCATCTCGCGCGGCACCGGTGGTTCCCAACGCGCCAACGGCCGTTTGTATACCGGGGCATCGTCGGTCAACGCCGGATTCGGAATCTCGGCCACGACTTTGCCGTGCTCCAGCACGCGCAGCTTGTTGTCGGTAGTAACTTTGCCTACTTCGACTGCATCGAGTCCCCATTTTTCGAAAACGCGGAAGACCTCGTCCTCGCGGCCTTTTTGCGCCACCAGCAGCATGCGCTCCTGCGATTCGCTGAGCATGATCTCGTAGGGAGTCATTCCAGTTTCGCGCTGGGGCACGCGGTCGAGTTCAATTTCAACGCCCACGCCGCCGCGTCCGCCCATCTCGCAAGTGGAACAGGTCAGCCCGGCAGCGCCCATGTCCTGAATGCCGACGATCGCACCCGTCTGCATGGCTTCAAGGCAAGCTTCGAGCAGCAGCTTTTCCAGGAACGGATCGCCGACCTGCACATTCGGGCGCTTCGCTTCCGAGGCCGCGCTGAATTCTTCGCTGGCCATGGTGGCGCCGTGAATGCCGTCGCGCCCGGTCTTTGCGCCCACGTAGATCACGGGATTACCTTCTCCCGCGGCCTTGGCGTAGAAGATTTCATTCTTCCGCACCAGGCCCAGCGCAAACGCGTTGACCAGGGGGTTGCCGGAGTAGCAGGGCTCGAACTTGGTTTCGCCGCCGAGGTTGGGCACGCCGAAACAGTTTCCGTAGGAGGCGACGCCACTGACCACACCTTCGAGGATGGAATGATTCTTGTGAAGCTCGGCTCGCGCCACGTCCCCACTCGACGTGATGGGGCCGAAGCGCAGGGAATCCATGACCGCGACCGGCCGTGCGCCCATGGTGAAAATGTCGCGCAAAATTCCGCCCACGCCGGTGGTCGCGCCTTGAAACGGTTCGATGAACGATGGGTGGTTGTGGGATTCGATTTTGAACGCGCACGCCCAGCCGTCGCCAATGTCGATGATGCCCGCGTTTTCGCCGGGGCCCTGCAGCACGAGTTTGCTTCGCGTGGGCAGGCGCTTCAGATGCACGCGCGACGATTTATACGAGCAGTGCTCGCTCCACATCACGCTGAAGATGCCGAGTTCAGTGATCGTGGGCTCGCGACCGCCAAGAAGTTGTTTGATCTTCTCGTATTCGTCGGGCGTGAGGCCGTGCTGCCGGAGCGTCTCCGGAGAAAAGGCAGAGGTCAAGGAGGTGGCCATGGGAAGAGCTTCTATTGTCGCATTTGGCGGGGAAGATGGGTAGGAGGATTGAGTGATTGGCCCGGCGCAATTATCAGGCCCGATGTCATCCTGAGCGCGGCGACAGCCGGGCGAGGGATCTTACGCTGGCCGATGCCGTTGATTTTGTGGACGGGGTTGCCCGAACTTCGTGCGGTGAACTCGTCCGCCGAGCGCTGCTTTCAATCACTTAGCTGTAAGCTATTGAAAGCACATGCGGGGCTGCCGTCGCACGAGTTTCCAGCGCGTCGCGAGGCCGTTTGTTTTCATTGTGGAAATCGCTAACTCCCTGAAAACATGGAGTACGAGAACCGGGCGATGTCGTCAGCAACCGGGCCGGGAACGAACGCAGGATGCCTCTGGGGCGCACAGAATCGCCATGTAAGCGTGATCGGGCTGCCGGGTGGAAGCCGAGGTCGGTCGGCTGCGAGGTGGTCCTTAAATCGCCTCTAAACGCGAAATCCGTGTAAGTTGTTGAAAATGTCTGCAAGTTATTGAAATTATCTATAAGCTATTGAAAACGCTCGGAGCGCTTCTTTAGTCCCGAAATTCCGATCCCGGAGAACTGGGTTCCGGCACAAACATAACCGCCGCAAATGTGGTGCCTGCGGGTTCGATTTGCCGCCTTGTATGATTTCTCCCAACATGAAATCGATCATCGCCAAATCGATCATCGTGGGGACGGCTGGACACATCGACCACGGGAAAACGGCGCTGGTCAAGGCGCTGACGGGGATTGATGCCGACCGGCTGGCGGAAGAGAAGCGCCGCGGCATCACCATTGACCTGGGGTTCGCGCATCTCGATCTGCCGGGCGCGAATAGCGAGCCGATTCACATCGGTTTTGTGGACGTGCCCGGCCACGAGCGTTTCGTGCGGAACATGCTCGCCGGGGTTGGCGGCATCGATCTGGTGCTGCTGGTCATTGCGGCCGACGAGTCCATCAAGCCGCAGACGCGGGAGCACTTCGACATTCTGCAATTGCTCGGTGTGCAACGCGGCATCACGGTGCTGACGAAGTCGGACGCGGTGGATGCGGAGACGCTCGATGTGGTGCGGCTGGAGGCGGAGGAATTCCTGCGCGGGAGCTTTCTGGAAGGGCAATCCATCGTTGCCGTGAGCTCGTTGACCGGCGCGGGGTTGGACGATCTGAAGCGGGCAATGATCGCGGCCGCGGCAGAAGTGCGGCCGCGCGACGTGGATGCTTTGGCTCGCCTGCCGGTCGATCGCGTGTTCACCATGAAGGGATTTGGCACGGTGGTGACGGGAACGCTGGTGGCGGGAACGATTCGTCGCGAAGAAGAGTTGGAGGTCTTCCCGGCTGGCCAAAAAGTTCGCGTGCGCGGCGTGCAGGTGCATGGACAGGCTGCGGACGCCGCGGTTGCCGGGCAACGCACTGCCCTGAATCTTGCGGGCGCGAGCACGGAAGACTTATCGCGTGGCATGACGCTGGCGCCGGTCGCGACGTTTGCGACCACGCGGCGAGTGGATGTGCGGCTGAACCTGTTATCTTCCGCGCCGCGGCCGCTGAAATCCAGAACGCGAGTTCACTTCCATTCCAACACGATGGAAACGGTTGCGGAGATAGTGCTTCATGCTTCGATACATATTTCGACGCATGGCGCCAAGCAACTGGCTCCGGGCGCGCAGGCTTTTGCACGGCTGAGGCTTCCCGAGCCCGCGCTCTTGCTGCCCGGAGACCGGTTTATCATCCGCGAGTTTTCGCCGGTGGTGACAATCGGTGGCGGCGTTGTGCTGGACGCTGCGCCGATTCCGCGCATGCCGGGGCACGAAAACTTTCTGCAGACTCTGGAGAGCGGCGATCCGGAAGTTGCGTTAGGAGTACGCATTGCGCGGCGCGGTCAAGCCGGAATTTCGATCTGGCGGCTTATCGCCGAAACGGGGTGGACTCGGAACTTCATCGAAGCCCGACTCGGGCTGGCCGTGAAAAATGCGCGAGTGCTGCGAATCGGGGAGTTGTTCGTCGACGCGCCTGCAATGGTCCGGCTGCAACAACTCATAGTGAGCTCGATGGAGGGCTTTCACCGCAAGAACTCACTGGTGAATGGGATCGCCCGGGAAGCCTTGCGCGAGCAGGTGAAAGCGTCTCCGGAGGTTTTCGCCGCATCGCTTGAAATGCTGTCTCGCGAAAAGAAAGTCGAAGTTGCGGGTGAACTGGTGCGGCTGCCCGGTCACGGCGTGGTCATGAAGGACGAGGAAGCCGAGTCGAAGCAGAAGATCGAGGCGGCCTTTGCGGGCAGTGGATTGAAGGTTCCTGCGCTCCCCGAAGTGCTTGCCGGGCTCAAGGTGGATAAGGGTCGGGCGCAGAAAATTGTCACGCTGTTGTTGCGCGACAAAGTTCTGATCAAGGTTTCCGACGAGCTGGTATTTCATCGCAGCGCACTGGAAGAGTTGCGGCGTGTCGTGGCGGCGCAGAAGACAAGATCTCCGAAAATGGATGTGGCAACGTTTAAGGAATTGACGGGCGTCAGCCGGAAGTATGCCATCCCTCTGCTGGAATATTTGGACAGGGAGCGCGTGACGCGGCGCGTGGGGGATGCGCGCGAAATCCTGTAAGGCATTGAGTAATTGGGAAATTTGGTAATTGGGAAATTGAAAACAAAACGCCGCGTCTTGGGCGCTTCAATTACACAATTACTAATTTCCCAATTACTCAATTTGTCAGATTTTCTCTTCCGGAAACTCCACTTCCAATCCCAGCGGGTCAGTGAAGCGGTTGGTGAGGTTGGCGAGGCCTGTCAGCAGATGGATGTCGACGATCTCTGGTTCCGAGAACTGATTGCTCGTCAGCAGCGCAAAATCGGCGTCGGTGATGTCGTGCGGCGTGCGGGTTAACTTTTCGACGTAGACCAAGGCGGCGCGCTCCTTCTCGCTGCAGCGCGAATAATCTCCTGCCTTGAGCGCGGACCAATCTTCTGCGGTCAACCCTACGCGCTTCGAGGACGCAACGTGGTGCTGCAGGCAGTAGTGGCATTGGTTGATGAACGAGACGCGCAGGTAAATCAATTCATAAAGCTTGCGATCGAGAGAACGGCCGACGCTGGGGTAGAAGCTTAGAAAGTTCTTAAGCATCTCCGGTCGATGGGCGAGGGCTTTCTGGGCGTTACCCGGCTTTCCTCGAAGAGTTTTCTCGTAGATTTCCTTTACTTCGGCGTTTGCCGATTCCGTGCTGATCAGGCTGATGCGGGCCATCGAATTCTCCAGGAATGAGAAATGAAACGAGTGAGAGTGAAGCTGCTGCGTCTTCATCATCGCAGATGGGCTGGTTTTGTGTTGCGGAGCGGGAGCGATGGTTCAAGAAAAACGGCCGCTGGACGATAGTCCGATTAGGGGGTTGCTGCGATGAGGAGGTGGATGGCGTTTGCGCTATTGGTGTGCGCAGGAACTTCAGCAGGCTTCGCACAGGAGGATGCTGAGGCTGACGCAAAATCAAAAATAATGGCGATGGAGCATGTGTGGGCCCTAGCTTATATAGCCAAGGATCCAAAGGCGCTGGCGAGGATTCTCGACGACGCATTTGTCTGCGTCAATGCGGATGGCAAATTACTTAGCAAGGCGGATATTCTTGCGGACGTGACAGCAGTGAACACGCTGCAGTTGTTGACGGAATCGATGGTGGTGCATCTGCATGGCGATACGGCAATCGTCACCGGAACGTTTCGGACTACGGGAGTGGAGCGCGGGAAGCCGTTTATGCGACGGGAACGTTTCGTGGATACGTGGATTTTCAGGAATGGGCAATGGATCTCAATCTCATCTCTGGTGACTTTTGCACACGACTGAGGTTCAGTTTGAGGTTCAATTGAAGTTCAGCGGCGTGCAGGGGCCCGGCGAACGCTTGCCGAAAACTTTTCTGGATGGGGAGCAAGGCTTATGAAGGCGACCGGCTGGCTGTTGACCGTGCTGTGCGCGTTGTCACTCTCCATTTCAGCGCAGGATGGTCAGCAAAGTAATGAAGGCGGGCCGGCGGCAGTAATTCGTGGGCTCGAGCACGCGTGGGTCGAGGGGCAGTCGCGCAACGACAACCAGGCCCTGGAAATGATTTTCGACAATGATCTGGTGTATGTCGAGTACGGCAAGCTGGTGACCAAGGGGAAATACCTGGCGAGGATCAAGCAGGCGAGCCCGCAGCTCAGCGAGATCGTCATGGAACCCATGACCGTGCATACGTTCGGAAGCACGGCCATCGTGGTGGGGACCTATCGGGAAAGAGATCGGCAAGCCGGCAAGCGAACGGTGAGACGCTGGCGGTTCATTGATACCTGGGTGTTCAAGGCGCGCGGCTGGGTGTTGGTCGCGGCGGGAGCGGCGCCTACGACGGAGTAGCGAGAAGGCGGAGTAGCCGTTCACGGGCATGCTCGCGGCGCGTATATAATCTGGTCTCTTCTTGATCATCCCTGCATGATCATCCCAGCATGGCAATCGTAAAAATTATCGGGGCGGGGCTGGCCGGGTGCGAGGCGGCGTGGCAGTGTGCGCGGCGCGGGGTGGACGTGGAGTTGTTTGAGATGCGTCCGGTGCGCTCGACTCCAGCGCATCAGACTGCGGATTTTGCCGAACTGGTGTGCTCGAACTCGCTGAAATCGGAGAGTGAGAACACGGCTCCGTGGCTGCTGAAGGAAGAGATGCGGCGCGCGGGTTCGTTGCTCCTGGAAATTGCGCGAGAATGCGCTGTCCCGGCGGGTCATGCTTTGGCGGTGGATCGGGTCACATTTGCCGCGCGCGTTACGGAAGCGATTTCACGGGAGTCGCGCATTGCGGTGACGCGGAACGAAGTCACAGACGTGGATGAACTGGAGGGCGCGAACGCCACCATCATTGCGACGGGGCCGCTGACTTCGGATGGACTGGCTGCGGAGATTGCGCGGCTGAGCCAGCCTGCGGCATCTGAAGGCGAGCGGGCGAGGCGCCCGCTACCACACGGCTCAACTGCGCACGGTTCATCTGCACACGGTCCGCACTTGTATTTCTATGATTCGATCAGCCCGATTGTGGAAGCTGATTCGATCGACATGGACCGCGCGTACATGGCGGCGCGGTATGACAAAGGGTCGGCCGATTACATTAACTGCCCCATGACTCCGGAGGAATACGGGCGGTTTTACGATGCCCTTGTGGCGGCGCAGTCGGTCGAGGAGCGCGATTGGGAAAAGCTGAACTACTTCGAAAGCTGCCTGCCGATTGAGGAAATTGCGCGCCGCGGGCGCGACACGCTGCGCTTTGGGCCGATGAAGCCGGTGGGGTTAATCAATCCGCGAACGGGGCGGATGCCTTATGCCGTCGTGCAGTTGCGGCAGGAGAATCTGCGGGCGGATTCCTACAATCTGGTGGGATTTCAGAATCATTTGAAGTTTGGCGAGCAGGCGCGGGTGCTGCGGCTGATCCCCGGTCTGGAGAATGCGCGTTTTCTGCGTTATGGGCAGATTCACCGCAATACGTACATCAACGCGCCGACTTTGTTGCGAGAGACGCTGCAGATGGAGGCGCATCCGCGGGTTTTCTTCGCGGGACAGATTTGCGGAGTTGAAGGCTACGTGGAATCGATTGCGACTGGGCTTTTGGCCGGAGTGCATGCTGCCGCGCTGGTTTCTGGAGCCGGAATGGCGGCCGCTCCACGAGCTTCTGCCTTTGGATCGCTGACTTACTATGTGACGCACGCAAGTGCCAAGAACTTTCAGCCGGCGAATATTACGTTTGATCTGCTCCCACCGCTGGAGAAGAAGATTCGCGACCGCAAGGAGCGGCATCGGTTGCAATGTGAGTTGGCGCTCGCCGAGTTTGACCGGTGGCTGGAGAGCGCGGGCGTAGTCGCGGTTTCTCAATAGGCGAGGCCTCGCGCGGCGCGGCGTTCCCCTTCCGGATTGGTTTGCTCCTTGCTCCTTGCTCCTTGGTCCTTGCTCCTTGCTCCTTGCCTTAGTTCGCAGTACCTTTCTGGTGAGGCCTTTCCGCCGAGGTGCATCTTGCCGATTTCCGCCGTTGATACGATCACGCTTGCCTTCCAGCACACCAAGCGTCAATTGGTGCAACCGTTTCGCTTCTGGCAGTGGACGCGGCTGGCCGTGGTGGGATTATTGGCTGGTGAAATGGGATCTGGGGGCTGCAATGTTCCGAGTAATTTCAATTTCCCGAACCATGGGGGGACTTCGCGCCAGTTGTTGGATTCTGGCCTGGGCTCGATTGATCCGGCGCTCTATGCCGGTCTGATTGCCGTGCTGGTGGTGACCGGGCTGGTGTTGGCCGTCATCATGACGTACATCAGCAGCGTGATGCGGTTCATATTGTTTGACAGCGTGCTGGTCAAGGAATGCCACATCCGGCAGGGATGGCAGCGCCGGCAGCTTGAGGGCTGGAAGTATTTTTTGTGGCAGTTGGTCTATCTGTTTATCACGGTCGCGGGCATTGTGGTGCTGGTGGGAATTCCGGCTGCCTTTGCGTTTGCTTTGGGATGGTTTAAAGCTCCCGGCCAGCATGTTTTGGGTCTGGTGTTGGGTGGGGTCGTGGTGTTTTTTCTGACGGCCATTTTCGTCGTCGCCGCGGCCGTGATTCACGTGCTGACTAAGGATTTTGTAGTCCCGCAAATGGCGCTGGAGGGAATCGGCGTGATCGAAGGCTGGCGGCGGCTTTGGCCTATGCTGCGCGCGGAACGAGGCGGGTATGCCGTCTATGTGCTGATGAAAATCGTGTTGGCGATTGGCGCGGCGATCGTCATCGCGATTGTGTCGGTAATTCTGGTCCTGGTGGTTGCGATTCCGGCTGTCGGCCTGGGAATTGTGGCGGCGCTCACCGGCAAGACGGCGGGGCTGACCTGGAACGTTTTTACGATTACTCTCGCCGTGATTGTGGGATGTATTTTGCTGGCGATTTTGCTTTACCTGTTGGCGCTGATCTCGGTGCCGGCGATTGTGTTCTTCCCGGCGTACGCGATGTATTTCTTTGCGGCGCGGTATCGGACGCTGAGCTTGGTGCTGTATCCGCCGCCTTCAGCGAGTCCATTGGCGGAGTCTGATGGCCAGCCGCCACCGCTTGCACCCGCTCCGGAACCAGCGGGATAGAGCCTGCTTGCGATCCGTTCGCGCACTTAATGGCAAAAGCTGAACTCCACTGAAACCCAAGGAACTCCTGGGCTGCGCGAGGTGTCTGAGGTTGCAGACACGCGCGCGCCGAGAGGAGCTGAATTCCATGGCATTTTCAATGGCGGGCGGAGGTGCGCGTGGTCCGCAGATTAACGTCACGCCGCTGATTGACGTGCTGCTGACTTTGATCATCATGTTCATGCTGGTGGTGTCGATGGACAAGCAGTACCAGGAGAAGGTGCAGCTTCCGCAGCCGCCGAAGGATCAAAAGTCGCAACCGGTGGTCGAAGGCACGGTGGTGATCCAAGTCGTGTGGACGGCGAAAAACCAACCGCCGCATGTAAAGATCAACCGGGACGACGTGCGCTGGGAGGATTTGGAGACGCGACTTACGCAGATTTACCTGAGTCGGGTGGAGAAGGTAGCTTTCGTGCGGGGCGATGCGGACGTGGATTTTGAGTATGTCGCGGATGTGATAGACCGGGCGCACAGCGCGGGTGTGCAGCGGGTCGGACTGCTGACGGAGGATCGGATGGTGGAGGGGGAGTGAGGCTCGTTTTCCTGGGCATGGTTACGGTGGTGATCTTTCACCGTTTGCGTGGCGTGCTGAAATGAAAACAGAAACGGGTACCCTGATGTTACGAAAATCTCGACCACCGGCGAAACTTTTCAGCGGCTTCGACACACTCCAGTTTGCCAGCGTCATGGGCCTGGTCGTGTTCGTCATATTGCTCATATTCATGACGATACCCACAAGCCACCACGGCGTCAGTGTTGACCTGCCCAAAGTGCTACATCCAATCTCAATGCGGAACGCGCTCCGTGAAGATGCGATGAAGGTATCGATTCTGCGAGATGGCAAGGTCTATTTTGATAGCGATCAGATCAACGTCGTCAACCTGCCGGCGAAGATTCAGGACCACTTGAAAGATCGCGAGGCTGAACGCAAGGTGTACGTGGTCGCGGACAAGAGGGCGCGGTGGAGTGACGTTGAGATGGTGCTGGATGGCGTGCGCTCCGCGGGAATCCTCCGGGTGGCATTTCTGGTTAACTAAGCTGGTTAACTAGGAGTGTCGAGAGGCTCGCCAGGTGTGTCCCTCAGCGGCTAAAGCCAGGATCATCTTATAGAACATAACAGCACGACTGAAGTCGTGCCCTTCCCGTATCAGCCAAGCAGAGTGGAACCTTTCCACACATAAACCTCTCCACACGGGAATTCTCAGCTTTAAGAATCTCTTGCCCGGTTCTTGATCCAGATTGGTGTGCCTACGAAGCCGAAGGCTTCTCTTATCTGGTTTTCCAGGAAGCGCTGGTAGGAGAAGTGCAGTTTTACGGCGCGGTTGGTGAAGAGCACGAATGTGGGCGGGGCGACCGAGGCTTGCGTCATGTAGAGGATTTTCACGCGCGATTTCATGGGCACGGAGGCGCGTTCGAAGTCAACCTTCTCGATGAAACGGTTCATCTGCGAGGTGGACACGCGCTTGCGCCGTTCGGTGGCGACTTCTTCCAGAAGCGGGAAGATTTTCTCCGTGCCTTTGCCGCTCTGGGCGGAAATGAAGACGATGGGCGCGTAATTCAGGAACTTCAGTTCATAGCGCAGGCGCTGCTCGTAGGCGTCGCGATCGCCGGGGCGCTTGCTCTCGCGCATGCGCTCGGCTTTGGTGGGGCGCGCGGCTTTTCCCTTGCCGCTGATGTTTTCCGGATGAAGCACGAGATCCCATTTGTTGACGACGATGATGATGGAGCGTCCGCTCTCGTGGGCGTAGCCCGCGATTGAGGCGTCGAGCTGGCTTACGCCTTCGGTGGCGTCGATGACGAGAAGAGCAATGTCGGCGGCTTCCAGATGCTTGCGCGCCATCACGACGGAAAGTTTCTCGGCCATCAGATGCGTCTTGCCTTTGCGGCGGATGCCGGCGGTGTCGATGAAGCGAAAGCGGCGTCCGTCGTGCTCGACGATTTCGTCGACTGCGTCGCGCGTGGTGCCGGGGATGGGCGAGACGATGGCCCGGTCGGAAGATGTCAGACAGTTGAGCAGCGTCGACTTGCCTACGTTGGGGTGACCGATAATGGCGACCTTGGTTTCGTGCGCTTCGGCGGGAGTGTCGTCGTCGGCTGCTGATCGTTGGTCGTTGCCCCCTTTCGATTCCTCTGTGTCCTCCGTGGTTAAAGCTTCTTCCGGAAGAGCCGCAATCACGGCGTCGAGCAAATCGTCGATCCCGCGCCCGTGTTCAGCGGAAATCGGGAACATGTTCTTGATGCCGAGGCGATGAAAATCATTCACGAGCGACGATTGTTTGTCGCTGTCAACCTTGTTGACGGCCAGGAACAGCGGCCGGTTCGCCTTGCGCAACAGGCGCACCAGTTCAAGGTCGGGACCGGCGAGCTCGGTGCGGCCGTCGACGACCATGATGATGGCAGCGGCCTCATTGAGCGCTACGCGGGCCTGGCGATAGATTTCCGAAGGAATCAGATCTTTTTCTTCCGGGAGGATGCCGCCGGTGTCAACGATCCGCAGTGGGCGGCCTTCCCATTCGGCGTCGCCGTAGAGTCGGTCGCGGGTGATTCCGGGTTCGTCGCCGACGATGGCGCGACGCGAGCCCACGATGCGGTTGAAGAGCGTGGACTTGCCTACATTGGGGCGTCCCACGATAGCGACTGTGGAAATGCCGGCGGCGGTGGTGGCGAGAGTGCTGGTCGAGTTGTAGGTAGGCTGGGTCAAAGATTAAGTCTTATCGAGCTCGAATGTGGTGGCTGTCCCCACCTGAGCATCCCCACATGAGCAGTGGCAATGCATGCGGTCCGGAACTCGTATTATAGAGACTTCTGTGGCTTTAAGCTCTCAGCCCGTGCCTTCTGCTTCTCCCAACCGCTCTGTCCCCAGCGGCAAGGATGCTTCGTTGCACCAATTCTTCGCCCCGGGCGGTGTGCTCTCGCGCACGCATCCGGCGTATGAATTCCGCCGCGGCCAATTGCAGATGGCGCAGGCGGTCGAACAGGCGCTGGAGGAAAAGCGGCATCTGATCGTCGAAGCGGGAACGGGCACTGGAAAAACTTTGGCTTACCTGATGCCGGTGATTCGTTCGGGGAAGCGCGTGATCATCTCGACGGGTACGAAAAACTTGCAGGAGCAACTCTTTTACAAAGACGTGCCTTTCCTGGAGCAGGCGCTGTATGGAGAACCTGGAACCGGCTCCCACCTCTCGGTTTGTTACATGAAAGGCCGCAACAATTATTTGTGCCGCAAGAAACTGTACGACCTGACGGATCAGCCGGTGCTCAGTGGGCTGGAAGAGATTGAGCAATATCGGGCGATTGCGGCCTGGGAGAAGACGACCGGGACGGGGGATCGCGCCGAGTTGGCGGAATTGCCCGAGGCCAGCCTGCTTTGGCACAAGTTGGATGCTCGTGCGGACGCCTGCATGGGCCAGAAGTGCAGCGAGTTTGAGCGCTGCTTTATTACCGAAATGCGGCGCAAGGCGATGGAGAGCGACATCATCATTGTTAACCATCATTTATTTTTTGCGGATCTTGCCATCAAGCTGCAGGCGGATGGCGCGCCCGATGCGGGAGTGCTTCCGGAAGCGGCGGCTGTGATTTTCGATGAAGCGCATGAGCTGGAAGATGTGGCGGGAAATTATTTCGGCATTTCGGTGAGCAATCTGCGAGTGGAGGATCTGGCGCGCGATGTGGAATCGTCGCTGCAGCATAACCGGATGATGTCGGCGTCGCTTTCGGGGGCGCTTGGCAGTTTGCGCGAACGGTCGCAGTTTTTCTTTTCGTTGCTGCCTCCGGGGGACGGGCGATTTGCGTTTGAGACGCGGCGCGAGTTTCTCGAGGAAAATGGGGACGAGTTTCTCGGCCTGAATCAGGCGCTGACTCGGCTTTCGGGCGAACTGGAAGGCTTGCAGCAGAAGCCGGAGGAAGTGTTTCAGTTTGTGCGGCGGGCGCAAGAAATTCAAGTGCAGCTCGGCTATGCGATGGAGTCAGAAGATCGCAACACGGTGTTTTGGATTGAACGGCGCGCTGGGCGTTTTGGGCGTGGTCCGAATAAAGCGGCTGAGACTTCTACGCGTGGAAGGCAAAATGTTTTTCTGCAGGCGACGCCGATCGATGTTGGGCCGATACTTCGCGAGTGCTTGTGGTCGAAATTGGAGTGTGCGGTGCTGACTTCGGCGACGCTGGCCGTGGGCGGGGGTTTTGAATACATTCGGCAGCGGCTTGGGCTGGAACATGCGCGCGAGTCGGTGCTGCCGTCGCACTTTGACTATGAGAGTCAGGCATTGTTCTACGTGCCGCCGGATCTGCCCGATCCGCGCACGCCGCAGTTTACCGCAATGGCGGCTGAGCGTATTCGCAGACTGCTGGAGATTACGCGCGGGCGGGCATTCGTCCTCTTCACCAGCTACGCGCAGATGAACGATGTTTATCAGCGGTTGTTGGGCGAAGTCGCGTTCCCGCTCCTGCGGCAAGGGGATGCGCCGAAGAACGCGCTGCTCGAAGAGTTCCGTCTGACTCCGAACGCGGTGCTGTTCGCAACATCCTCATTCTGGCAGGGCGTGGATGTGCAGGGTGAGCAGTTGAGTTGCGTGATTATTGACCGTTTGCCGTTTGCCGTGCCGAGCGATCCCGTGGTGGCAGCGCGGGTGAAGGCGATCGATGCCGACGGCGGGAATGCATTCTTTCAATATCAGGTGCCGGCCGCAGTGATCACGTTGAAGCAGGGATTTGGACGACTGATCCGCTCGCTGCATGATCGCGGGCTGCTGGTGCTGCTGGATAATCGGATTCTGAAGAAGCAATACGGGCGGGTGTTTGTGGAAAGTTTGCCCAAGTACAGGCGGACTACCGATATGAAGGTGGTGGAGGAGTTCTTCGGTGTCGAGGCTGAAACGAGATCGTAGAACCCTGGAACCTAACGACGGTCAGTCACTCTGATCTTGATGCTCCTTGATCTTGACGCGCCGTGTGCGATTGCCGCGTCTGTTTCTTCAAAGGCTGCGTCACGATCCCGCAGACTTCAGCCCCATCTTATTTCTGAGTTTCCGTTGTCGGTCTGAGGACCGCTCCCACTGCAATCCCGGACGGCTGCGCTGTTGTGTGATAGACACGCTCGGTGGCCTTCACGAAATCTGCAGGTTTCGCGTTGGGGATGCTCATGAAAGTTTGTGGGTTGCGATCGGTGAGCGGGAACCAGGAACTCTGAACCTGCACCATGATGCGATGGCCGCGGCGGAAGGTGTGGTTGATGTCCGGCATGGTGAAGTTGATCTCTTCGACTTTTCCGGGTGTGAAGGCTTCCGGCTTTTCAAAACTGTGGCGGAATTTTCCGCGGAAGGGTTCGCCGCGTACTAATTGCTGATATCCACCCATGGTGAACGGCGGGGCGGGCACGTCTTTTTCGGGTTTGTCGCGGTCTTCGGGCCTGGGGTCGTCCTGCTTGCTGTCGGGGTAGTCGGTCGGATAGACGTCAATCAATTTCACGTCCCAGTCGGAATCCGTGCCACTGGTTGAAACGAAGAGGCGGGGCGAGATCGGTCCGGCGAAGGTTACGTCCTCTTGCAGAACTGGAGTTTCATAAACTGCGACGTCGGTGCGGCTGTCGGCGAAGCGCTGGTCGGAGAGCATGTATTCCTGGGGCACATCCAGCGCGGCATAGTTCACGAAAGGCACCGGCTTCGACGGGTCGCTTACATACTCATCGAATGATGGAGTTTCCGCTGCAGGGGCGTCGAAGGACAGGTTTCCATTCGCGTGAAAGTAGAGAGTTTTGGGCTCGGCATTTTTGGGCGGCCAGGCGGAATATTGCCGCCACACATTCGTGCCCGTCTCAAAGACAGATGCTTTCGGAAGTTTGGCGTCGCTATTGCCCTTGAGATGTTGCTCAAAGAACGGAAACAGAATGTTCTTGCGGTAATACTCGCCGGTGTTCGAGGCGAAGTCCACGCGCCCCAGGTGTTCGCCGTCATAGCCGCGCCAGCCGCCGTGCACCCAGGGTCCGACCACGAGCGCATTGAAAATTCCGGGATTGTTTTTGTCGATCGCATGAAAAGTCGAGAACGGGCCCTGCAGGTCTTCAGCGTCGAACCAGCCGCCAACCGTGAGCACGGCGCAATGGATGTTCTTCATGTGCGGCGCCAGATTTCGGACCTTCCAATAATCGTCGTAGGTGTCGTGTTTGACCTGGTCGTCCCACAGGGCGCTCTTCCCTTCGAGATACTTGCTTAAGTTCGAGAGCGGGCCGACGTTGAGATAAAAGTCGTAGGCGTCTTTTGTGCCCCAGTCGAATGACGGCCAGTTTTTTGGGGGGAGTTCGGGGTTCTGCTGCGGCGTGAAAAATACGTAGAAGCCGAAGTTCGCGGCCAGCATGAATGCGCCGCCGTGGTAGGCGTCGTCGCCCATGAAAAGATCGGTCATGGGAGCTTGCGGCGACGCGGCTTTCAGCGCGGGGTGCGAGTCGATGATGCTGGCTGAGGTGTAAAAACCGGGGTAGGAAATTCCCCAGATTCCGGCGTTGCCGTTGTTGTTCGGAACATTCTTGAGCAGCCAGTCGATGGTGTCGTAGAGATCGCTGCTGTCGTCGACGTCCTGGTTCGATTTCTTGTGGTCGATGTGCGGACGCATCTCAACAAATTGTCCTTCTGACATGAAGCGGCCGCGCACGTCCTGAAACACGAAGATGTATCCCGCTTTGTCGAAGTCGGGGGAGGGGCCGAGATGCGTGCGGTAGAGGTCGACGCCGTACGGGCCAACGCTATAGGGCGTGCGGTTGATGAGGAATGGATAAGGGCGTGAACTGTCTTTCGGCACGTAGACGGAGGTAAACAGGTGAACGCCGTCGCGCATGGCGATCCTGTATTCGTACTTCGTGTAATGGGCTTTGACGTCGAATTCGGGCGCGTCGGGCCGGTTCTGAGCCCAGAGACCGGCGGTCAAGCTTAGGATGAATAGCAATACAATTGAAGATTTCCGACGCAGCATGCGCGCTCCCTGGGATTTAATCGTGAGTAGGCAAACTACATTCGGCGGGGGAAGCGCGTCAAGCGGATTGCTGTTGGGCGGCGGCTCAGTTTGGCTGACGCGTCAGGCCGGTTCAGCGGGAGATCCTTCGCTACGCCTGAAAAACGGCTACGCTCAGGATGACAGAATCGTGTGAGAGCCAAAGTGCGCCACGGCTCGCTGCCGAGAGGCCGATCCAGCGGGTACAATGTATGTTTCGCCAGAGGGCGCAGCCGGCCTTGTATTCACGCACGGGCTGTCGGGGGAACATGTTCGAAGTCACAGTGGAAGATACTTTTGCGGCGGGCCATTACCTGCGCAACTACAAGGGCAAGTGCGAGAATCCGCACGGCCATAACTACAAGATTCGGGTCACGCTGGCGGGAGCGGAATTGGACAAGGCCGGGTTGCTTCTCGACTTCAAGGATTTGCGCGAGGTCATGAAGCACGTCATCGAGCGCCTCGACCACCAGATGATCAACGATATCGAGCCGTTTACCGTGATTAATCCGTCGGCCGAGAATCTGGCGAAGTATTTTTATGATGAGTCGAACGCCAAGCTGCAGGCCGTGACCACGGGCCGGGTTCGAGTGAAAGACGTAACTGTCTTCGAGACCGACACCACTACGGCGAAATACAGTGAATAACCAGCTTGCGGCCTGAACTGGCAACCGGCGGCTGGCAACTGCTTCTCAATTTTTCATGCAAATCACCGAAATCTACAAGTCGTTGCAGGGCGAGTCGACTCATGCGGGACTGCCGTGTGTATTCGTGCGGCTGACAGGATGCAATCTGCGATGTTCGTGGTGCGACAGCGAGTACACATTTCAGGGCGGCCGCAAAATGGCGCCCGCAGAAGTGCTGGAGGAGGTTTCGCGCTTGAGTCCGGGCGGTGGGTTGGTCGAAATTACGGGCGGCGAACCCATGCTGCAGGAGCGGGAAGTTGTGCCGTTGATGCGGGCACTGCTCGACCGCGGTTATCAGGTTCTGCTCGAGACCAGCGGAGAACGGCCTCTGCAGCAGGTTCCGGCCGCAGTCGTTAAGATCGTCGACGTGAAGTGTCCGGACTCGGGGGAGCCCGATACGTTTTGCATGGAGAATCTGGAGACTCTGTCGGCGCACGACGAAATCAAGTTCGTGCTGAGCAGCCGGGCGGACTACGACTTTGCCCGCGAGTTCAGCCGCCGGCATAATCTTGCGGAGCGGGTAAATGCAGTCCTGTTTTCTCCGGCATTCCGCAAAGACGCAACCGGCGCTCGGGACAGTTCGCACTGCCTGCTCGATCCGCAAGAGTTGGCAGAGTGGATGCTCGCCGACGACGTCCCGGCCCGGCTCGGACTGCAGTTGCACAAATTCATTTGGGACCCGGCGGTGAAGGGAGTTTGAGGAATTGCTGATTGATGATTTTTGATTGCTGATTGAGAACCCAAAGCTAACCACATTTGGATTCTCAGTCAGCAATCAACAATCGAAAATCAGCAATTGGCCGTTAGCCATTAGCCATGCCAAGTCTGAAGCGATCCCGTGCGGTCGTCCTGCTGAGTGGTGGAATGGATTCCTGCGTGTGCGCGGCTCTGGCGGGCCGCGACTATGAAGTGGCGGCGGTGCACGTCAGCTACGGACAGCGGACCGAGAAACGTGAGCAAGAGTCGTTTCTCGCTATCTGCGCGCGCCTTAAGATTCGCGACAAGCTCGTCGTCCGCAACGAGGCACTGCGGGCCATTGGCGGTTCGGCGCTCACTGACAATGCCATTGCAGTACCAGCCGGCGCGGAGATTGGCGTTGGTGTTCCGGTCACCTATGTTCCTTTCCGTAATGCTCATTTTCTGGCGGTGGCCATCAGCTGGGCCGAGGTGCTGGGCGCGGAAAAGGTGTACATTGGCGCGGTTGAGCCCGACAGCTCGGGCTATCCGGATTGCCGTCCGGCGTATTACAAGGCGTTCAATGAGGTGGCTAAAACCGGAACCAAGGACGGGCTGATTGAAATCGTGACTCCGCTCATCGCCATGCGAAAAACCGATATTGTGCGGCTTGGCCTTGAACTGGGTGCGCCCTTCGATTTAACTTGGTCATGCTACAGCCGGGAGGATCAGGCTTGCGGGATCTGCGATAGCTGCGTATTGCGCCTGCGGGCCTTCGAGGCGGCGGGCGTGCAGGATCCAATTCCTTATGCGGTGAGATAGAGTTTTGGCGGATAGACATTTGGCGATAGACATTTGTTTGAGATGCAAGTTCAACCAGCTTTTCAGGAATCGGCCAGCACAAATTCGACTTTGCCGGGAGGCAAAATGAAAAAGCATTTCGTAATTCTTCTATTCGTAATAATGGCGCTCGGGCTGTGTGTTCCTCCGGTCTTCGCGCAGGCTTCCGGATCGGTTAAGGGCGTCTGCAAAGATTCTCAAGGCAATCCCGTCGCAGATGGGGTGGTGGTCTGGGCAAACCTGGATAACGGGCAGAAGTCCGTGCTCAAGACCAATAAGAAAGGGGAATATTTCTCGCTCGGACTGACCCCGGGCAAATACAACATCACGCTGTACAAGAGCGCCGACGACCAGAAGGCCGGCAAGGAGCTGGACCACCTCAACGGGTACGTGCTCAAACTTGACGAGAACACCGTGGATTTTGACGTCAAGAAGGAAATCGAGGACGCCGCCAAGGGCAAGGGTATTTCTGCCGACCAGCTCAAGCAGCAACAGGAGCAGAACGCTAAGGCAGAGAAGGAAAAGTCCACCGTTGGCAAGCTCAACGACAAGCTGAATGCCGCCAAGACCGCGGCCGACGCTGGTGACTACGATACAGCCATCGCGGACTTGACTGACGCTACTCAGTTGGACCCAAGCCGTGACCTGCTCTGGTTCAAACTGGGCGATTACTACCGCATGTCCGTGCCCAAGCAGACCGATCCGGCGGAAAAACAGAAACGCCTGGATTCAGCCGTCGAGGCCTATAAGAAAGCGGTGGATCTCAAGAAGGCCGCGCCGCCCGACAAAGATCCAGCAGCAGCCGCCAAAATGCTGGCGGCTTACTACAACAACCTGGCAGACGCGTATTCGAAGGACAAGAAAGTCGATGACGCCGTGAAGACCTACGAACTTTCGGCGCAGACTGACCCGTCGTCGGCCGCACAGGCTTACTTCAATATGGGCGCGGTGCTGACGAATGCGGGGAAAGTGGACGAGGCCATCGTCGCTTTCGATAAATGCATCGCCGCGGATCCGACCAGAGCCGAAGCTTACTACCAGAAGGGTGTGAACCTGCTGGGTAAAGCGACGCTTCAGGGGGACAAGACCGTGCCCGCTCCCGGCACGGTTGAAGCTCTCCAGAAGTACCTGGAAATTGCCCCCACCGGCCCGAATGCGCAAAGCGCCAAGGACCTGTTGGCCAGCCTTGGGGCCAAGGTCGAAACCACCTACGGTACGAAGAAGAAGACCACGAAGAATTAGTTACTATTGGGTATTTGTTGGGTACTGGGAATCTTAGGGCGGCTCAATCGGGCCGCCCTTTTGTGTTGTCTGGGGATGTGTTTGGACAGGTGTCCGGACGCGGCCGTGTGGTTACCAAAGTCTCGGTACTTACTGTCCTTCGCTCTTCGGCCGCGGCGCGGTACAGTTAACTATCTGAGTTTTCTTCCCGTTTCTGTGGTGCGTGCGATTCCCGAGGTGTGAGGACGAATGGCAGCACCAAGCACAGCTCCGATTTCCGTTGCATTAGAAGATTTTTCTGGAAGTGGCAGAGTCGCGACTCCGGCTCTTCTGGGCGCAATGTTGCGCGCCGCCGAAAAAATCAGCGACCTGATTTTTTCGCCGGGCCGTCCGCCACAGGTACAGGTCTATGGCCAGATGATCCCGGTGCAGGTGCCGGGGCTGACCTTCCTGACGCCGGATGACACGCGCCACATCGCTGCCGACCTGATTGGCGACAACAAACAGGCGATTACGACGCTGCGCGAACATGGCGC
>JBEKRY010000042.1:0-26162 GCA_049517555.1 Candidatus Sulfotelmatobacter sp. | reverse complement strand
ACCGACATCAACACGGCCATCGCGACGCTGAATACTTCCGCGGCGTATCAAAGCTGCCTGGACCAGCCGGTCAATCCCGCGGTCGGCACCGCCTGCACACAGCCGGCCGGGGTTGCGCCATACCCCAACGATGCCTTTGTGGCGCGTCTGAGCAACCCCGCGCCCTCGACCACTACCATTCAAAACAACGTCTCGCTCAACTATTTCTCCTACCTGGGAGGAAGTGCCAACGAAGCCGGACTGGCCATCGCGGTGGATTCCGCCAGCGGCGCCCTGGTGACGGGCTGGACGCAGTCGACAGATTTCCCGATTTTTCCGCTGTCCAACCCCATTCAGAGCACACTTACCGGGGCCCAGGATGCGTTCATGGCCCGCCTGAACACCGCTGCACTGAATGGCCAGACCAACGGTTCGTGGGCCAACTATTTTGGCGGAGCCAGCACCGACGGTGCGACGGTATTCACCGAGGGGACGGGCGTTACGCTCGATGTGAACCAGACGGCCTACTTTGCCGGCGATACTAATTCGACCACCTTGCAAGTGAACACGCCGTTGGAAGCGACGAACAATGGCGGCTATGACGCCTTTGTGACCCAATTGGGATCAAAGTTCAGCTTGACGCTGACTGGAGTTCTGACGCTGGGCACGAGCCAGACCTTTGTCGACGCCGGGAATCAGGCAACCTTCACCTACACCGTAACCAACAACGGTCCCGACGCCGCCCCTAACATTACGATTCTGGACAATCTAAATCCTCTCAACACAGGTGTGCCGCTCACCTTTGTTTCCGCCAGCGTCAATTCCGGCACCTGCGCCGGGGGTTCGACCAACGTCAATATCAGCTGTACCCTTCCAACGTTGCAGTCGGGCTCGACGGCAACCGTGACCATTGTATTGACGCCCCAACCGAACAGCACCGGGAGTCAAGCTCAGTTCAATGGCGGCTCGGTGCAGGCGACGGGGGCGGGAAACACCGTACTGGCGCAGACCGTGGTCAATGCGCAGATGGGCGACTTCACGCTCGGAGTCAGTCCCGCGAACAACACCGTACCGGCTGGTCAAACTGCCACCTACCAGGTCACGCTGACGCCGCAGCCCGTGTATTCCTCGAAGATCACGCTGGCCTGCACCGGCTTGCCCACGGGCGCAGCCTGCAACTTTACCAACAGCCCGGTGTCTCTGTTGGGTCCCGGATCATCCACGCTGAACATCACCACGACGGCCCGGCCGGTGACAACTCCCACCACCAGTTTGCTCACTCGACACTTCTACGCGGTCTGGCTGGCGTTTCCGGGACTCACCTTGCTGGGTGTTGGAGTTGGAGGCAAGGGACGGCGGCGCATCCTGGGGATCGGCATGCTCTGCGCTCTCTTCATGCTGCTTCTGCTTCCGGCTTGCAGCACCAAGAACACGCAAGCACCGGTGAGCGGCACACCTGCCGGGAAGTACACCATCACCGTCACAGGCACCTCCGGCAGCGACACCAAGAGCGTTTCCATCACTTTGCTGGTTCAGTAATCCGTAGCAGCCATCCCGATTCAAACGATCGATGTCATCCCGCAGGAGCGCGAGAAGCGCTCCTGCGGGACCTTACGAAGCCCGGACATCGGTTGTACGGATGCGTGGAGTGCCCGACTAGGTAAAGCGTTCGCGCTCCTGTCCACGGCATTTACAGCGTAGGACGGCGTAAGGTTCCTCGCCCTGCTGTCGCCGCGCTCAGAATGACATCGGACGAGAAAGCTACGCGCCCGCCGACAGCTTGTGGTGTGCTTTGGCGTCGGCGATCCCATACTGGCGGATCTTGTACAGCAGAGCTTTGTAGCTGATCTGCAGAATCACCGCGGCCTGCTTGCGGTTCCAGTTGGTCTGTTCCAGAGCCTGCATAATGGCCTGCGCTTCGGCTTCATCCTTGGCGGTGCGCGCCAGGGACTTCAATCCACCCGGCTCCGTTCCGCGGGACGAAGAATCTCCGGAACTTCCGCCATTGCCGTCATTTCTGGGTATCAGTTCGCTCACCGCCAGGTTCTCATCCCCCAGAATCAGGTAGCGCTTCAAGAAGTTATTCAGCTCGCGCAGATTGCCCGGCCAGGAATGGTTCTGGCAGGCCTGCAACAGCGCCGGCGACAGCGGCAGCGGCGCGCGCGCGTAACGCTCCGCCATGCGCGTCATCGAATGCTTCAGCAGGATGGGAATTTCTTCCTTGCGCTCGCGCAGCGGCGGAATCTGCATGGTGAAGGCATTCAGCCGGTAATAAAGATCTTCGCGCAAACGCTTATTGGCCAGTGCCTCTGGAATGTTGATGTTGGTCGCGGCCAGAATGCGCACGTCAACCTTGATCACGGACCGGCTGCCCAGCCGCGAAAACTGCTGGTCTTGTAATACGTGAAGAAGTTTCGCCTGCAACAGCGGAGGCATCTCGCCGATTTCGTCGAGCAGAATCGTGCCCTTGTTGCACAGCTCGAATTTTCCCGGCTTGGCATGCGTCGCGCCGGTAAAAGCGCCCGGCTCATAGCCAAACAGTTCGCTCTCCAGCAGGTCAGCGGGAACGGCGGCGCAATTCACTTTCAGGAAGGTGCGATGGGCGCGCGGCGAAAGCTTGTGAATCAATCGTCCCAGCACTTCTTTGCCCGTGCCGCTCTCGCCCAGCAGCAGCACCGGGATGTCGACGTTGGCCACCAGCGCTGCTTGCGAGCGGATCTTGCGCATCTGCGGGCTGGCGGCGATGAAGAAGACATCGTCGGAAAGCTCTTCGACTTCACCGTTGTAAGTCTGTTTTCCCAGGCCGAGGCTGAGATCGATAACGGCGTCGAGTTCGGCCTTCTGAAAAGGCTTGGTCAGATAGTCGAGCGCTCCCAATTTCATGGCGTGCACGACTTTGCGCGTATCGTTCACGCAAGACAACATCACGACCTTCACGCCGGGCTGCAGCTGCCGCAGTTGCTCGAGCGTTTCCAGGCCGTCAATGCCGGGCATGAGCACATCGAGCAATACGAGATCGGGTTGCAGGCCTTTTTCCACGCGCTGCAAGGCTTCCTCGCCGGTGGTCGCGGTTTCGACTTTGTAGTCGTCGACTTCCAGCAGCGTCTTGATGTAACGCAACATCCCGGGTTCGTCGTCGACCAGCAGGATCTTGGCGGTTGGCTTCATCGAGTTTTCCCCTTGCTGGCGGCGGCTGGAACCGGTTTAAACGGAATCAGGAAAGAGAACTTGCAGCCTGCGCCGGCATCGCTCTCAACCCAGATCTTGCCGCCCATGCCCTGCACCAGGCGGCGCGCGATGGCGAGACCTAACCCCATGCCCTCTTTCGCTTCGGTGCCGGGAAGGCGAAAGAAATCGTCAAACACTTCCAGATGAAATTCGGCGGGGATGCCCGGCCCGGTATCGGAAACGCTGACCCTCACCGAGTTGGGATGCGTCACGTTCTGGCGGCGGCGCTCGGCAGAAGACGGTAGCGCGGCGGCGCGGCGCTCCCACATGTGCGGCTCGGCATGCAGCCACACAGTTCCGCCTTCCGGTGTGAACTTAAAAGCGTTTTCCAGCAGGTTCGAAATGACGCGCTCCAGCTTCGGCGTGTCGAAAGGAAAAACTGGAAGTTTGTCGTTGGCCAGAAAATAGAGCGCCAGCCTTTTTTCCTGAAAACGATTCGACCACATGCGGCACACTTCCGACAGGCAATCATTGATGTTGCCGGGCTCGAACTGCATGCGCAAGCCGCCGGTTTCAAGCGCGCTGTACGTCAGGAAATCCTGAATGAACTGCTGCAGACGTTTGCCGCTGGCCTGCATGTCGCGCAGGACTTCGCGCTGGCGGTCGTTGAGCGAACCCAGTTTCTCATTCTGCAGCAACTCGACATAGCCGTTCATGATCGACAACGGAGTCTTGAGGTCGTGGGCCGCGGACGCCAGAGCGTTGGTGGTGCGCTGAAAACGTTCGCGCAGTTCTTTGTACTCCGGCAGCAAATTTTCCGGACTGGGCACATCGCCGTCGGGATGGACGGCCGTAAGGGGCAGAGGCTGCAAGGTACCTGCCGCGCCAGAAACAGACGTGTTCTTGTGGACAGAGGCCATTTTTGGAAAACCACAGGTTAAACGGGGAGGGAAACTGCACGCGCCCTCTCAAGGACGAGTGCCGGTAACGAAATCGTATGTCAGGCGCAATTTGTTGTCAACGGAAAATGCACGGGAATTACCCAAGTGTAGCAAAAGCTTGCACTTTCGCGAGTTTCAGGCGAGGGTTGCGAGCATTTTCGTGATCGAATGAAAAGCGAACAAAGTAACCGGAAGATTATGCTTTCCGGGAGGTTCTTCGGTCGCGGATGGTGGCAACTTAGTGTTCTCTCATGGTTCTGTCCGCGTTTTGCCTGATATTTGGCCCCTCAGATGCTCCTTACGCAGGGTTCAACCGCTGCTGGAGAGGTCTGCATGAACGGGGCGAGAATGGGAGCTGCGAACACCACCGAGCGTCGGAAGTGGACCCGGTTGCCGCTTGCCATCCCGGTTTTCGTTCGTTGCCGCGACACGAACGGCCAGGAAGTTCTGGAATTTGCAACTGCGCTGAACGTGAGCGCGGGCGGAATGTTGGTGGCGATCCGGCGGCTCCTGCCTGCAGTCGCGCAGCTCCGGCTGGAAATTCCCAGCGCTCCCGTGGCGGCGCTGGCGCTGTTGCCGAAGGCTTCCCGCAGCCTGCGGGCTAAGGCGCTGCGCAGCACTCCCGCTGAGGGCTACTACCTGCTGGGCCTCAAGTTCGCGCGTCCGCTGCTGCTGGCAGGGAACTCCCGGTCCGGCTCCAGCGCCAACTCAAATGGCCGGGGACGGAAAATCGCTTCTGCCGTGTGAAAATGTTTGCGCATCACCCTACCGAAAGTGTTACCGTAGACACCATTCCCGGATTACCTGCGTGCGCCCGTCCGGCTCTTTGGTAAGTTGATACCGTTCAACCACATAAGCTAGATTTGAGTGGTCCGCATCGGGCCCGGATGCTTTTGGCTTTCCAGGTGCAGCTTAACGCACTTCCCCCCTAAGGTAAAAGCCAACTGGTAAGCCCAATATGACAACCAGCACTCTGAATACGCTTGCTCAGCCTTTGGGGGAGACGCCGCCTGACGCCATTGTTTTTGGACGTACCGAGGCGATGCAGGCGGTGCGCGACCGCTTGAACAAGCTGGCCAGCGCCAACGTTCCAGTGCTCATCCAGGGCGAGAGCGGCACCGGCAAAGACATTATTGCGCGCATGATTCATGCGGCCTCGCCGTGGCGTACTGGGCCATGGGTGAAGGTGAACTGCCCCGCGATTCCGGGCACTCTGCTCGAAAGCGAATTATTCGGCTATGAAAAAGGCGCGTTCACCGGCGCCTATGGCATGAAGCCGGGGCGCGTTGAAATGGCGCATCGCGGCACGCTGTTTCTGGACGAGATTTCCGAGCTGGATATGTCGCTGCAGTCCAAGCTGCTGCAGCTGCTGCAGGATGGCCAGTTCTGCCGGATCGGCGCGCAGGAAGATAAAAAAGTTGAAGTGCGCGTGGTGTGCGCGACTAACCGCAAACTTGAGCAGGAAATCGAAAACGGAACATTCCGTTCCGATCTGTTCTACCGCATCAACGTGGTGAATATTCATCTGCCTCCGCTGCGCGAGCGGGCCAGTGATATTCCTGAGCTGGTGGCGTATTTTCTGGATTATCACAACCGGAAATACAATTGCCGGGCGCGTGCGCTGTCGCTCGAGTTGATGACCCAGCTGCGCAAGTACCACTGGCCGGGCAACATCCGCGAACTGGAAAACCTGATCAAGCGCTACGTGATTCTGGGCAATGAAGACGTGATCTCGTCCGACCTGACGCCGCGGCCTACGGATTTCTTCAACACGGAGATTCCCGTTGACGGGCAGATTTCGCTGAAGAAGCTGACCCGGCAGGCGGTGCGCGAGCTGGAGCGCAAAGTCATTCTGAAGGTTCTGCAGAACTGCCACTGGAACCGCAAGCAGGCGGCGCGCGCGCTGAGCATCAGCTACCGGGCGTTGCTGTACAAGATTCGCGACGCCGGCTTGCCCTCGAACCGCACCGTGAAACGCCAGGAAGCGGACGCAGCCCAAGCGGACGCGCCCAAGGATGTCGCGGCGGACTGAGAATTGTCTCTTAGTCCGGGATCAAACCCGCACCCGAAGCGGGTTTTTCTGTACTCCGTGCTGGCAGCGACTGCCTAACCTCTCAATCATCGTTTAGTGGTTAGATTTGTCTGCGCGCTGGCGGGACGGACGAATGCGTCCGTTGCTACGTGAGGTTGGGCTGCTTAGCGGGCTACTGCGACGTCGTCAGCTTGAGTTGCGGCTCGACCAGGGCAAGCAGTGGGTCTTTCAGGAAGGGGCCGCTGGCGAGCAAGCCTGACAACAGCGGGTCACGGCGATTCGCGGTCAGATCGGTTTTCCCCAGGGTGCTGACAAAGCCGCCTGCACTCAGCACCAGGGCGGCGCCGGCCACTACGTCCCATTCGTTCTTCGGCGTCAGTGTGAAAGTAATGTCGGCGAGGCCGGCCGCGACCAGAGCCAGTTTGTAGGCGACGGAACCCATCGCTTGAACTTTGAAGGAGCCGTTCTCAAACGGCTTCCAGTCGCCGCGCTTGACCTCACTGCGGCTGGCGAGGATGAGAGCTCCGTCGAGCGTGGTGCGCTGGCTGGGGCGCGAGGGCTGTCCGTTGTAGAGCACGCCGGTGTCGATCGCTCCCAGGAAAGTTTCCTGCGTGGCGGGATTGTAGATTCCCCCTGCCACGGGCCTGCCGTTTTCGGCGAAGCCGATCGAGACGCAGAATTCGGGCAGGCCTTTCACAAATTCACGCGTGCCATCGAGAGGATCGACGATCCAGACGCGTTCTTTGCCGAGGCGGGAGGGATTGTCGACAGTTTCTTCCGAGAGCCAGCCTTCGCCGTCGCGCAGCAGGTTCTGGCGCAGAACGGCGTCGACGGCGCGATCGGCTTCGGTTACCGGGTCGTGACCAATTTTGTATTCGGTTTCGACCGCGCCCGGAGTGAAACGCGCGAAGACCGCACGGGAGGCTTCAATGCCAGCTTCAATGCGGGCGAGAATGTCCGAATAGGCAGAAGTCATGCAATCCTTGGAAGTAATTGTTAAGCGGGCCACAACATGCGAGCGCCGGTAATCAACAGTAAAGCGCACAGCATACGGCGCAGCCAGAGCATGGGAACTCGCGTGGCCAGATGCGAACCAATCAAGCCTCCGGGAATGGAGCCGATCAAGAGCGCGACTACCAGTCTGGAATCCACATTACCCGCCCTGAACTGAAGCCACCCCGTCACGCCGAAGAGTATGACCGCATGCACCACGTCAGTCCCGACATTGATCTTGGGCGGGAAGCTGTAGAACAAGAGGAGCAGCATCATGATAATGCTGCCCGAACCGACCGAGGTCATGCCCACGACGAAACCCACGGTGAGGCCGATGAGTGCCATCCCTGCGAAACCCTTCATGGACGGCTCACGATTCGCGATTCGCTCTTCGATGTTTTTCTGGAGGAGCAGCATCGTCGGAATCACGAGGAGCAGTACACCGACTGCCATCTTGATAAAAGTATTCACCCCGTTTCCGTAGAGGAGACGGATGAAGACCAGCAGTTTGACTCCAGCGAACGAGCCGGGAATGCTTCCCAGCGCCAACGCGAGGACGACTTTCCGGCGGACCGTTCCATTTTTCATGTGGAGCAGTCCGGCCGGGATTTTGGTGAAGAATTGGAATAGAGCATCGGAACCGACTGCCACGATAGGCGAATAACCCAAGCCGAAGATCAGAACGGGGAGCATGAGAACACCACCCCCCACTCCGGTCATTCCGATGAGGACGCCCACGATAAAGCCAACCAGAATTTTGATTGCGATCACTGGCATAGTCGGTTCCCGCCTGTCTTACTAGACTTACTCTCTAGACTTACTCTCCCGCTTTATTTACGCCGATGAAGCCTTCCCGCTCCAGGTGCAGAATAATCTCCTGCGCGGCTTCTTCGGCTGACAGTTCACCGGTGTTGATGGTTACGTCGGCATCCGTTGGAACTTCGTAGGGATCGGAGATCCCGGTGAATTCCTTCAGAATACCGGCGCGCGCTTTGGCGTAGAGGCCCTTGCGGTCGCGCTGCTCGCAGACTTCGACCGTAGTGGCGATGTGCACCAGAATGAAGCCACCGTAGGGCTCGATCAGCTGGCGCACGTGTTTGCGGGTCGCATCATAGGGCGCGATGGGAGCGCAAATCGCGATGCCGCCGTTCTTGGTGATTTCCGAAGCAACGTAACCGATGCGGCGGATGTTGATGTCGCGATGTTCTTTGGAGAATCCGAGCTCCGACGACAGATTTTTACGTACCAGGTCGCCGTCGAGCAAAGTTACCGGACGCCCGCCGACTTCCAGGAACTTCGTCATCAGCACATTGGCGATTGTCGACTTGCCCGAGCCCGAGAGTCCGCTGAAGAAGATGGTCACACCCTGCTTGGCGCGTGGCGGAAAGCTGCGACGCAGTTCCTGGACAACTTCCGGGTAGGTGAACCACGCAGGAATGTCGCGGCCTTCGTTCAGCCGATCGCGCAGTTCGGTGCCGGAGATGTTCAGAACCTTGTCGCCTTTCTTGACTTCATCGTCAGGAACGTAGCGGTCTTCGTCTTCGAGGTACACCATCATGCTGAAAGGCACCATGGTGACGCCGATGTCGGCTTCGTGCTTCTTGAAAACTTCCTGGGCTTCGTATGGGCCGTAGAAAGGCTTCTTGGTTTCGGGATCGGAGCCTGGTCCGGCGTGATCACGGCCCACGATGAGGTGAGTGCAGCCGTAGTTCTTGCGAATCAACGCGTGCCAGATGGCCTCGCGCGGTCCGCCCATGCGCATGGCGAGAGGCAGAAGCGAAAGCTTCTGCGTGCCTTGCGGATATTTCGAACTCAGCAACTGGTAGCAGCGCACGCGGGTGTAGTAGTCCACGTCGCCGGGCTTGGTCATCCCGACTACGGGATGAATCAACAGGTTGGCTTCGACTTGCTTGGCCGCGCGGAAGGTGAGTTCCACGTGGGCGCGGTGCATAGGATTCCGCGTCTGGAAGGCAACGGTGCGGCGCCATCCGAGACGGACGAACTCAGCGCGCAACTCCGCCGGAGTGAGGCGCAGGGTGCGGAAGTCGTAATGTGATGGACCTTGAAGCCCTTCGATGCGTCCGCCCACATACCACGGGTTCGACAGATTCATCGCATAGTTGGCTCCGGGATGAGCCTTGCTGGTCGTGCCAAATACGGCCTTGGCTTCGGCGGCACGATCGGCCTGCCAGACTTCTTCCACGTGCAACACGGCGAGCATGACGCCTTCGGCGTCGCGCAGCGCGACTTTGCTGCTGCCGGCCGTGAGTTTCTTGGCGAACTCTTCCGTGACATCGAGCGTAATCGGCATGGGCCAGAGGATTCCGCTGGCCAGGCGCATGTTGTGGCAGACGCCTTCGTAGTCGGCTTTGGTCATGAAGCCGCGCAAGGGAGAGAAGCCTCCACTCATGAGCAATTCAAGATCGCAGACTTGACGGGCAGTAAGGTCCCAGGATGGCCACTCGCGGGAGTGGGCTTTCAGTTCAGCGGCTTTTTCAGAGGAAGCGATGAGATTAACAAGTTCGCCGCCGTGCGGAGAAATTAAATGACTAGTCGAAGCAGACAATTGCGTGAACCTCCCAGGTTCGTTGATTTGGTTCGTCGATTTGGAATCGAGTCGTGTAAATTCCGCGTCTCTTAAATAACGTTTCGCAGTAAGGAATCAATGGAGACTTCCGGACCGGCTAATGGGGGGACATGCTAACGAGAGACGATCAATTTATTGCGGGCCAATGATTCTGATTGGCCCCAGGTTACATCAACAAGTTTCAGTGTCTTAACTGCAAGCAAGTGCCATGCCGCAGAGGTTTTGGTAATTGTACTGTAAATTGATAAGGATAAAGGGTAAGGTATCGAATTTTTCCGGGAGGCACCGCCGGTATGCCTCGGCGGATATGCAAAGTGTTGCGCACGAGGGAGCGGCTTTTTCTTCTCGGCCGGAGTATGCAAGGTCTTGCACAGTCCGCTTTTCGGCCGCATGGTGAGCTGAGCGGTGAGCTGCGATCAGATCAAAGCTAAAGCTTGAGGCGCCATCCGTGGCCGCGAACGCACAGAGCCGCGACGTATCCCTCGCCAGCCGGTACTTCCTGTAAGGACCATTGCGCAGCTTCGGTCTCGTCCGGCCGGGTGGAAAGCAGGGCATTTCGTTCTCCGGGCTTTAAGGAGACATCGAACTGGTCGAGAGGGAGCGAGAGGCCGGCTCCTTGAGCTTTGATGTACGCTTCCTTTCGAGTCCAACAGCGGTAGAAACCGAGATGCCGCTCTGACGGTGGGAGCTCCGCGAGTTGAGTTTGTTCCTGTTCTGAAAAGAACCGACGCGCAATCGCTGCGTGATCGCAATTCTCGCGAAGTTGTTCTACATCGACGCCGAGTGAGCGAGCTCTCGAAAAGGCCAGCAGCGCGACGTCCCCGGAGTGGGAAACGTTGAACTCCACCTGGCTCCCGGACAGGGATGAAGTCGGATGCGGAGTCCGATTCAAAGATGGTTTTTCTCTCGCCGAGTATTGGAAGACGAGTTCTGGTGGATCGCAACCAACATAGCTTCCGAGGATTATCCGCAATAAAGCTCGCGTCGCTGTGAAGTATTGGCGGTCCTTCGGAAAATGAAAACGAGCGGCCCGCGTTCGTTCATCCGCGGAAAGGATCTGCTGCCATCGCTGTTCTCCTTGTCCCTGGGCCACGACGGCCAGGTCGACCCGCCACAGATGGACTTCATCGTCAGGGAGAGTGGTCTGCGTCTCGAGGTGAAATGCAGCGTCGGCAATGTTCATCCGGCAATGTTCATCGCGTAAGTCACTCTGCACGGTCATGCCAGCTTAAGCAATCCAGTTTAAAGCAATTCAGAGCAAGGGCGCATCGGTTCCCGAAGTGATGGCCCCGAATCGACCGACCACAGCCGATTTCGAACTTTTCGCAGAAACTAATACGAAGGGAAAGGGTTACAGTAAATCGTGTAATTTGTGCCCGAGGGTTCCCCGACGAAAGGGAGTTTCGCCTAAGGGGTTCACCTGAGCTGGCCGGGCCGTTCTGCTGCTGCTTTAGCCAGTCGACGTATTGGATGGTTACGGTCAACTTTAAGATGTAACAAAAATGTAACAAGAATAAGCAGCTGCCCGGGTACAGTTTTTCACGATGGCGCTTGATTTTGGCAGTCTCAGAGTGTTTTGGGGCGCTCAGGCAGCGGAAAATCGCTCACCCGGCGAACTTGCTCACTTTCTGCGGGGCGAGCCTCCAGGTTTCGGGATCGCGGTGCGATGGTCCGCAAGTGGCTGTGGAAATTGTTGTTCATGCGTCACTGACAGAAATTGTCTCAAGGTGGCAATGTGGTTGCTATGAAAATTAGAAAGGTTCAGCCACGCGAATCCACGGGTCGCGGAGGCGATGCGAGAGGTACGAACAGAAAGGAGATTCGGATGAATGAGCCGACTCATCGACTGGGTCCGCGCGAACAGCAGATTGTCGAACTACTTTTGCAGGGCTGTGACAACGCTGAGATTGCTGCCCAACTGAAAATGGCGCGGCGGACCGTGAAAGCTCATTTCAATCGATTATTTCTCCGTTTCGGAATTACCGGCGGTATCAAGCGAGTGAAACTCGCAACCCTGTTATACCGGAGGCAAGCATGTCTGCAATTGGGCGTTATGGCACAAGGGTCCCCAGCGAACGTGAACAGCGAGTCATCGAACTCGTTGCCGCGGGCTTAAAAAACCGTGAAGTAGCCGAAGAGATCGGGACGACCGAGCATGTCGTGAAGAACTACTTGCGTGTCATCTACGACAAACTTGGACTCTGGAATCGCGTCGAACTGGCGCTGTGGTATGAATCGCGCCGAATTCCCTCGATGCTGGCAACTCAGTAGGCTCTCGTACTGGTCCGCAGCGCGAGCTTCTGAATTGACTCAGCAAGATTGACTCAGCAAGTCACGAGCAACCAAAAGCTTGAAGATGTTGCAGCCGCTCTGCGGCGCCCGGCACTCCTCTGACTGCCGCGGCGTCGAGCAATACCCGCGCTTGATCGCAATTCTTTCCCACTCCGTCACCCTTCAGGTAGAGATCTGAGAGCAGGAGCGAGGCCTCGCCATTGTGCTTGGCGATGGCCTTCCACAGCCACTTTGCGGCCTCAGCGCTGTCGCGTTCCTGACCGGCGGCTCCGTTGAGATAGCGTTGCGCCGTGGCGAGTTCTTCGCCGCCGCTTCCCGAAACAGTTTCCACTGGCGCCTTCTGCTTTGGGATCAACGTCGTTTGCGCCGCTCGAGAATTCGGTGCCTTCGGACTCGCGGCCTTACTTGTCGAATCATTTGTCGAGTCCGTCGCTTCGCTTGCCGGGGCAACGGCTTGATCGCCGGCTAGTGAGGCCCCATCTGGCGTATCAATCTTTGCCGTATCAGTCGTTGAGGAGGCTGGAGCGGGGGGGGCTGGCGGGACCGGAGCCGACATGGCAGACTGCGTGGCAGGCGCTGCGACGTGCGAACTCTCGGCGGCTTGCATGCTGCGCCACGTGATATAGCCAAGAGCAAGCAGCACAACAGCCAGAGTGATTACGAGAGGAACGCGATAGGACGATGAAGCCGGCTCCGGGTCGAGGAACGGGATCGTCTGATCGGCGTGGTAGGCGTCTTCGCGGCCGCGAGAGGACGGTATAGATTCAGCGCGCATCGGCGATTCGAAGAGTGCGTTCTCAAACGTAGCGAACCGCGATTGATCGCTCTCTACGTTGCCAGGCGCCGGCGGAGCAAGTTCGTGCGGAACAGATTCGTGCTCAGCAGATTCGTGGCGAGCAGGTTCATCGCGGCGATACTTGAAAAGCCGGTCCTCAGTCGCAACGCTGACAGGGTCAAGATCAGCGGGGTCAGACTTGGCAAGGTCAAGCTTGGCGGCGTCAAGATCGGCGACAATAAAATCCGTGGTGTGACGATCGGCCATACGCGGATCGTTTACCGTGTTGCGCTCCCACACAGCCGTGCCGCACATGCCGCAAAATCGGTGCGTAGCAGGATTCTCTCGGCCGCACGCGGGACAGCGCACCAGAGCGGTCTGCATCCCCGCATCGTCAGCCACATTTTCCGCCGCTGACTGGGAGGCTTGCTCTGTGACCGAACGAGAAGCTTCGCGCGCGTCGTGTTCGGCTTGCAATTCGCGCAAGAGATCCTGCAACGCCTGCTCGCGCTTTTCCGGAGCACTGGTGAAATAGACTTCCGCCCAGCGCCCCATATTCTGACCGAGGAGTGGATTGAGCAGAGGATTCAAATCAGGTTCTGGCAGCATAGTGGCTTCGTCGGAATGTTCGTCTTGGTGCGGCAAGCGGCGTTCCCCAGTCTGGCCAGCAGTTCTATCAAGAATTGGTCAGGCAAATCCTGTTTATATGATTGCACTCCGGCGGTCTGGGGTTGTCAAATCAAACAGCGACAGATGAAACGATTGTCGAATGAACTGCCGGAGGATCGGCGAGGAACTCCTGATTCGCCATAAGATCCTGCAATTAAGACTCGCCAATTCTCAGTCGCAGGCCTTGCGATACGCGGGCTCGAACTGATCCAACTGCGCATCCCGCTGGGAAGCGAATTTTCCCTTCGGAGTCTTTCCATATAGATCAGCGCCGGGACAATAGTAGAGAGCGGTGTGGAGATCGACCCAAACTTGAGTTTCAGGATTGCCTTTGTATTCCGGAGTCTCGGGCGGTTCCGCCAAGCCCAGGCTGATGAGCGTCCGGTCGAACCAGGAGAGATCGGCGTCGGGAGCGGGCTTGCGGTGGGCCGCGGCCGCAGTTGCGTTCCCCGTGGCGCCGACGGAATGACTGGACCAGATTCCCCAGCGAATGACTACGGCCACCAGGATCACTGCGATTACCAGGTAAATGTCTCCGCGCCGCGTATTCCAGAACTGCGCCAAGGCTCCGGGACGCTTGCCCGATGCGAGTTGCTCCAGGAAGTCGCGGGCGTTCGCGGCAGAACTCCAGGCTCCGGTGTGTTCCGGTTTTGCGAGAGCTTGTGATTCCGGTTCCGTATTCTTTTCTGGAACGCTCTTTCCCGGACCGGCTTTTTTTAGGGCGTGCTTGTTTACGACATTTTTGTCTGCGGCGATCTTGTTCGCGAGGGTCTCATCTGCGACCACGTCTTCCTTCGCGCCCGCGCTGCCAGCTTCCAGATTTATTTCGAGATCGGCAAGTATGGAGTCCTCGAACTCGGCGCTGGCGCGGGCCTCGCCTAAGCGAATGAGGTCGGGCGGGCTGTCAGGCAGCGGCACTGCCGGCGCAAAAAGCTCTGGCATTTCTTCCTGCAGGGTATCAGCCAGCGACCTCTCGGATGGCATAGCATCAGAATGGGTCCGCGACGGCGGGCGAGCGGATTTTTCTTTTTCTTTTTCTTTTGCGGATACATCAAGCTCGGGCATACCAAGCTCGGGAATATCGAGCGCGAGCTGGTCGTTCTTGCGTTCACGCTTGGGCTCGCGTTTCCGCTCGTGCTCGGGTTCGTGCGGCACGCCTTCCGCGGGCGCGGCCTTCAACGCCTCCTGCCTCATTGTCTCTTGCAGACTCCGCAGCGATGCCTCTCGGCTCTGCATGCTGGGGGCTTCATAGACGATGGCGCGCGGCAATCCGCAATTTCCGCAGAACTGCTCCTCCCCGACGAGTTTGTGTCCGCATTTGCGGCAAACAAAAATCGAGGCGGAAGTTGATGCTGGGACTGCCGATGCCGGGACTGCCGATGCTGCGACTGCCGATCCGGCGATTGCCGGCGCGCGGGACCGGGCCGCCGATTCGACAGCCCCGGGCTTGTCCACCAGAGCCGCGAGGTTCGGCTTCAATTTTTCCAGAGCTTCGAGCATGACGGCGCGCTCGCTGGCGAGCGACTTTTTTAAACTCACTTCTTCGTCGCGGGCCAGCGCTTCGGTTACCAGTCCGGCCATGAGCTGGCAGGTGTGAACATCCTGTTCGGTGAAGGCGTGCGTGGTGGGGTAGTACAGCTCCAAGCCGCCGGCAACTCCGCCATCATGAAAAATTGGAACCGCAATTAATGACTGGATGCCGCGGCGCCGGCACTCTTCGGTATCAAGCAGGAATTCCGGATTGACATCGGCGCAGCGCAAGACCTGGCCGGTCCGAAGGCAGGCGAGGCAGAGCGCCTTTTCCATGGGGACTTCGGTTCCGGCGGGCAGCGTCAGGAGGCCGGCGGTCACGCGGTAACGGAGTTTCTTGCCGTCTTTCTTGACGTCTCTCTTGTCGTCTTTCTTCTTATCTTTCTTAGCCTCTCTCTCGTCATCGAGTTTCTTGTCGTCGAGTTTCTTGTAATCAAGGATGCCGATCGCAGCGCCGCTGGCGCGCGCGATCTGGGTCAGGCGTTCGGCGACCAGAGACATGGCCTGATCGAGTTCCAGATGACGAACCTGAATCTGGTGCTGGGTGGCGACGATTTCTGCCAGAGTGGAGGTGTAATCGGCGCTAGCGGGCGGATCCGCCTCCGTTTGGGGCGTGGCATCACGGGAGGCGCGGGTGGATCGCTCTTCACTTTCCAGTTGGTCTCGTTTCAGGTCGAGGCCAAGTTCCATCTCCTGGAGTTCGCGGTTGTGCTCCTGAAGAACGTAGGCCGCTTCCAGCAGCTTGGCGAGCGTCTGCTCGTCCAGAACTGGTTTGTCTGAAACTGGTTTGTCTTTTTCCTCGGACACGATTTCTTTTTCCACCAGCGAAACCGTCCCATGGCGCTGGAGTATCTGGCGAAAGGCGGTGATTCCAGTGCAAGTATCTCGCCAACTCCGACCGAAACTCCCGCGCAAAATCCTGCGATAGCCTCCGCGCAATCAAGAGTGCCAAGGTGGTTCGGGCGGAGGCTGAAGCTTTCGAAGTATCGAAAACCCCTGGGCTTCCCCGGCAGGCGAAGGCCCTCTAATCTGCCCCTAGTTTACCGCCAGATGTGCCGACTGGCGAGTGTTCTTCTAGGAGCGCACTGTGCTGGTAGGGCATGGGAACCACTCTTCGGTAACCACACGATGGGGCATGGATCGCCGGCCTCTACTAGCTTTGTCTCGTCAGATCCGTCTCGTCAGATCCGTCTCGTCAGATCCGTCTCGTCAGATCTGTCTCATCAGATTCCGAAATGCAGGGCTGGCTCAGGCGCAGATCATTCGCGATTGTAGGATTTTGGTGGCAGGAGGAATTGCAGGCCGAAATATCCCAGGAAATAGGGCTGATTGTTGCGCGCAGGTTCCAGGCTGCGTCCGGCCATGACCAGCAGAATCACCGGGCTGTGGAGTTTGTAGCGCGCGCCGAAGTCGATCGTGGGCTGGTTTTCGGAAGGATGGAAGGTTCCCTGGGAATAAAGCTCCATGTCCACTTCGAACTTTTTCGTGAATTCGTGGCCCACGACCAGGCCCATCAGCCAGCCGTCCGGTCCTTTGTGAACGAACTGATAACCGAGTTCATAGTCCACATCGACCGGGCCGAATTTCCGTGAAAATTCGACAGGCAGAAGGAAGGAACTACTCGGCGAGGTGATGCCGCGGCGGACGGCATCGTTGGGGTTGTTGAGGAACAGTTGGGGGAAAACCGAGACGGATAGGCCAGACTCTCCGGCGTCGTAGAAGCGCCATTTGACTCCAGGATTGGATTGACCCAGGCCGAATTCAGTCTTGCCCGATCCGATCTGGCCGGGTTGCGACTGCGAAACCGGATTATTGACGCGCAGCCACGCGTTCTCGTAGGTGAGCTGGATGCGCTCGCCCACCCCGAAATTGATGTCGAGGTCCGGGGTGTGGGAGACCGACTGATCGCTGTAGAGAAACGGCATGTAGCCGACATTGATCTCCCAATTGAAGGGGCCGGGCGTGCCGGGATCGTTGGTGTAATAGGGTGGGCCGCCTTGGGCGAGGGCAGGCAGGCAAAGCAAGACGGGTATGCTGAGGATCAGTTTCCCGATCAGCCTCATCCTGATCTGCCTTATTAAGATGAACCCAATCATCGCCCCTTACCGCCAGGGCATGAAAGGGTCAACGGCAGCCTGGCCTGTGCAAAACTTGCCGCCGCCCTTGTCTGAGTTCCCAAAATGGAATTCGAGGGGTTCGCACGCCGGTCAATTAGGGACGGCGAATTCTGGGTGGTGCGGTGGTCGCTTCGATGCCCGGTAGTCAGGCGACCCGGAACAGAAATTTGGAGCGTGGCGGCGATGGAAGTCACTGACGAAAAAGGGGAGCTTAGGGCGACTAAGCTCTGGTAGGGGGGCGCTGCGGCTGGCCTCCGGCGGCCCAGATGCGCGGACTGTATGGTGGGAACGTAAGTCATTGGTTCAAATCGACGGGACCGATATGGAACGGTTAGCCTACCACGGGCTTCCTGAAGGGCGCATGAAAACGGCGGTCTTCGCCCTTAAGTACCCTTGCCCTTAAATACTTAGCTTGGACACGCGGCGAATGCGAAGAATTGGCGAAAGCCGTGCTACAGCAGAAGGCGAATGGGATTGCCAAGGCAGGAGGATACGACCGTGATCGATCTGGACCATGTCAAAGTCACCCCCCGCGACCAGCAGGTTTTGAACCTGCTGGTGCAGGGCTGCAGCAATAAAGAGATTGCGGGCCAGCTGAACATCAGCCCGCGCACCGTAAAACAACACCTGCGGACGCTGTTCCTGCGCGCCGGAATCCGCGAGGGGCGCAAGCGCGTGAAGCTGGCCATCGCTATGTTTACCAAGGAGGAAATGCAATCATGACGCCCAGCCAGCACCTTACTGCCAAAGAAATTCAGATCGCGATTCTGGTCTGGCAAGGCCTGACCAACCGCGAAATCGGCAAGATCGTCGGCACCAGCGAACAGGTCATCAAGAATCACTTGCGCAGCACCTTCGATAAGCTGGGGGTCTGGAGCCGGCTCGAACTGGCCATGTATGTAGCCAGCCACGGCGGGACGAACTGGCCGCCGGAGGCCGGGCGCCCCGGCATGCCGTTCGAACAAGCACTCGGTTATCAGTAGCCGGGAGCCAGCCCGGGAAGTGCATACGCTGGAATCAGCATTCATCAGTCGCATGAAATCGACCCTGGACGCGTCAACTCGGGGGAGATGCAGGCGGCATCTCCGCCGTTCGATGCTTGCTTTACCGCATCTTATGAGCTGGCTGCGTCCAAACTCTGCAAAACGTTTCATGGCGGTGGCATGCCGGCAAGAGGCTACGCTTTGCTAAGCCTATGTTTTGCAATCGATTGCCGGAAGCCCAACAACGGCATCAGAATTGCCGTAGGTGAACTGATCTGCGCGCACGTTGGCTCCCGAGTAACTCAGCCTTCGCAGCCCAGAACCCAGATTTAGCGACCCAGATTTAGCGACCCAGGGCGAAACCGGCTGGGCGAAAGCAGCGATGGCCTACAAAGAGATTTTCTGGATGGCGTGTGACTCCACCGAGCAACTGCGGGCGGAGTACGGTCCCTTTCACACCCGGGGCGAGGCCGAGTCTGAGGCCAAGAAACTCGGTTTTGGATACCTGCTGCGTTATGAGCACATCCTGGGCGCGAACGAAGAGATCGAGGAAGTGCGCTGCATCTTCGTGGAACTGCCGGGAGCCACCCCAGTGGGGGTCGAGACGATTCCGGTCACGCTGCATACCCGCTGCGCGACCTGCGGCGAATCGTCCGCCCACGAGAAGGGCTGGCAAGCCGAGGTCTGGGCCGACATCCACGAGTTTGAACACTCCCGCCATCGCGTCCGCTTGTTCGAACATGCCCGCGGCAAGGGTTTGAAGGAAATTGGCGACTGGCGGGGCTAGGCTTTCCCAAAGATTACTTCTTGCTTGAAAGTTCGCTGGCCGCGGCCCGATCGACTAACCAGATCAGCTTTCCATCCGTCGGTCGAACCAGCTTTGCGGGATATTGCTCGGCGGGGACATCCTCTTCCAACACAGTTCGGAGCACGGCGGCTTTGTCGGTCCCGCTGACCAGAAACGCTACACAACGGGCCGCATTCAGAACCGGCAGAGTGAAGGTGAGCCGGCTGGTTTTCATCTTTTCGACCCAGTTGGCGATGACCAGGCGCGATTTCTCCTGTAGTCCGGCGGTGCCGGGAAAGAGCGAAGCGGTATGGCCGTCCGGGCCCATGCCGAGAAGGATCAGGTCGAAGCGGGGGAATTGTCCGGGTTCGAGCGCGAAAAACTTCCGCAGCGTTTTTTCATAGTCTTCCGCAACGGCTGCTGCGTCAGGATTCTCTGCTGCCATTCGGAACACATTTCCCGGCGGCACCGGAACTTTGGACAGCATGGTCTCGTCCGCCATGCGGTAGTTGCTGTCGGGATCGGTGGGCGGCACGTGGCGCTCGTCGCCCCAGAAAAAGAACATGCGGTCCCAGGGCAGCACCGTGAGCGCGTTGGTGGCGAGAAGGTTGAACAAGCCCTTTGGGGTTGATCCGCCGGAGAGAGCGATGGTAAAGCGGCCGCGTTGCGCCACGGCGTCAGTGGCGGCGCTGACGACTTCTTCCGCCGCCGCGGAGAATAACTCCTGCGGGGTGGTGAGGGTTCGGATTTCGACGGAGGAACTCACGGGACTTGGCTCAGTTCTTCAGCCGGGCGCTGAGGGATGGATGCGATGACAGGAGTGCGACCACGGGGGCTGAAGCCCGCATCACTTCCGTGCACGGAACGCGGCGCTGAAGGCGCCGCTCTTCGACGGTGCTGTATGCGCTGGCGCTGCACGCGTTCACGACGGTGCTGCGTGCGTTTACGTTGGTGCTGTACGCGGTTGCGTTTTTCGTCAGCATAATCTCAGCATAATTTTCGTCAGCATCTTCATCGGCATGATCGTCGGCATAATCATTTCTGCTTAGCCCTTGCCGCGGACGGCGGCGCAGCGTGCCGCGCCCAGTAGTCCGGCTTTTTCGTTGGTGACCACCTGCACCGGCACTGCTTCTACCAGGGGACGGAGACGGCCTTTATTGTGGAATGCATCCATGAATACGGAACCGGTCAGCTTGGGCAGAATTTTGGGCGAGATGCCGCCGGCCAGGAAAATTCCACCGGTCGCCATGGTCTTCAGCGCCAGGTTGGAAGTCTCGGCGCCATAGACGGCGATCCACAATTCCAATGCCTTCTCCGCCAGAGGCTCGGTACCATCGAGAGCGGCCCGTGAAATCGCAGCGGCGGGATCGCTGTTGCTCAGAAGCACGGCAAACTCATCCGATTCCTTGCCGCATCCCGCGTCGCGCAGAAACTCATAAACATTCACCAGGCCGGGGCCGGAGAGGATGCGCTCGTAGCTGACATGTCCGAAGCGCGCTCGCAGGAAACGCAGTAATTCGATCTGCAAATCGCCTTGCGGAGCGAAATCGCAGTGGCCGCCTTCGCAGGCGAAGACGTGATGGCGACTTCCATCCCAGAAAAGTCCGGCTTCGCCCAAGCCGGTGCCGGGCGCGATGACCGCCTGATTGCCGACTGCGGGACCGCTCACGTGATTCAACGGAACCAGGTCGGTGGTTTCGAGCGCGCCGATGCCCCAGGCGCTGGCTTCGAGATCGTTGATGAGCAGCGTGGCCGGAAGATGAATCTGTTTCGCTAGCCGCGATTGCTCGATCACCCAGGGCAGGTTCGAGGTCTCGACGCGGCCGTTAACCACGGGGCCAGCTATGCCGAAGCACGCTGCGTCAGGCTTGCTGCTGGAAGAGCCAACAAACTCGGTGACAATTTCGCCGAGTTCGCTGTGTTCGCGGCTGGGGAAAGTGCGCTCCGAGACCAGGCGCAGATGCCCGTTCTGGGGTTGAAAATAAGCCAGCCTAGCGTTGGTACCACCAATGTCGCCGGCCAGGATCATTTCTCGAAATTCCTCCAGCGGCGGCCGTCGCGTTCCAGCAGTTCGTCGGCCTCCTTCGGTCCCCAGGTGCCGGAAGCGTAGTTGGGGAAGTTGCGAGGCGGGAGCGCCTTCCACAGATCGAGCATAGGATTGACCACCGACCAGCCGGCTTCAACCATGTCGGCGCGCTGAAACAGGGTTTGATCGCCGATCATACAATCGTGCAGTAACCGTTCATAACCGGTCGAAGGCTGCTTGCCAAAATATTCCTGATATTCGAAGTTCATATCCACTGTGCCCAGACGCATGACCGGACCGGGAACCTTGGCCGCGAATTGCAGCGAGATTCCTTCTTCCGGTTGAATGTGCAGCACTAGTTGATTGGGCATCAGGTGTTCGACCGGCGTATCGCGGAACAGAACGAAGGGCGCCCGTCGGAACTGTATCACGATATGAGTGTTACGCACCGGCATCCGCTTGCCCGTACGAAGGTAGAAGGGGACGTCGGCCCAGCGCCAGTTATCGATGAGCAATTTCATGGCGACGAAGGTTTCGGTGCGCGAATCGGGCGGGACATCGGGTTCGGAGCGATAGGCGGTAACCCGCTTACCGTCTTCGGTCCCGTCGCCGTACTGACCGCGCACGCTGCGGGTCAGGACTTCCTCATCACTTGTGGGTTGAATGGCGTGGAGAATCTTCGCCTGCTCATCGCGCACCGCGTTGGCGTCGAAGGAAATCGGCGGCTCCATGGCGGTGAGGCTGATGAGTTGCATGATGTGGTTGGGTACCATGTCGCGCAGCGAGCCGGCGTGGTCGAAATAGCTTCCGCGACCTTCCACGCCAACGGTTTCCGCTACCGAAATCTGCACGTGGTCGATGTAGCGGCGGTTCCAGACGGGCTCAAAGATTCCGTTGGCGAAGCGGAACGCCATGATGTTCTGCACGGTTTCTTTGCCGAGATAGTGGTCGATGCGGTAGATCTGCTTTTCGTCGACTTCCTTCAGCAGTTGCTGGTTCAGCGTCTTGGCGGATTCCAGGTCGTGACCGAAGGGTTTTTCGATGACCACCCGCCGCCAGTGGCTGTTGTTCTGTTCCATCAATCCGGCGGCTGATAGTTTTTGAACGATGGGGCCAAAGAAACTGGGTGCGGTCGCGAGGTAATAAAAGAAATTCTGGTGTGCCGAGTGCTGCTGATCGACCTTCGTGAGGTAGTCCTTAAGTTGCGGATATAACTTGTCGTCGCCGAAATCTCCGGTGAAGTAGTAGAAGCGGCTGGTGAACCACGCCCAAAGTTCGTCCTCGACGCATTCCCCGCAGTAGGCCTTGACGTCGTCGTGGACCTTTTTTCGAAACTCGTCATTCGATAACTGCGTGCGCGCCACGCCTACGACGGCGAAATCGTGAGAAAGCAATCCGGCCCGCGCCAGGTTGTAAAGCGCGGGAATCAGCATACGTCCGGTAAGATCGCCGGCCGCACCGAAGATGACCATGACGCAGGGATCGCCCTGCTTGCCGATGCGCGGCGGCGCTGGCGCTGGAGTGGATTGTTCCGCGGATTCAGCCATGAATGAAGTTCCTCTGATTTCTAAAACAGTTGAAAATAAATAGACGTGTGCCTCGGCCTATTTTGTATTGCCGGCGCCTGATTCGATGTGGCCGCCAAACTTCTGCCGCATGGCGGAAAGCATCTTCTCAGCGAAGGTATGCGTCTGCCGCGATCGGAAACGTACGTACAACGCCGCGGTCAGCACTTCTGCCGGCACCGCTTCTTCGAGCGCCGCCTGAATCGTCCAGCGGCCTTCGCCGGAATCCTGCACGTAACCTTCATATTCCGAAAGCGTGGGATTTTCCGTCAGAGCCATGGCCGTCAGGTCGAGCAGCCATGAACTGACCACGCTGCCGCGCCGCCACACTTCGGCAATGTCCGGCAGGTTCAGATCGTAGCGAATGTTTTCCGGCAAATCTTTGCTGGTGGCGTTTTTGAAGATGTCGAAACCCTCGGCGTACGCCTGCATGATGCCGTACTCGATGCCGTTGTGCACCATCTTCACGAAATGGCCGGAACCTGATGGACCACAGTGGATGTAACCTTCTTCGGCGGTGCCGCCGCGCTTTTCGAAGCCGGGAGTTCGAGGAATGTCGCCCTTGCCGGGGGCCAGCGTTTTGAAAATCGGATCAAGACGTTTTACAGCTTCGTCGGGGCCGCCGATCATCATGCAATAGCCGCGATCGATTCCCCAGACGCCGCCGCTGGTTCCGACGTCGATGTAATGAATGCCTTTTGGCTTGAGTTCGGTCGAGCGGCGGACGTCATCTTTGAAATAGGAGTTGCCGCCGTCGATGATGGCGTCGCCGGGCTGCAGGTGCTGCGCCAGTTTCTGCACGGTCGCTTCGGTCGGACCACCCGCTGGAACCATGATCCAGATGGCGCGCGGCGGCGTGAGTTTGGCGATCAGATCCTCCAACGAGGACGAACCGCCCGCGCCTTCGCCTGCCAGTTGCTTCACGGCATCGGGGCTGAGATCGGAAACTACGAGCTGATGTCCGCCGCGCATCAGGCGCCGCGTCATGTTCGCGCCCATCTTCCCCAGGCCGACCATTCCTAATTGCATTGTCTTGCTCTCCAGTTGCCGGTTGGTCCCCGCTGCGAAGGCGGGACGCCTTCGCGACAGCCGGCGGGACACCGGCGCTACAATTTACTAAGCTTTCGTGTTACGTGGTTTTCGTTTGCGTTCTTGCAGCGACCGCGGCCAGCAGCTTGTCGAAGGCATCGGCAAACAATTTGACGCCGTCGTCGGTCAGCTTGTCGGTGACTTGCTTCATGGAAATGCCGGTGCGCGCCAGGTCGTCCATTGCTTTCTTGGCGCCGGCAACATCTTCAGTGAGCGCGTTGCGTAACCGTCCGTGATCGCGGAAGGCGTCGATCGTCGCTGGCGGCATGGTGTTGACGGTGTCGGGGCCAATCAGTTCCTCTACGTAAATCACGTCGCGATAAGCGGGATTCTTGGTGCTCGTGCTGGCCCACAATACGCGCTGGGTTTGCGCACCTTTGGCCGCTAGCGCCTGCCAGCGCGGTCCGCTGAAGATTCGTTGATAAGCCTGATAAGTGAGCTTGCCGTTGGCAATCGCCACCTTTCCAAGGACGCTTTTCAATAAGGCTTGCTGGCTTGGGTCGGTGGTGGCTTTCAGTTTGTCATTGAGCAGGGAATCGATCAGAGAATCGATGCGGCTGATAAAGAAGCTGGCCACGCTCGCCATCTTTTTCAAATTGCCGCCGCGCGCCGCCAGGCTTTCGAGTCCTTCGATATAAGCTTCAGCGACTTTCTCATATACGTCCTGCGCGAACAACAGGGTCACGTTGATGTTGATGCCTTCGCCAATCAACTGACGAATCGCCGGCAGTCCTTCGGCCGTCCCGGGAACTTTGATCATAACGTTTTCGCGCTGCACCGCCTTCCACAGGCGGCGCGCTTCGTCGATCGTCTCCGTTGTTTTGCGCGCCAGGTATGGCGAGACTTCGAGGCTGACATAGCCGTCGCGGAATTTGGACTCGTCATACACCGGGCGCAGCGTGTCAGCGGCATCTTGAATGTCGCGAATGGCGATCTGCTCGTAGCGGCCGGTTGTGTCGAGATCGGTGCGCGACGCCAGCGTCTTGAGAAAATCGTCGTAGAGCGAACTGTCGGCGATTGCCTTCTCGAAGATTGCTGGGTTCGACGTCATGCCGCGCAGGCCATCGTCGGTGATCATCTGCTTCAGTTTTCCGGTGGTAAACAGGTCGCGGCGGATGTAATCGAGCCACATCGACTGGCCGTAGTTGAGCAATTCCTTCAGCGGATTCTTGGTGGCTTTCGAGTTTTCCACTACTCCAGTTGGCTGCATAAAATCCTCCTGCGATTCTTTTTACGATTAGCTTCCAGACATTGCCGCGCGGGCTTCGGCTACGACTTTGTCCACGGTGAAATCAAAAAACTTCAAAAGGTCTTTCAAGGGCGCCGAGGCGCCAAAACGGTGCATCCCGATGTTGCGTCCCTTAAGGCCCGTGTAACGCCCCCATCCGAAGGTGGAAGCCATTTCCACCGAAACGCGGGCGGTCACAGCGGACGGCAGAACGCTCTCTTTGTAGGCGGCGTCCTGCTTCTCGAAGATTTCAAACGAGGGCATGCTGACCACGCGCGCCTTGACGCCTTCGGCCTTCAGTTTTTCGTAAGCGTCCACGCACAGCGACACCTCGCTGCCGGTCGCCATCAGGATCACATCGGGCTTTCCGCCCGGAGCGTCGGCGAGCACGTAGGCTCCCTTGGCCACACCGGAGGCCGCGGCATATTTCGTGCGATCAAGAGTGGGAAGATTCTGTCGCGTCAATACGAGCGCCGCGGGGGAACGCTGTAACTGCGCAATGATCTTCCAGGCTTCCACAACCTCGTTCGCATCGCCGGGACGCAACACGATCAGATTCGGCATGGCCCGCAATGATGCCAGTTGCTCGATCGGCTGATGCGTCGGCCCGTCTTCGCCAACGCCAATGGAATCGTGCGTGTAGATGAAAATCGACGGAATCTCCATCAGCGCTGCCAGTCGGATGCTGGCGCGCATGTAATCGCTGAAGTTGAAGAAGGTCGCGCCGAATGCGCGCAGACCGGATACGACCATGCCGTTCACGCTCGCGCCCATCACATGCTCGCGCACGCCGAAATGCAGGTTGCGTCCCGCACAGGCGCCAGCCTGAAAGTCTCCCGCGCCCTCGAATTTCAGCGTGGTCTTGTTTGAAGTTGCCAGGTCGGCCGATCCGCCAATCATCCACGGAATGTTCTGCGCTACGACATTGAGCACCTTGCCGGAACTTTCGCGAGTTGCGATGCCCTTGGCATCGGCGGGGAACGTGGGAAGATTCTTGTCCCATCCCGCGGGGAGTTCGCGGTGCTGCATGTGGCCCAGCCGCTCCGCCAGATCGGGAAATTTCTGCGAGTATTCCGCAAAACGCTGCGACCACTGCGCGTGCAACTCGCGCCCGCGCCTTCCAATTCCTTCGCGGAAACGTTCGCGCACGCCATCGGGCACCAGGAACTTCGCGTCTTCCGGCCAGCCATAGAATTTCTTGGTCAGCTTGACTTCTTCTTCACCCAGAGGCTCGCCGTGAGCGGCGTTGCTATCTTGTTTGTGCGGGGAACCGTAGCCGATGTGACTGTCCACAATGATCAGGGTGGGCCGGTCAGTGGTTCTTTTGAACACCTCAAACGCTCGCGCCAGCATTTCCAGATCGTTGGCGTCGGTGACGCGGGTCACGTTCCAGCCGTAGCC
>JBEKRY010000041.1:0-39335 GCA_049517555.1 Candidatus Sulfotelmatobacter sp. | reverse complement strand
GCTTGAGCGGATTTTCCGCCTTGCGTTTCTTGCGGGCGGCGCGTTTGGATTTCTTGCGTTCTTCTTTGTTTAGTTTCGCTGTGTTTGCCATGAATGCGGTGAACGTCCTCTTCTGTCGTACGGATATCCGGGCGGATTGTGCCGCGGACTTCTTTCGCCCCTTCGGGGCTGAGATCTCTTGTGTGTCATTCCCACGGCTTACGCCCCTTCGACAAGCTCAGGGCAAGCTGTGGGCTGTATTCTTACGCCGCTTCGCGGCTACTATGCTCGCTCCAGCTGGGCGTACTTCTCCACTAGCTTCTTTAAGCCGAAGCGAGGAAATTGTACCGTAATCTTGGCTTCTTCGCCTTCTCCTTCGCGCAGATAGACCGTGCCTTCGCCGTATTTGGGATGGCGGACCTTCTGGCCGGGGCGGAATCCGCGCTTGCCGGTGGGCTCTTCGACGGGCGTTTTGGGGACGGAAAACTTCTTGCCGCGGCTGGCGAAGAACTCGGCGATGTTCTCGATGGAGTTGTAGGGACGCGCGGGGGCGGTCGGCTTGGGGGCGCGGGCTATGGCTCGGGTGGCGTCTCCGCTGTGCCACGACACGCTTTGGTCTTCGTCTTCGTAGGAGTAATGGGTGCTTTCCGCGGCAGCGGGGCTTCGCCCCGCCGGACGGGCGAATGCGCCCGTCCCTACACGGGCCTTGCTGGTTCCCAACTCTTCCAGCAGCGGGGCGGGGACTTCCTCCAGGAATCTTGAAGGGACGCTGGCTTCGGGGAGGTCGGTGCCGTATCTGCGGCGGTAGACGGCGCGGGTCAGGATTAACTGGTCCATGGCGCGGGTCATGCCGACGTAGCAGAGGCGGCGTTCTTCTTCAATGTCTTCGGGGACGAGCATGGTGCGGGAGTGCGGGAAGAGCCCCTCTTCGAGGCCGCTGAGGAATACCAGGGGAAATTCCAGGCCTTTCGCGGCGTGCAGGCTCATGAGCGTGATTTGAGCGCGGGCGTCGTAGTCGTCGGCGTCCGCGACGAGGGCGGCGTGGTCGAGAAACTGGTCGAGGGTTTCGGTGCGGTCGCGTGAGTCCATGGCGGCGTTGACCAGTTCGCGCAGGTTTTCGATGCGGGAGAAGGCTTCGGGAGTGTCTTCTTCTTCGAGCAGCTTGATGTAGCCGGTGCGGTCGATAAGGAACTTCAGCAGGTCGGCGACGCTGACGGCGGGCGTCGGGAATTCGGCGGGCGTTGAGCCGATTTGGGGTTCTGGTGGTGCGCTTGCGGACTCTGGCTCATCGTGATGGTCCGCGGGAGCGACGCTGTTGCCGCCATTCGCGGTTTCGTTAATCTCTGCGGCGCCGAAGTCGAAGGAGAAGTTGCCGAATTCGCTGGGATCAAAGGCGGTGGCGTCCTCCGTGGCCTCGTGGGCTCCGCCGGATGGCGGAGGGGCTTCTGGCGTTTGCGCGGGCGAGGGCGCCCGCGCCACATTTTGATCGAGCTGCTCCTGGAACGATCCTGCCAGCATGGCTCGCCCGTCTTCGATTAGCTGCTGGAAATTCTTCAGCGACAGCAGGGCACGCTGGGGCAGCAACTGGCGGCGGAGGGCTTCTCCGACTGCGCCCCACAACGACAGGCCAGTCTCGAGCGCCAGATTTTCCAGGGTGTCGATGGTACCTTTGCCAATGCCGCGCGTCGGGGTGTTGATGACGCGAAGGAGCGAGATCGAGTCATCGGGATTCAGGATGACTTTGAGATAGGAGATCAGGTCTTTGATTTCGGAGCGGTCGTAGAAGGAGAATCCGCCGACGATGTGATATTTCAAGCCGTAGCGGCGCATGGCTTCTTCGAACAGACGAGACTGCGAGTTAGTGCGGTAGAGGACGGCGGCGCGGGGTGTTTCTCCGCGCGAATTCTCAGTACGGCCGGCTTCGCGTAAATACTTGGCGATGTGGTCGGCGGCGAACAGGGCTTCGTTTTCGCCGTCGGGGGCTTCGTAGTATCCGATTTTGGTGCCGCCCTGGCGCGCGGTCCAAAGATTCTTGCCTTTGCGGCGGAGGTTGTTGGCAACCACCGTCGACGCGGCTTCCAGAATGTTCTGCGTGGAGCGGTAGTTCTGTTCGAGGCGGATGATTTTGGCTTCGGGAAAATCCTGCTCGAATTCGAGAATGTTGCGGATGTCGGCGCCGCGCCAGGAATAAATCGACTGGTCTTCGTCGCCTACGGCGCAGACGTTGTGGCGCTCGCCGGCGAGCATGCGCATGAGCTCGTACTGCGGGCGGTTCGTGTCCTGGTATTCGTCGATGAGCAAGTACTGGAAGCGGCGGTTGTAGTACTCGCGTACCTGCGCCGCGGACTTCAGCAGGCGGACGGCTTCGAGCAGCAGATCGTCGAAATCGAGGGCGTTGGCTTTGCGCAGTTCCTTTCGATATTCCTCGTAGAGGTGCGCGATTTTTTCCGTCTTGGGATCCGCGGACTGCAAGTAAAGTTCCTGCGGATCGAGCATGTGATTTTTCGCCCACGAAATGCGCCCCAGCACGGTGCGGGGCGTGAGTTGCTTGTCGTCGAGGCCGAGGCGCTTCATCACAGACTTGACGACGGATTGCTGGTCGCTTTCGTCGTAGATGACGAAATTTTTCGTGTGACCAATCGGCGGCTGACCGGGGACGCTCGACGGAATGCGCATCGCTTCTATGTCGCGGCGCAGGACGCGAACACAGAAGGAATGGAACGTCGAGATGACGGGCTTGGCGATGCTCAGTCCACCGACAAGCTTTTCGACGCGCTCGCCCATTTCCGCGGCGGCTTTATTGGTGAAGGTCATCGCCAGGATGGATTCCGGCATGACGCCTTTGTGTTCGATCAGGTAGGCGATGCGGTACGTGATGACCCGGGTCTTGCCGCTGCCCGCGCCGGCGAGGATCAGCACCGGGCCTTCGGTAGTTTCGACGGCTTCGCGTTGTTGCGGGTTGAGTTGGTCGAGGAAAGACAATGGGGAAGTGGCTCCGGGATCGCTTAATCAATTTTACAGGGGAAACGGGAGCGGGAGGAATGCAGCGCGGCGGTCGGGAATCAGTGGTCAGTGGCTAGTGGTCAGTGATCGGTTTTTCTTTTGCGCAGCGCTTCGATGGCGGGGAAGGACTGGGGCGGAATCAGGGTGCGATCTTTGGGCATGGAACCGGCGCTGACAGACTTCGCCAGAATTTCGAGTGCGGTTCCGGCCGCGGGGGCGGTGATGATTGTGGCTTTCAGCATGCCGCGGCGCACCCAGTCCTGGCCGGTCTTGGTGACGCCGTCGCAGCCGGTGAATGGAATGCTCAACCATTGTTCGCGGTCTTTCTCGGTTAAGTCGACGAATGCCTTTCGGGCGCCCATGGCCATGGCGTCGTTCTGGCAGATGACGGCCCGAATTTCCAGTTGCCGGGAGGAGCCCAGCGCCAGCCACGACTTCACTGCGTTGTGCGCGCTGCGCTCGGTCCAGTCGCCCTTGAGCACTTTCAGCTGGACTCCGGTTGGCTTGGTGGAAAGCATTCCTTTGCTGCGGAGTTGAGTGGCTGTGCTGGTAAAGGGACCCTCGATGTAGAGGACGTTGCCCTCCGGAACGAGCATGCCGAGTTGCTGGCCCTGAATTCGGCCGACTTCAGACTGGTCGGTACTCACGGAAAAAACGGGAACGGCGCCCCCGCGACGAAGTTCGCTGATGTAGTCGGGATCGCTGTTGATGATCCCCCAGCCGATTCCGGCGCCGACGGCCGCTTTCGCAACCTGGGGCATTCCGGTGCCGACGGGCTCGACCAGGATGGCGGCCGGCCGCTGTATGGGGTCTTGAATGATTTTGATGAGTTGCTGGGTCTGGTTGACGGCGTCGTTCTCGGCGTAGATGATCTGAATCTTGATCCCGAGTCGTGCGGCCATTTCTGTTACCGCGACTGCTTGTTCGGCCTGGTAATCGTTCTCTCGGGTGGTGAGAGCAACAACTACATTCAATTTGTCCATGGGGTCTTGACGGGGACTCAACGAGGAGTGCCCGGCGTGTTGGATTGTTTCACAGACTAAAAGGTTTACGTAAAAACTTCTTTAGTGGGAACAAAACTTGAATACATCTTCAGAAGGAGTCGCCCCTGGTCGAATCGTACCAACTTCGCCAGGCGCTGGAGTCGTTGGGCAGCCGCAGGCGGGTGATATCAGCCAAGGCCTGGAAAGCCAAGGTGTGCGTCTGGGCGTCGAGTGAAGGATCATCGGTGTAGTTCAATAATTGCGGGACGGCGGTCAGGCTTTGTTCACGCGTGAACATGCCGCATTCCGTGAGAGCGCATGCAACTCGGTCGCGCACGTTGGGCGAAGGATCGTCGTGCATGGTCTTCAGGAGCGGCTCGATGGTTTGGGCAGAGCCGGCCAGCGCGAGGCCCTCGACGGCCCAGCGGCGCGAATCTTCGTTGGAATCTTTCAGGTGGGCAGTCAAGACTGGCGCGACTCGGTCGGTTCCGACGCCGCGGTTGGCCATGAGACCGAGCGCCCACAGCGCCCAAATTTTTTGCGCGTGGTCACGAGACTCAGCGGTGGCGAGCAGGTAGTTGAGGCTGGCGGAGTTCTTGGCGAGTCCGTAGGCGGCGAGTGCGACTTCGATGCCGGACTCGCGCACCCGGCGATCGCTGGAGTTCAACGCGGCGGTGGTGAGGATCGCGATCTGCGAGTCCCACTTTACCTTCCCCTTCCAATTCTCAACCCGGGACGAAATCTGTTCCTCAGCGCCGTCGCTGCGGCCGACTGCGAGTTCCAGCAGGGCTTCGGCCTGCTTCTGTGGCTCCATGCGATCGATCTGGATGGAGTCTTCGGCAGAAAGGGATTGGCCCGCGCGCACGGAGAAAAGATTAGCAACCCTTGACCAGGCGGCATGAGCAGTGCCGATGTTTACGGCAAAGATTGCGAATAGTACTCCGAATGCGACCGCGAAAGCTGGGGCGAAGCGATTCGCATGGGCAGGTGGGCGAAGGGATGCGGGAATCAATATCGGCACGCCGGCCGCGACCTCCCAACCGCGGGGCAGCGCGGCAAAGTTCAGGGTGGGCTGCAGATCAGAATCGGACATCCGCACGGACATCTGCCCGGATTCCGGCTGCGCGCCCTGCCCGGCCAAAGCCGGCCCAGTTACTTCCATAAGAGACACATCCATATATTATGAGTCTAGAGTCACTGGCGAAATGCGGTAAAGTTACTTCCGGTCGAATCCCTACCGGTGCGGTAAAAATTCGCCGATTTTCAAACGTGCGGAGCGGCCCGACACGGCACGCGACACGAATCCGACAGAGTTTGCCAAGGAGAAAGTAATGCGAATGAAGGCTGGGATGTGGGTATCGGTCGCCAGTGTTGTTGTGGCGAGTGCGCTTGTGGCGACGGTGGCTTTGGCCGCGGCTGGTCCGGGCTATCACGTGGTGGCGACTTACAAAGTGGGCGGCGACGGCGGATGGGATTATCTGACCACCGACTCCGACGCGCGGCGCATCTTTATTTCTCGCGGAACGCATGTGATGGTTATAGATGCGGATTCGGGCAGGAGCGTTGGTGATATTCCTGACACGCCGGGGGTGCACGGCATTGCACTGGCGCCGGAGTTGGGACGGGGATTTACGAGTAACGGGCGGGAAGGCACGGTCAGCATTTTCGACATCAAGACGCTGGCGACGAGCAGCAAAGTGAAAGTGGGCGACAATCCTGACGCCGTTCTTTATGATCCGGCGACGAAGCGGGTGTTCACTTTCAATGGACGCAGTCAGGATTCGACGGCGATCGACGCGGCCACTGGAAAAGTGCTGGGCACGATCAAACTCGACGGCAAGCCGGAGTTTTCGGCCAGCGACGCCAAGGGCGAAATCTTCGTGAACATTGAAGACAAGAGCGAACTTGTGGCGATTGATCCAAACAAACTGGAAATAAAAGCGAAGTGGCCGCTGGCGCCCTGCGAGGAGCCGAGCGGGCTCTCGATTGATCGCAAGAACCGGCGGCTGTTTGTCGGTTGCGGCAACAAGATGATGGCCGTGGTGGACGCGGACACCGGCAAGGTTCTGGCGACGCCGGCGATTGGCGAAGGCGTGGATGCGACCACGTTTGACGCGGGAACGGGACTGGCATTCGCCTCTTGTGGCGAGGGCGTGCTGACTGTCGTGAAAGAAGAAACGCCGGGCAAGTTCAGCGTGGCCGAAAATGTTCCGACCCAAAAGGGAGCGCGCACGCTTGCGCTTGATTCTAAGACGCACAACGTATTCGTGGTGACGGCGCAGTTCGGGCCCAAACCTGAACCCACGGCGGACAATCCGCACCCCCGGCCAGCCATTCTGCCTGACAGCTTCGTGGTGCTGGTTGTGGGGAAATGAACGCGGGTTTCGTCTCCGGAGCGAGTTCCGCGGCGACGAGCGCCCTTCACAAAATCGACGATTCCAGTTAGGATGTCGCCACTCCAACGGGCCGTACGACCGTTCGGTTGGAGCTTTTGAGGCCAGGAGAGAATGACTACTTCTGACGATAAGTTTTATCACGCGGAGATTACCCGGCGGGTCGATTTCGCTCCCGACCTCTGGATGATCCGCGTTCGCAGCGGAGGGGAGTTCCATTTTGTTCCGGGGCAGTATGCGACGCTGGGAGTTGAGGCCGCGGGGAAGCGCATGGAGCGGCCTTATTCGATTGCGTCGTCGCCGGCGGAAGACGAACTGGAATTTTTCTTCGAGCTGGTGCCGGAAGGCGCGCTTACGCCGCTGCTGTACAAGCTGCAACCGGGCGATCAGATGCTGATGCGCAAGGTGCCCAAGGGGCGATTTACCCTCGATACGCAGAACGGCAAGACGAATCATCTACTGATTTCGACGGTTACGGGTGTGGCTCCGTTTGTGAGCATGGTTCGCATGCTATCGAAAGATTGGAAAGAAGGCAGATTCGACGGAACGCAGAAGCTGTTTCTGCTGAATGGCGCGAGCCGGCCCTGGGAGTTCGGATATCTCGATGAGCTGAACCACTTTGACAAGGAATTGCCGTGGTTCAAATATGTGCCCACGGTGAGCCGGCCGTGGGATCACTCGGACTGGTCGGGAGAAGTGGGGCGAGCCGACGACATCCTGCGCAAGTATGCCGACCATTGGGAACTGGATGCGGGAAATACCATGGCTTACCTGTGCGGGCATCCGGAGATGATCGAGCATAGCAAGGCGATTTTGAAGCGGCGGGGGTTCACGGACAAGGGCGCGGTGAAGGAAGAGGTTTACTGGATCCCGCCCCACAAGTAGTCGCAGGATCGAGCAGGGAGTTGCCAGCACCGGGTTGTGGCCCTTTGGAGCCGGCGTTGGATCAAACCGCATTGTCATCCTGAACCGGGGCGAAGCCGCGGTGAGGGACCTTGCGACAGCGTCTTGCATTGATGCGGTTGCGAGGTGCGCCCATCGGGCATGCAGCGTAACTGTCCCCGTCCACGGCACATCCGTCTCCGGACGACATAGGGTCCTTCGCGCAGGCTTTGCCGCCGCTCAGGATGACAAGGCATTTTTGGTCGAGTTCATCTTCATCCGAGGATCCCCGCGAAAACGAGAGCGGTGAATTGCGGAATGAGGTTGTGGGTCTGCAGATCGCCTTCTGGTTTGTACCACTGGTAAATCCAGTTGATCATGCCCAGCAGGGCGAAGGCGGCGGCGCGTGGGCTGACGGGAGATCTTTCCGGCGTGGTTCGTGGAGTTCCCTTCTGCGCCGCTTTCTGAGCTTCTTTTTGCGCTTCTTTTTGTACATCGGCAATCAAGCTCTCGACGAAGTGGACATATTCCTTCTTGCGATGGTTGATGCGCTTGCGGAGCGCGGGGGGCAGGGGATGGTTTTCGTGCAGCATGACCGTGATTTCGCGGTCGCGTGGGCTCAATACGGTTTCGATGTGCAGGCGGATGAGGGCGCGCAAGCGGTCTTCGGGATTCGCGATGCGGCGTACCGGCGCGAGCACGCGCTCCTCGGTGATCTCCATGGCGTGGTTCATGATCTCGAACAGGATTTCGTCTTTGCTCTGAAAGTGGTGGTACAGGCCGCCTTTGCTGAGTTTGAGGGCAGCCGCTACGTCATTCATGGAAGTCGCGTCGTAGCCGCGCTGCTGGAACAGGCGGGCGGCGGTGCGCAGGATTTCCTGCCGGGAATCGACGACAGCTTCGCGGGGCATCGGGGGACATGGTAAATAGTTGCGGGCAGGAATGCCAACGGATCGCCCGGGATTGAACCTCACTGAGGAATGTCACTGAGGAACGTCAGGCGAAGAACCCCACTTCTCGCAAAGGACGCGAGAAATCTGGCACCCATACCGGCGGCAAACGCGGGGGGATTATTCTTCCGAATGGCTGTATTTCGCCGAAGCGCTTCCAGCCGGCTTCGTCGTCCGCCCCTACGTGGCTTAGACCTCTTTGCGAACCAGAGTTCGCTCTTGACACCCTCGGGGCCGGGCAGGTAGCATTTGAATATACCGACCGACCGGTCGGTTTGCAGTGCAATATCCCCACAAGGGCTTCTTTTTCTCCCTTGTGTATTGCAACATGTGATTCGAGAGGAGCACTCGGTGGTTACTATTTTCTACGAACGCGATGCGAAGCCTGAGGTATTGAAGGGCAAGACGATCGCCATTATTGGTTACGGCAGCCAGGGACACGCGCAGGCGCAGAATCTTCGCGACAGCGGCAACAATGTAATCGTCGGGTTGGCCCCGAACCGGCAGAGCGCCGCACAGGCGCGGGCCGACGGCATGGTCGTGGTGGCGCCGGATGAGGCCGCCAAGCGCGCCGACTGGATCCAGATTCTTACTCCGGACGAGACGCAGGCTGAGACCTACGAACAGTTCATCAAGCCGTATCTGCATCCGGGGAAGGTGCTCGGCGTGTCGCACGGTTTCAGCATTCATTTCAAAACGATCGTTCCGCCGACGGACGTCGACGTGGTGATGATCGCTCCGAAGAGTCCGGGGCATCTGGTGCGGCGTGTGTACACCGAAGGGCGTGGCGTACCGTCGCTGATCGCGATCCAGCAGGATGCCAGCGGGCGCGCGCACGACCTCGCGTTGGCTTACGCGCATGGCATTGGGTCAACCCGTGCGGGAGTTCTTCAGACAACTTTCAAGGAAGAAACCGAGAGCGACCTGTTCGGCGAGCAGGCTGTGCTGTGTGGCGGCCTGACCTCGCTGATCAAGAAGGGGTTCGAGACACTGGTCGAGGCGGGCTACGCGCCGGAGATTGCTTACTTCGAGTGCCTGCATGAGGTGAAGCTGATCGTGGATCTGATTTACGAAGGCGGGCTCAGCCGCATGCGGTATTCCATTTCGAACACGGCAGAATATGGCGATCTGACGCGCGGCGAGCAGGTTGTGGGCGATGCCACGCGGGCGGCGATGAAGAAGACGCTGGCCGATATTCAGAGCGGCGAGTTCGCGCGCGAGTGGATTGCGGAGAACAAGAGCGGCGGACACAAGTTCAATGCGCTGCGGGAGAAAGAGAAGCAGCATCCCATCGAGATCGTCGGCGCGCAACTGCGCGGCATGATGAGCTGGCTGCCGAAAGATGGCAAGAAGCCGGTGGAAGCGCCCGCGCCCAAACAGGTGGTGAATGCTTAAAAGCGGTTGCAGGAAACGCCTCTTGAGGCCGTTGGCAGCGTACACGCGGAAGGGATCCTTCGACTGCGGTTGTTCTTCGCGCTGGGCGCGAAGAACAATCCTCGCTCAGGATGACAGTGCGCTGGTAATGATGGAGATTAGTTGCGATGGAAATTAAGGGAGCGGAAATCGTTTTGAAGTGCCTGCGCGCCGAAGGGGTGGAGCTGGTATTTGGCTATCCCGGCGGCGCGATTATGCCGCTGTATGACGCGCTGGAAGGCAGCGGGGTGCGGCACATCCTGACTCGGCATGAGCAAGGCGCAGTGTTCGCGGCGGAGGGGTACGCGCGGGTCACGGGCGAGGTGGGCGTTGCCATGGCGACCAGCGGGCCGGGCGCGACGAATCTGGTTACGGGCATTGCCGACGCGAAGATGGATTCGGTTCCACTGGTGTGCATCACGGGGCAGGTGCGTAGCGCTTTGATTGGGACTGACGCGTTTCAGGAGACGGACGTTTTTGGGGTGACGCTTTCGCTGACGAAGTGGAGCCGTCTGGTGCGCACGATTGATGAAATTCCCGCGGCGATCGCGGAAGGATTTTACTGGGCGCGCAGCGGGCGGCCGGGGCCGGTGGTGATCGATATCCCGACCGACATGCTGAAGGCGAAGAAGGAATTTTCCGGGCCGGTGAAGTTTACACCGCACGCCCGGGCGGCCGATGCCAAGGCTGACGGCGGTTTTACCGATACGATTGTGGCTCTGTTGCAGAAGTCTTCAAAGCCGGTTGCGTTGGTTGGCGCAGGAGCGAAGTTATCGGGAGCGGTTCCGGAGTTGCGGCGGCTGCTCGACGATTTGAATATTCCGACCTTTGCCACCGTGCATGGTCTGGGCGCGGTCCCGCCCGAGGCGCCGTATTACTTGGGCATGGTGGGCATGCACGGCACGCGCGCTGCGAATACGGCGCTGAACGAAACCGATTTGCTATTCGTATTTGGAGCGCGGCTGGACGATCGTGTGACCGGCGAACCGACGCGGTTTGCGCCGCATGCGAAGATCGTGCACTTTGAAATTGATCCGGCGCAGCTGGATCGGGTGCGTCCTTGCGAGCTTTCGGTCATTGGAAATCTCGCGGATACGATTCCTGCGTTTCAGGCCGAACTGCGGCGGCACTCGCTTCCTGACTTCAGCGGCTGGCGCGCGGTTGCGTGCGGGCCGGAGCGGGCTGAGCTTGATCCGCGGGGGCTGGCGCAGCCGACGATTCGCTTTCTGGACGAACTGTTTAGCCGGCTGCCGGAGAACAGCGTGGTGATCGCCGACGTGGGTCAGCATCAGATGTGGGCGGCGCAGCGTTACCGGTCGTCCTCTCCGCGGGGATTCATCACTTCAGGCGGCCTCGGGGCTATGGGCTTCGCTCTGCCGGCTGCGGTCGGCGTGCAACTCGCCAAGCCGGACACTTGCGTGCTTTGCGTTTCCGGCGACGGCGGATTTCAGATGAACATTCAGGAACTGGCGACCGTGCGGCGGCTCGGGCTGCCGGTGAAGATGGTGATCGTCGACAACAAATATCTGGGCATGGTGCGGCAGTGGCAGCAGCTTTTTTATCAGCGCAACTATGCCGAGACTGACCTGAGCGACAATCCGGATTTCGTGGAGATCGCGAAGGCTTACAAGATTCACAGCTTCCGGCTGAACGAAGATGCCATGCGGGAGTTTCCCGTGTCGACGGAAACTGGGGATGAGATCGACCGGTTTCTGCGGTCGACGGAGCCGGAGTTGCTGGTATTCGATTGCGCGCCGGAGGCGAATGTATTTCCGATGGTTCCGGCAGGCGCGGCGTTGTCGGAGATGTTGCTGGAAGAAGAACCGGCGCAATAAGGGGGCAAGAACACATGCAGACTTTTCACATTCGTTATCGCAATACGCAGGGAACGTTGATGCGCATTCTGAATGCGGCTTCGCGGCGCGCGCTCGATCTGCCCGTGGTGCATGCTGAGCCCTCGGAGCACGATCACCTGGTCACGCTGGCGCTTGAGGTGAATCAGAAACAGGTGGGCCAGCTTTACCGGGAATGGTACGGCATTGCGGATGTCATCAAAGTTAGCTCCGGTGCGGCACAGGCTCCCGCCTGGACAACCGCGCATCCTCCGGCGGGCGTGGCGATGGAAGACGCACGCGCGGCCGCCCGGGCTTAAAGACTTTGGATTAGCTGGGCAATGACGGCTCCTGGGCAGCGTCACGTAACTGGGGAGCTTGCTGCTAGGCGGGTTCCCCGTTTTTCGTTCTCGCTGCCGGAAAAGCCTGAACCACGAAGGTTCACGAAGGAAATCCTTGAAGGCTGCGGAGCATGGTTCACATCTTCGCTGCGCATCCTGTAATCTCTGATTATGGATCTCAAGCACATTAGTCGAGGAATTACTGAAGGTCGCGACCGGGCTGGGGCGCGCTCCATGTTCAAGGCCGTTGGGTTCACCGACGCTGATCTCAGCCGTCCTTTGATCGGGGTGGCCAATACCTGGATCGAAACTATGCCGTGCAACTTTCATCTGCGGCGGTTGTCGGCCAAGGTGAAGGAAGGGATTCGCGCGGCGGGCGGGACTCCGATGGAGTTCAACACCATTGCAATCTCCGACGGCGAGACCATGGGGACTGAGGGCATGCGGGCGTCGCTGGTGAGCCGCGAACTGATTGCCGACTCGATTGAACTGGTCTGCCGTGGGCAGATGTTTGATGCAGTCGTGTGTGTGGTGGGCTGCGACAAGACGATTCCAGCGGCGGCCATGGCGCTGGCGCGCATGAACCTGCCGGGCATGGTGCTCTATGGCGGGACGATTGCGCCGGGGAGTTATCGCGGGAAAGACGTGACCATTCAGGACGTTTACGAAGCCATCGGCGCGAACATGGCAGGGAAGATGAGTGACGCGGACCTGCGCGGCCTGGAAGATGCGGCGTGTCCGGGCGCGGGGGCGTGCGGCGGGCAGTACACGGCGAACACGATGTCAACGGTGATGGAGATGATTGGGCTGTCGCCGATGGGGTTCAACAGTGTGCCCGCCATGGATCCAGAGAAAGACCAGATCTCGTTCGACTGCGGCAAGGTCGTGATGAACGTGCTGCAGAACGGAATCAAACCGCGCGACATTCTGACGCGGGACGCTTTCGAGAATGCGATTGCATCCGTGGCGGCGTCGGGCGGATCGACCAACGCGGTTCTGCATTTGCTGGCGATTGCGCGCGAGGCAAGGGTCAAACTCGACATTGAGGATTTTCAAACGGTGAGTGAGCGAACTCCGTTGCTTGCCGATCTCAAACCTTCGGGGCGCTTCGTGGCTTCTGACATGCACCGCGCGGGCGGCATTGGGTTGCTGGCGAAGCGGTTGCTGGACGGAAAATATCTGCATGCTTCCGCAAAGACGGTTACCGGGCTTAGCATTGGCGCCGAGGCTGAGCGTGCGGTTGAGACTCCGGGGCAGGAAGTGATTGTTCCGCTGAACAAGCCTCTCAAGGCGACGGGTGGTCTTGTAATTCTCAAGGGCAATCTTGCGCCGGAATCCGCAACGAAGGGCCGAAGGGCGGTCCGGGAATGCGCGAGATGCTGGGCGTGACGGCCGCGATTGTGGGCGAGGGGCTGGGCGGGTCGGTGGCGCTGCTGACCGACGGGCGCTTTAGCGGCGCGACTCGCGGGTTGATGGCGGGACACGTTTCTCCGGAAGCGGCACTGGGCGGGCCTATCGCCGGGGTTCGGGATGGAGACATGATTCGCTTCGATGTGGTGAAACGCGTTCTGGAAGTGGAAGTCAGCGACGATGTGTTGCGCCAGCGGATGTCGCAGTGGAAGGCGCCGAAGCCGCGCTATCCCACCGGCGTGTTTGCGAAATATGCGGCGTTGGTATGGTCGGCTTCGCAGGGGGCGATTACTACGCCGCGGTAGGACTACAGTGGGCAGTGGCTCGTGGGCAGTGGGCAGACAATTCATGTCAGGGCAAAGAACATTATTCGAGAAGATCTGGGACGCGCATCTGGTGGCGCGGCCTGCGGGGCGATCGCCCATTTTGTATATCGACTTGCATCTGGTGCATGAGGTAACTTCGCCCCAGGCGTTCGATGGTTTGCGAGTTGCAGAAAGGAAAGTCCGGCAGCCGCTGCGCACGGTGGCTACCGTGGATCACAACATTCCTACCGAGCCGCGTGGAACCCCCATTACCGATTTAATTGCGGCGAAGCAGATTGCCGCGTTGCAAGCGAACTGCAAGGAGTTTGGGGTCCGGCTGTTTGACATGGATTCGCCGGAGCAGGGGATTGTGCATGTGATTGGTCCGGAGTTGGGATTGACACAGCCAGGGATGACGATCGTGTGCGGCGACAGCCATACCAGCACGCACGGGGCATTCGGCTCGTTAGCTTTCGGGATTGGCACGTCGGAAGTGGAGCACGTGCTGGCGACGCAATGCCTGGCGCAGCAGACGCCGAAGACGATGAAGATCGAGGTGCGCGGGCGGCTGGCTGAGGGCGTGGGGGCGAAGGATTTGGCGCTGGGAATCATCGGGCAGATTGGAACTGACGGCGCTACCGGACACGTGATTGAATACGCCGGCGCGGCGGTGCGCGGGCTTTCGATGGAAGGGCGCATGACGCTGTGCAACATGAGCATCGAGGCGGGAGCGCGGGCGGGAATGGTTGCGCCCGATGAGACGACCTTCGCGTACGTGAAGGGCAAACGATTTGCTCCACGGGGTGCGGAGTGGGAGAAGGCCGTCTCTTACTGGCGAAGCTTGCCGACTGATGAGGGAGCGGCTTTCGACAAAGTGGTGGAGATTGATGGGGCGCAGCTTTGTCCGTTCGTGACGTGGGGGACGAATCCGGGGATGGTGGCGCCGATCACGGGGCGCGTGCCGGAGATTAGAGGGTTACAGGACGCCGACCGGCGCGCTACGGAACTCGCGTTGCAATACATGGGGCTGGAGCCGGGGAAGAAGATTGAGGAGATCGGGATCGATCGGGTGTTCATCGGATCGTGCACGAATTCGCGGATTGAAGATTTGCGGGCGGCGGCGCGGGTCGCGAAAGGACATCATGTGAGCGGGAAGGTGCGGGCGATGGTGGTACCGGGATCGCAGACGGTGAAGCGGGCGGCGGAGCAGGAGGGGCTGCATCGGATTTTTCAGGATGCGGGATTTGAGTGGCGCGAATCGGGATGCTCGATGTGTCTGGGAATGAATCCGGATATTTTGCAGCCGGGAGAGCGCTGCGCTTCGACCAGCAATCGCAATTTTGAAGGGCGGCAGGGGCGCGGAGGGCGGACGCACCTGGTGAGTCCGATGATGGCGGCGGCTGCGGCGATTGCGGGGCATTTTACGGACATCAGGGATTGGAAGTTTCAGTAGAGTGATTCCCAACAAAGGCAAAAAGCAGGTTTCTCGACTCCGCGAAATTGCCCTGTCGGGCATTTTCGCTCCGCTCGAAATGACAGAGTTTTCTCATAACCGGTGAGAACTTCTAACCATTGAGAACATCCTAGGAGACACACGATGAAACCATTCACTGTACATCGCGGGCGCGTGGCGCCGCTTGATCGGGTCAACGTGGATACCGATCAGATTATTCCGAAGCAGTTTTTGAAGAGGATTGAGCGCACGGGGTTTGGCCAGTTTCTATTTTACGACTGGCGGTTTGGCGCGGACGGGAAGAAGAATGCCGAGTTCGTGCTGGATGAGCCGCGCTACGCGGGTGCAAGCGTTCTGGTCGCAGGAAGGAATTTTGGATGTGGATCGTCGCGCGAGCATGCGGTGTGGGCGCTGGCCGACTTTGGATTTCGGGCGGTGATCTCGTCCTCGTTCGCCGACATTTTCGCCAACAACAGTACGAAGAACGGGTTTCTTGCCGTGCAGCTCAGCGAAGACGAAGTAGCGCAGGTGATGCAGCGGGCGCAAGAGATCGACGACTACCAGGTCACCATCGACCTGGAGAAACTCGAAGTGAGCGATGGGCAGGACTTTCGCGCGAAATTTTCCATGGATGAATTCGTGCGCCACTGCCTGCTGAATGGGTTGGACGACATTGGGCTCACCCTGCAGCACGAGGCGGAGATTGCAGCCTACGAAACTGCGCATCCCGCGCCGGCTTTCCTAAGAGCGTCCTAATCGCAAATAGACCGTCGTAAAGAGATAGTCGTAAACAGATAGTCAAGGCCGGTAAAGATTTGTAAAACTTTCGCCCCGGTCTTGACCTGCCTCGGGGCCGCGGTGGATGCTGGATGTACGCGGTTTTGCTGTACAAACCGCGCTTTGTTTCCTGCCTGAGTTCTCTCGCTGGAGGCCCTGGTGGCTATGGGAAAAATACCTGCCTTTTCGAAAGAGTTACTGTAACCGAGCCTACAATGTTTACGTCTAATAATTGCAGCTCCTGACGGGCCGAAAACCGAGAACGAGCGGCGACGACTAACCTGTGAATTTATGACTCATCTTTCTATGAACAATTCCGTGAACGATCTTGTTGTGAGCGAACTCTCTGGCGAAGTCGCTCAAGGAAAAACCCGCCTGCGGCACATACGAATTTCGCTTGTCATGACTGCCCTCGTCCTGTTGGCGGGCTGCGCGGTTTTGATCGGCTGCAGCAGTAGTGCCGACTCCAAGCAGCAGAAGGCGCAGGCGGCCGTGTCCCGGACCGTTTCGGTGGCGACCGCGCAGGTGCAGCGGCAGGATGTGCCGGTATACCTTACGGGTCTGGGCGCGGTAACGGCGTTCAACACGGCAAATATCAAGAGCCGCGTCGATGGGCAGATCATGCGGGTGAATTTCCAGGAGGGGCAGAACGTCAAGGAGGGAGATCTGCTGATCGAGATTGACGCTCGTCCCTACCAGGTTCAACTGGAGCAGATGCAGGCGCAGCTGTTTCGCGACCAGGCGCAACTGCGCGATGCCCGGCTGAATCTGGAGCGGTACACTTCGCTGATTCCTTCGGGCAGCATTGCTCAGCAGCAAGTCGACACGCAGAAGGCGCTGGTCGACCAGCTGGATGGAACGGTGCGCACGGACCAGGCGCAGATCGACACCGCAAAATTACAGATTGTCTATTGCCACATTACCGCGCCGTTCACCGGGCGCGTTGGACTGCGGCAGGTCGACCCCGGAAACATCATTCACGCCGCGGACACGAATCCTATGCTGATTTTGACGCAGCTGCAGCCGATTGCCGTGATCTTCACGCTGACGGAGGACGTGCTGCCGACGGTTTCGCGGCGCATGCAACAGGGAACTCTGGAGGTCGATGCGTTCAGCCGCGACGATCAAACCAAGCTGGCGACGGGAAAGTTGCTGACCATCGATAATCAGATTGATCCGACGACCGGGACGGCTAAGCTCAAGGCTGTGTTCAGCAATACGGACAACCAGCTCTGGCCCAACCAGTTCGTGAACGCTAATCTGCTGCTTGAAACCAGAAAGAACAGCACCGTCGTTCCGACTGCCGCGATTCTGCGGGGCCCGCAGGGCACGTTCGTGTATGCGGTGAATGGCGATAAGACGGTGGAGGATCGCGCGGTCACGGTCGCGCTCACGCAGGGCGACACTACCGTGATCACCAGTGGACTCAATCCGGGCGACATGGTCGTAACCGACGGCCAGGACAAACTGCAAAGAGGCAGCTCCATCAATATCCGCGCGGCGACTTTACCGGGGGGTGGCGTCAGCGGTGGGCGCGGCGTGACACCGGTCAATGTGAATGTCAACGGCGCTGAAAACTCGGCTTCTGGAACGGTTTCGGGGAAAACAGCTTCAGGGAAGTCCCGTTCGGGAGCATCTTCGGGAAAATCAGGTTCAGCAACGTCACGCTCAGTAGCATCGGGTTCATGAGTCCTTCACGTTTATTCATTCTTCGTCCGGTCGCGACCACGCTGCTCATGGTCGGCGTGCTGCTGGTGGGCTGGGTTGCGTTTACGCAACTGCCGGTGTCGGCGCTGCCGGAGGTCGACTATCCAACCATCCAGGTGGTTACGTTCTATCCGGGGGCCGATCCCGACGTGATGGCTTCGTCGGTGACGTCTCCGCTGGAGCGGCAGTTTGGCCAGGTGCCGGGGCTGAGCCAGATGACTTCGACCAGTTCGTTTGGCAGCTCGGTCATCACGCTGCAGTTCGGGCTCGATCAGAATATCGACGTGGAAGAGCAGCAGGTGCAGGCTGCGATCAATTCGGCTGCGACCTACCTGCCGGTAGACCTGCCGAATCCTCCCATCTACAACAAGGTGAATCCGGCGGATGCGCCTATTCTTACTTTGGCGTTGATGTCTGATTCCCTGCCTTTATCGAAGGTGGAAGATCTGGCGGATACCTCGCTGGCGCAGAAGATCTCGCAACTGCCCGGAGTGGGGCTGGTTTCGATCAGCGGCGGACAGAAGCCCGCGGTGCGGATACAGGCCAACCCGACGGCGCTCGCTTCTTACGGGCTGAGCCTGGAAGATCTGCGCGCGGCGTTGGCGCAGGCGAACGTGGATCAGGCCAAGGGTGTGATCGATGGCGCGCGGCAGTCCTACACGATCGGCGCTAACGACCAGCTTTTTGGCAGTGAGCAGTACAAGCCGATCGTGATCGCCTATCACAATGGCGCGCCAGTGCGAATCAAGGATGTGGCCAACGTTATCGACGGAACCGAGAATACGCATCTCGCCGCTTGGATGAATTTGACTCCGGCAGTGATTGTGAACGTGCAGCGACAGCCGGGAGCCAACATCATCAGCGTGGTCGACCGGATTAAGAAGCTTCTGCCACAGTTGCAGGCTTCGCTGCCTACTGCTGTAAAAGTACAGATTCTTACCGACCGGACCACGACGATTCGCGCTTCGGTAAGAGACGTCTATTTTGAGTTGGCACTTTCGATCGGCCTGGTGATCATGGTGGTGTTCCTGTTTCTGAGGAACCTGGCCGCGACGGCGATTCCGAGCGTCGCGGTGCCGCTTTCGTTGATCGGTACCTTTGGCGTGATGTATCTGCTGGGTTACAGCCTGAACAATCTGACGCTTATGGCGCTTACGATCTCTACCGGCTTCGTGGTGGATGATGCCATCGTCATGATTGAGAACATAGATCGCTATCTCGAACAGGGAGACTCCCCGCTGGACGCGGCGTTGAAAGGCGCGGGACAGATCGGGTTTACGATTGTTTCGCTGACCGTTTCGCTGATCGCGGTGCTGATCCCTCTTCTGTTCATGGGCGATATTGTGGGCCGCCTGTTTCGCGAGTTTGCGGTGACGCTGGCGGTTACGATTTTGGTTTCGGCGGGCGTTTCACTGTCGCTGACGCCGATGATGTGCGCCAAACTGCTCAAGCATCGCAAAGAAGGCGAAAAAGGACGGTTCTACGACGTCACCGAGGATTACTACAACCGCGTGATCGCGTTTTACGGGCGGACCGTGAAGTGGGTGCTGAAACATCAGACTGCGACGTTATTTGTAACGTTCGGAACTCTCGTTCTCACGCTCTTTTTATATGTCATCGTTCCCAAGGGATTTTTCCCGGTGCAGGATACGGGAGTAATTCTGGGCGTGTCGGAGGCTCCCGACTTTATTTCTTTTGACGCATTGTCGCAGCGGCAGCAGGAGCTGGCGAAAATTATTCTGCAGGACAAAGCGGTGGAAAGCCTGTCGTCATTCATCGGAGTGGATGGCACGAACACGACGCCGAACCAGGGCCGCATCCAGATCAATTTGAAGCCGCGCGACGAGCGCTCTGACGATGCTTCCGCGATCATCCGGCGGTTGCAGCCCCAACTGGCCAAGGTGAATGGCATTACTCTTTACATGCAGCCGGTGCAGGATCTCACAGTGGAAGACCGCGTGAGCCGCACCCAGTTCCAGTATTCGATCGAAGACGCGGACGCGCAGGAGCTGGCCCAGTGGACGCCGAAGCTGGTGGCCAAGCTGAAGACTCTTCCGGCGTTGACGGATGTGGCCACCGACCAGCTCAACAACGGACTTAAGACCAACGTTACGATTGACCGCGATACGGCGTCGCGGCTGGGAATTTTCCCGCAGGCCATCGACAACACTCTTTATGACGCGTTCGGACAGCGGCAGGTTTCGATCATCTTCACGCAGTTGAACCAGTATCACGTGATTCTCGAAGTGCTTCCGAGTTTCGCGCTGACTCCCGAGGCGCTGAAGGATATTTATATCCGTCCCAGCGCTGTGACGCCGAACTCGGGCGCGCCCACGGCCAATGGCGCGTCGGTGACCACCAGCGGAGCGCCGGTTCCGATTTCGACGTTCACTCACCTGACATCGAGCAACGCTTCTCTGTCGAATAATCATCAGGGACAGTTTCCCGTGGTGACGCTGTCGTTCAACCTCGCCCCGGGAGCTTCGCTGGGAGACGCGACCAAGGCGATTCAGCAAGCGGAGAAAGAAATCGAGATGCCGCCCAGCATTCACGCGTCGTTTCAGGGAACGGCGGCGGCGTTTCAGAACTCGCTCGCTTCGGAACCGTATTTGATTCTGGCGGCGGTCATCACCGTCTACATTGTGCTTGGTGTGTTGTATGAGAGCTACATTCACCCTGTGACGATTCTTTCCACACTGCCTTCGGCGGGCGTGGGCGCGATTCTGGCGCTGATGATCACGGGGAACGATTTAACCGTGGTGGCGCTGATCGGCATCATTCTGCTGATCGGGATTGTGAAGAAGAACGCCATCATGATGATTGACTTCGCGCTGGAGGCGGAGCGCGAAGAACATAAGCCACCCGAGGAAGCGATTTACCAGGCTTGTTTGCTGCGGTTTCGTCCCATCATGATGACGACGATGGCGGCGCTGCTGGGCGGACTGCCGCTGGCACTTGGATCAGGCACCGGCGCGGAACTGAGGCGGCCCCTGGGCATCACGATTGTGGGCGGATTGCTATTGAGCCAGTTGCTCACGTTGTACACGACGCCGGTAGTTTACCTGTGGTTCGATCGGCTGGCGCACCGGCTCTCGCGTTACCGGATCGGCAATGTGATTCCGCAGGAGACCATGTCGGCGGATTAATGTCGGCCGATTAGAAGAACTTCTACACAGATGAGTATTTCAGCTCCATTTATTCGGCGTCCGATTGGTACGTCACTGTTGGCGGCGGCGCTTTTGATGTCGGGAATTCTCGCCTTCAATTATCTTCCGGTGGCCTCGCTGCCGAGAGTCGATTTCCCGGTCATCAGCGTGGGCGCCAGTTTGCCGGGCGCCGATCCGCAGACCATGGCTTCAGCCGTGGCCACGCCGCTGGAGCGGCAGTTCGGGCGCATTGCGGCGGTCAACCAGATGACTTCGTCAAGCCAGCTGGGAACAACTTCGATCGCGATGCAGTTCGATCTGAATCGAAATATTGATGCCGCTGCGCGCGATGTGCAGGCTTCGATCAACGCGGCCCGCAGCCAGCTTCCAGCTAACTTGCCCAGCAATCCGACTTACCGCAAGATCAACCCGGCGGATGCGCCCATTCTGATTCTTGCGTTGACCTCCGACACGCAGACCGTGCCGCAGATGTATGACGCGGCCGATTCCATTCTGTCGCAGAAGCTCGCCCAAGTGAACGGAGTAGGCCAGGTCTTTGTGTTTGGAGCTGCGCAGCCGGCGGTGCGAGCGGAAGTGAATCCGACTCTGCTGAATAAACTTGGGGTTGGACTGGACACGGTTCGCAATGCTCTTTACGCGGCGAACGCGAATGCCCCCAAGGGTGAGGTCTCAGACGGAGCGAGGACTTATTCCCTCAGCGATACCGACCAACTTTTTACCGCCGACCAGTACCGGCCGCTGATCGTGGCGTACAACAACGGGGGCCCGGTGCGGCTGGGAGATGTGGGCGAAGTGCAGGATGCGGTGGCCGACGTGCGCAACATCGGCATCGCCAACGGCAAAATCGCCGTGCTCATTATCATGTTCCGGCAGCCGGACGCCAACATCATCGAAACCGTCGACCGGGTGCGGGCCCTGGTGCCCTATCTGCAGTCTTCAATTTCACCGGCGATCAATCTGAAGATTGTGATGGACCGCACAGTGACGGTGCGGGCTTCGGTCAAGGACATTGAAACCACGCTGATCGTTTCGGTCATTCTCGTGATCCTGGTCGTGTTCGCGTTTCTGCGCACGGTGCGGGCCACGATTATCCCGAGCATTGCCGTGCCGCTGTCGCTGGTCGGAACCTTCGGCGGGATGTACCTGCTGGGCTACAGCCTCGACAATCTGTCTCTAATGGCGCTGGCGATTTCGACCGGCTTCGTGGTGGATGATGCGATCGTGGTGCTGGAGAACATCACACGCTACGTGGAGCACGGCATGGACGCGGTACAGGCGGCGTTCAAGGGAGCGGCCGAGATTGGCTTTACCGTCATCTCCATGAGCGTGTCGCTGGTGGCCGTATTCATTCCGCTGCTGATGATGGGTGGAATTGTGGGACGGCTGTTCCGCGAGTTCGCAGTGACGCTGAGTATTGCGATCGGGGTTTCGCTGCTGGTTTCGCTGACCACCACGCCAACATTGTGCGCACAATTCCTGCGACCTGCGAAAAGCGAGAAGCACAATTTCTTCTATCGCTGGAGCGAGTGGGTTTTCGACCGGCTTCTGGCAACCTACAGTTACTGTCTGAGATGGGTGCTGGCGCACCAGCCGGTCACGCTGACCGTGACCATCCTGGTGGCGTGCCTGAGCGTCTACCTCTATGGGATCGTACCCAAGGGCTTCTTCCCGCAGCAGGACACGGGGCGCATCATGGGCGGCGTGATGGCCGCGCAGGACATCTCTTTCCAGTCCATGAAGGAGAAGATGCAGAGTTACGTCAACATCGTGATGACCGATCCAGCGGTCGACACTGTAGTGGGATTTGCCGGCGGCAATACCGCGCTGAACCAGGGCCGGTTCTTCATGATGCTGAAGCCGCTGGATCAGCGCAGCCCTTGCCCGACCAAGCATTTCTGGCAGAGCTGTCCGCTGGTGACTGCGGACGATGTGATCAATCGGCTGCGCCCCAAACTGGCCGTGGTGCCGGGAGCGACGCTGATTTTGCAGGCTGCTCAGGACCTCAGCATCGGTGGGCGCTTTGGCAACGCGCAGTACCAGTACACGCTGCAGAGCTCTAACTTCGAGGACCTGAATAAATGGGCGCCGCTGCTGTTAGAGAAGTTGAAAAGCCTGCCGGAGTTGCGCGACCAGAACTCGGACCAGCAGGACCGTGGGCTGCAAGCCAAGCTGGTCATCGATCGCGATACCGCCAGCCGGATGGGAATCACCCCAGAGACGTTGGACAACGCTCTTTATGACGCGTTTGGACAGCGCCAGGTTTCGACCATGTACCGGCCGCTCAACCAGTATCACGTGGTAATGGAAGTGGCGCCGCAATTCCAACAGACGCCGGAAGCTCTGCAGAATATTTATCTGCGTTCCACTACCGGAACGGCGGTGCCGCTGGCAGCGTTCACGCACTATGAGGCGTCGAATACTCCGCTGGCTGTGAATCACCAGGGGCAGGTGCCGTCGGTCACTATCTCGTTCAACCTGGCGCCCGGAATTTCTCTCGGCCAGGCCACGCTGGCGATTGAGAAGGCCGAGCGCACGATTGGCTTCCCCGATTCGATTGAAGCCAGCTTCCAGGGAACGGCGGCCGCTTTTAAGGACTCACTTTCCAGCCAAAAGATTCTGATTCTGACGGCTTTGTTCACGGTCTATATTGTGCTGGGGATGCTTTACGAAAGCTACATTCACCCCATCACGATTTTGTCGACACTTCCGTCGGCCGGTGTGGGCGCGCTGCTGGCGCTGCTCTTGACGCACAACGAGCTGAACGTGATCGGGATGATTGGCATCATCCTACTGATTGGCCTGGTAAAAAAGAACGCCATCATGATGATCGACGTGGCTCTTGACGTCGAGCGCACGCAAGGGAAAAAGCCTGCGGAAGCGATTTACGACGCGTGCATTCTGCGTTTTCGTCCGATCATGATGACGACCATGGCGGCGCTGCTGGGTGGGCTGCCGCTGGCTCTGGGCACGGGAACTGGCTCGGAGCTGCACCGGCCGCTGGGGATTACCATTGTTGGCGGGCTGACCGTAAGCCAGTTGTTGACGTTATTCACCACGCCAGTGGTCTATGTGTATCTCGATCGTGTGCGACTGTTCTTTCGAGGCGGTGCGGATGAGACTCTTCCTGAGGCCTCATCGCCAGGGACTCCTCGGCCAAGTCCAGCGCATTGAAACGGTGGGGCTGGCGCCCCTTGATACGAATCTATTTTCAAACTGAGCAAGTAGCGAAACCGCCGGAGTGGTGCAGTTTGGCTTACGCATCAGGCCCGTCAAGAGGGAGATCCTTCGCTACGCCCGAGAAACGGCTACGCTCAGGATGACAAAGTCGTGTAAAGGCCAAACTGCACCACTACCAAACCGCCAAATCCTGCATTCTGAGGCGGCGGGTCGACTACACTAAGAAACTTGCGCAAACTGACGGGACCGCACTGGCCTGTGCCGCCGGGTCAGTGCAACCTGACAGGAGAAATCCTGCATCGCAGAGCGAGGAGAGTGCCTGCCGCGTGCGCAAGGGATGCCTTGTCCCGTATGATAGAGGTTTAGCAAGTACTGCTTGAGAGACACTTTCGTCCCGGGTTTGCCGGGAGCCAGCGATTCTCCAAATTTTTCGTTTTCGACAACTTCCTGCAGGAGTAACGGATGCTAAAGAAGGCAGCGGCCCTGTTTCTGGTTTGCGCGAGCGCGGCGATATGTTTGAGTTGCGGCTCTACTACCAGCCGTTATTTGTACGCGGCAATTCCCACCTCGAACGAGATTGTCGCTTTTCGCGAAGACCCGAATTCGGGCATACTCACGCAACTGGCGATAAGTCCAATCACGGCCGGCCCGGCGGTTCAGTCTCTGGTGATTCATCCCTCCAACAAATTCATGTACGCGGCGAACGCCGGCGAGGGAGACATCTCTTTGTATGCGATTTCCCCGGGCAGTGGCGCAATCGCAGAACAGGGGACGCGCACGCCGGTGGGTACGGATCCTACGGTGCTCGCCATGGACTCGGCAGGGGCATACCTGTACGTCGCCAATACCGGCCAACAGAGCATTTCGGCGTTTTCGATCGATGCGACCAGTGGCAATCTAACGGCGATTGCACAGCTTTCAGGTCCAACGACTCCGCTCGGCATTACTCCGATCAACATTGAAGTGTCGCCATCGGGAGGATTTCTCTACGTCACGGGTGGAGGATATCCCGGCTATATACAGGTTTTCAGCCTGACCAATGGTGTTCTTACCGCGATTCAGGGCTCGCCCTTCTCCACGGGAACGAGCCCTTATGGGCTGGCGATTACTCCCAGCGGCGGCTTTCTTTACACCGCCAACAACGTCGACAATTCGATCTCTGAGTTCGCAGTTACTTCAGGGGCTCTCAGTCCGCTCTCGAATTCGCCGATCGGCCAGCAAACGGGATATTCGGGGCCGGTTGCGCTTCTGATCGACAAATCCGGCAGTTACCTGTACGTCGCCAATCAAGGCACCACGAATATTGCGGGGTACTCGATCGGCTCCGCGACTGGCGCACTCACGCTGCTGACGACTTCGCCGTTCTCAACGGGGGCGAATCCAAGCGTGCTCGCCAGCGATCCAAACGGTAAATATTTGTTTGTAGGGAACCAGAAGAGCCCTTTTGCGATTCAGTCTTTCAGTCTGAACACCAGCAGCGGCGATCTCACTTCTGTCCATAGTTATACGGTTCCGGGCGCGCCGTCTTCGATTGCGACAACATACTAGCGACGGCCCGAGGTGGCGTTTATTTGACAGTTTCATTTAACAGCTTCATTTAACAAGCGGGTGACAACTCGGCCCACTGGCATGGGGAAAATATGCGGACAAGGTATTCAGTGAGCGGGTGGACGACAAGCAGCGCTCAGACATCATGACTTGCAAACTCCGTTCGCAAACCAGCTTATACAGCAGACTCGCAAGCCTTGGTCTGTAAGATAGGTCCGTAAGATAGGTCGGTAAGATCGGTGGCCGGGGATGGAGCTAGCCGCGCGCCGAGACGGGGGCCATACGAATGAAAATCGCCAGCGCCGCCAGCGCCTTCCCCAAGCATTATTATTCTCAGAAATTCCTGCTAGAACAACTCCAGGAATACTGGGGTGCCCAGCTCAAGAATCCGCTACTACTAGCGCGGTTGCACCGCAATGTCGCTGTCGAAGGCCGCCATCTGGCGATGCCTCCGGAGAAATATTACGAGATTACAAACTGGGGCCAGGCCAATGACGTCTGGATTCAGGTGGCGCAGGAGCTGGGCGAGCAAGCGCTCTGCCGCGCACTGCACCATGCCGGGCTCGACTCAAGCGCACTGGGTGCGCTGTTTTTCACGTCGGTTACCGGCATTTCGAGCCCCTCAATCGATGCCCTGCTGATCAACCGCATGGGTCTGCCGCCGAATATAAAGCGCGTGCCGATTTTTGGATTGGGGTGCGTGGCGGGAGCGGCAGGAATCGCGCGAGCGGCGGACTATGTGCGCGCCTATGCATCGCAGGCGGCGGCGCTCGTGTCAGTGGAGCTTTGCTCGATGACCATTCAGCGCGACGATCTTTCGGTGGCGAATCTGATTTCCTCCGGGCTGTTTGCCGATGGCTCGGCAGCCGTGATTGTGACGGGCGACGATATAAATTCCACCGGGCCTGAGGTTCTGGCGACTCGATCTGTCTTTTATCCTGACACCGAAGAGATGATGGGATGGAAAGTAACCGAGAAGGGATTCCGCATCACGCTATCGCCGGAAGTTCCTATACTGATTCGCGAGCATCTGGGGCACGACATGGACGCATTCCTCGGCGAGCAGGGACACAAGCGCAGCGACATTGGAAGTTGGGTGCTGCACACCGGCGGACCGAAAGTGCTGGAGGCGACAGCGGCGGCGCTCGATCTGCACGATGGGCAACTCGATGCCTCCTGGGATTGCCTGAAGAAAGTCGGGAATCTTTCGTCTGCGTCGGTTCTGGTCGTGCTGGAAGATGTGATGAAAAACCGGCGCCCTGAACCGGGCACACTCGGCGTGCTGGCGGCGATGGGTCCGGGATTCTGTTCGGAGCTTCTGCTGCTGCGGTGGTGAGGGGACAGGCATAAGGTCGGAATCATAGGGTCAGAAACATGGGTCAGAGCGCACCAGACGCAATCCCAGACACGACCGATGTTTTCGTGATTGGCGGTGGCCCCGCCGGGCTGGCTGCGGCCATTGCGGCGCGAGCGCGAGGCTTCCGGGTACTGGTGGCCGATGGCGCGCAGCCACCCGTCGACAAAGCCTGCGGCGAAGGTTTGCTTCCTGATGGACGGGCGGCGCTGGAGCAACTTGGGATTCACGTGCCCCTGGCCGACGCTCATCCTTTCCGTGGCATTCGTTTTGTGAGTACTGCGTTATCGGCCGATGCTCGATTTCCCGGCGACAGCTGCGGCATCGCAGTGCGCCGCACTTCGCTCCATCGACTCCTGGTTGAACGCGCGGCACAACTTGGTGCTGGCCTGTTGTGGAGCACCGCGGTCGCTGGCATCTCTTCAGAAGGAGTGCATCTTCGCAATCGCGTAGGCAGTCGTGTAGACGAACGCATGGTTCGCGCGCGCTGGATTGTGGGCGCGGATGGCTCGAATTCCCGCGTGCGGCGCTGGGCCGGTCTTGATCATTTGAATAATCATGGGCGGCAGCCTCGTCTCCGTTACGCATTTCGACGGCACTATCGCGTGGCTCCGTGGAGCGATCATATGGAGGTCTACTGGGGCGATCGCTGTCAGGGCTATGCCACAGCGGTGAGCAGCGAGCAAGTCTGCGTGGCGCTGGCTTCGCATGATTCCAGTCTGCGGGTCGAGGAAGGACTCCGCGCGTTGCCCAGGCTGCAGGAGCGGCTGGCTGGCGCCCAAGCAGTGTCTGCCGAACGAGGCGCGCTCACGGGGAATCGTACTCTCACGCGCGTGTGGCGAGGCAACGTGGCGCTCATCGGCGACGCCTCCGGAACCGTTGACGCCATCACGGGCGAGGGCCTCGGACTGGCATTTAGCCAGGCGGTGGTTCTGGCACGATGCTTCGAGTCCGGGGACCTGAGGCGCTACCAGACCGAGCATCGCAGGCTGGCGCGGCGTCCGCTGTGGATGGCACGGCTCATGCTGACTCTCGATCAGCGTCCCTGGCTGCAACATCGCACGCTGCAGGTCTTCCAGACACGGCCGGAAGTCTTTCGGCGGTTCCTTGAAATGCATGTGGGAGCGCTGCCGCCTATACATGCCCTGCGCGATGGTCTGAGTCTGGGATGGGGGCTCCTGACCGTATAAAATCATGAACCTCCCGAGCCCTGGATCTTATAGGAATGTCGCCGCCCCTCAGGTTTCGTGGGTGGTTCTAGTCGTGCTGGCGGCTTTCGCTGTCTCGGCGGCGGTCCAGAATTCGGCGACCCAGAATTCGGCGACTCAAGCTACGGCAGTCGAGGCCACATTGGCCCGAGTGACGGCGTTCGAGCTCGATCCCGCGCAAACCTCCGTCAAGTTCACTCTGGGAGATGTGCTCCACACCGTGCATGGAACTTTTCGTTTGAAGCGCGGAGCACTGCAATTCGATCCGGCCTCGGGAAAACTTTCAGGCGAGATCGTGGTCGACGCCACCAGCGGCGAGAGCGGCAGCGGCATGCGCGACCGCAAGATGCACAAGGAAATCCTAGAGAGCGATCGATATCCTGAAATTGCTTTTCGTCCCGACAGAATTGAGGGCGCCGTCGCGAATACAGGAAAGTCTTCGGTCAAGGTCCACGGCATGTTCAGCATTCACGGAGTAGACCGCGAAATTCTGGTACCGGCCGAGGTGGAGATTTCCGCAGATCATTGGACCGCGACCGTGCACTTCACCGTCCCCTATGAGAAGTGGGGGATGAAAAATCCGAGCACGCTGTTCCTGCGGGTCAACGATTCGGTGGAGATTGATCTGGCGGCGGGCGGAAGTGTGGCGAAACCGGCTGCAGTCAATTCTCAATAACCGTCCTGCGGGGCGATTCCTTTTCCTTCGGTGCACTCGTAGCAGCGGCCCGCCGCGAGGTTCTTGTATTCTTCGCTTCGTCCGCTGGGCCAATCGATGACTACACGTTCGATGCGGTCGCGCTTTTCCAATCCGAACGTTACGGGAAGTTCGGACTGCGACAAGTAACTGGAGCCGCCTTTCACCATTCGAGATTGCTTCAGGCCGCTTGCAAACACTCGCACGATGGCGCCGATCCCGTCGCGGTTCGACTTCGTTCCTACCAAACGAAAACGGATGCTGCGGTTGCCACTGAGCAGATCGTTGCGATACAGATACGCTGGTCCGTTGTTGGTGGTGAGCAGAAGATCGAGATCGCCGTCGCGATCGAAGTCGGCGAAGGCAAGTCCGCGACCGACTTTCGGCTGCTCGAAGCCTCCGCCGATTTCTGCGGCAACATCGCGAAAGCTTCCCTTGCCGCTGTTGAGAAAAAGCTGGGGCGGCTGCGCGTATCCGACATTGCCACGAATGTTGCGCACGGTTTCGTCGATGTGTCCGTTGGCCACGGCGAAGTCCAGCCATCCGTCGAGGTTGGCGTCCAGAAAGGCGCAGCCAAATCCCAGGCTGTTTCTGGAAGCCAGGCCCACTCCTGTCTGCGGCGCGACGTCTTCAAAACTCTTGCCGCTCATGCGGTAGAGGCCGATCATTTCGTTGTCGAAGTTGGTGATCGCGACTCCCGGCTGACCGGAATTGTCGAAATCGGCCACGTCGACACCCATGCCTGCGCGGGCCTTGCCTTCGCTACTGAAGGCCAGTCCGGCTTCCACCGCAGCATCCTTGAACGTGCCATTGTGCTGATTGCGATAGAGCTTGTTGGGCTGAGTGTCATTGGCCACGAGTACATCGGGCCAGAAGTTGTGGTTGCCCTCGTTATTTTCGAACAGCGCAACTCCCAGTGATTTCGAACTGCTGTCGAAAATTCCGCTTGCCGCGGTGACGTCTTCGAACGTGCCATTGCCTCGATTGTGAAAGAGCCAGCACGTGGCCCCGCGATACGCTTCCGGAGTGCAGTATGACTTGTGTTTTCCGTCCAGACTGCAGAATACGTCGTGCTCGGGCGACCACTTCACGTAGTTGCATACAAAAAGATCGAGCAAGCCGTCGCGATCGTAGTCGAACCACATGGCGGAAGTGCTGAAGCCCTCGCGCTTTCCGAGTCCACTGGTGCTGGTGACATCGATGAACGTGCCTTTGCCGGTGTTGCGGAACAGCCGGTTCTGCCCCACGCATGTGATGAGAATGTCAGGAAAGCCGTCATTGTTGTAATCACCTACTGCCACGCCCATGCCGTATATTTCGACATCGAGCCCGGCGCGCACCGTAACATCGGTGAAAGTGCCGTTGCCGTTGTTGTGATAGAGGCGCAGCGTGGAGCGGCGTTTCTTGTGGCCGGGCCAGTCGGTGCCGTTGATCAGCAGAATATCTTGCCAGCCGTCGCGATCGTAATCCAAAAAGGCGCATCCGGAGCCGAGAGTCTCGGGCAGAAACTTTCCGCCGAAAGCTCCGCTGTTGTGCTGGAACTGGATTCCGGACGGGCCGGTTACGTCGGTGAAGTGAAATCCCGGAGACGCCGGGGCTCCCGCCTGCGTCTGCGCCGTCAATGCCTCTAGTCGCGGCAATCGCAATGACGACGCCGAAGCCAGTCCTGCCAACCCCCATAGAAAAGACCTGCGATCCACCGAACGCTTCACGGAACGCTCACCAGCCCGGCGCGAATCGCGTAGACCACCAGTTCCGCGGTCTTATGAATCCCCAGGGAATTCATAATATTGGCGCGATGAACGGCAATGGTGTTGGCGCTGAGATCGAGTATGGCGGCGATTTCTTTGTTTGACTTGCCGTCAACGATCATCTGCAGTACTTCCAGTTCCCGCTGTGTAAGTGCCGAGTTGCGTTCTCCCTTCAGCACCGGCTGCTGCTCGATCTGCGGATCGAACACCGTTTCTCCAGCGGCCACCTTGCGGATGGCGGCCCCGAGTTCCAGCTCGATTGCGTTCTTGAGAATATATCCCTTAGCTCCGGCCTCAATCGCCTGCCTTACCCAAGTGTTCTCGGTGTGCATGCTGAGCATGAGAACCGCCGTGTGGGGGGCATCGTCGATGATTCGCCGCGTGGCCTGCAGGCCGTTCATGCCCGGCAGCGCGCAATCCATGACCACAACCTGAGGACGCAATTCTTTCGCCAGCTTGATGGATTCCTCGCCGTTGCCCGCTTCGCCGACGACTTCCATATCGGGTTCATCTTCCAGCATGCGGCGAAACCCGCGGCGCACCAGGCTGTGATCATCCACCAGCAACACTGAGATCTTCTTTTCCATAAGACTCCGCTTTCTCCCTCGGGACGCTCAGATGCACGCGGGTTCCACCCTCTGGCGGGCGCGAAAAAACAATCTGCCCGCCCATTAATTCGGAACGCTCGCGCATCGCGACCAACCCAATGCCGCGCTTATTTGGGCGTTCCGCGAACCCGACTCCATGATCCTCCACTTCCAATTCGAGCGCATCGGCCAGGAAACGCAAACGCACCCATGCTGCCTTCGCGCCGGAATGCCGCGCCACATTGTTCAGCGCTTCCTGCGCGATGCGGTAGACATGAACGCCGGCGTTGCCGTCCACGGGAAAGGGCACACCAGCTTTCTCGTAGGATATGGTAATTCCGGTCTGTCTTTCTATAGTAGGAATGTACCAGTCGAGCGTGCTCTCGAGTCCGGCTTCGTCGAGCATCACAGGATGCAGCGCCTGCGAGAGGCTGCGGACATTCTCTAATGTGGTTTGCACCGTCTGCAGGACTTCCTGCAGGTCCGTCCGCAGCGACGAACCCTCGGGTGCGTGGGTTCCGGCGCGGCGCAGCATCGAGCCAACCGCGGTGAGAATCTGGCCAAACTCATCGTGCAGCTCGCGTGAGATGTAACGCAGGGTGGATTCCTGAGTGGCAATCAGCTTCTGCGCCAGTTCGCTGCGGCGTTCGGAAACCTCGGCAAGACGCCCGAATAACCGCCGATTCCAGCGAATCACCGAAAGGCCGCTCAGCAGGATAGCCAGAAGAGTTGCCGCGAGAAAAACGTAGACCTGTCTCTGCACCCGATCGTAGATCTGCACGATGCGCTGGCCGGCTTGCTCCTCATTCTCGCTGTTTTGCACCAGCAAACGGGCCACGGCCGTGCTCAGCGCTGCCTGCCGTTCCTGCAATGAAAGCTGGATCTGCTCGCGCGCCTCTTTCTCTTTGCCGTCGTGCGCCAGGGCGAAGACCCGGTCAACGGCGTCCCAGAACTGGTTGACATTTCCAGCGAGGAAGGCGCTTTGTTCCGGGGTTCGGCTGGCTGCGGCGAATCCTGCCTCCAGGCGCATGGCGTCGTCCAAGTCGGTGCGAATGCGCTGGAACTGCGCAGACCATGCAGTTAAAGGATAAGGTTCGTCACTGCTGACCATGTCGCGCATGGCTACGGCGAGCAGGTTGAGATCGTTCTGAATTCGAAGAAGCTGGAGAGAATCTTTGCGGTCGCGATCTACCATTTCGACCTGCAGGTGGCGCAGTCCGGTCACCTGCCAAGTGAGGTAGGCCGAATAGGCCACCACGGCGGACAGCGTAATGAACAAGCCCAGCAACAGGCCCAGGGTCGGCGAACGGTCCTGCGAAGAGGGGCGGGACACGCCCCGAGCATACAACGTTGGCGGGGGGCGTGTCACAGGGCGGCGGCCGTTCTTGTGGCAATCCGCATGTGACAATGCGCATGCGACAATGCACATGCGACAATGCAGTAATAATGAAGCCAGACCACCCCCGACGGAGTCAAACAGTAGATTGAGTTCCCCAGCCAAAGAAGCCGCGAAGCCACCGAAGATCGAGCGACTGAAGGCCATGTGGCCCGAAGTCTGGAAGTTGATGCGTCCGCGCCGCGGACTGCTCGCCCTCGGCTTTGTGCTGATGGTGATCAACAAAGTCGCCGGGTTTGTGCTGCCGTATTCCTCGAAATATCTCATTGATAATGTGGTGACGAAGCATCAGACAGGACTGCTGCGGCCCTTGGTGTTGGCGGTTTTATTGGCGACGCTAGTGCAAGGCGTGACTTCTTTTTCGCTAACCCAATTGCTGTCGAAGGCGGCCCAGCGCCTGATTGCCGATCTGCGTGAGCAAGTGCAGGCCCACATCTCCCGCCTGCCGGTGGCGTTTTATGACGCCAATAAAGCAGGAGCTTTGGTGTCGCGCATCATGAGCGATGTGGAAGGCGTTCGCAACCTGCTGGGAACCGGCCTGGTGGACTTCGCCGGGGGACTGGTCGCGGCCAGCATCGCGCTCGTATTGCTGATTCGCATCAGCGCGCCGCTTACGCTAATTGCCGTTGGCTCTCTGGGATGTTTCGCGTTCGCCTTGAATAAAGCTTTCGCAATCATCCGGCCCATATTCCGCGAGCGCGGCAAAATCAACGCGGAAGTTACGGGGCGCCTGACGGAATCGCTGGGCGGAGTACGGGTGATCAAGGGATATCACGCAGAAGAACGCGAGGAGAAGATTTTCGCCGTGGGCGTGCGCCGGCTGCTCGATAACGTGATGCGCACTTTGACGGCGACGTCGCTGATGGGCCTTTCCGCGAGCGTGCTGCTTGGAGTAGTCGGAGCCGCCACCATGTATGTCGGTGGCCGTCAGATGACGGCCCACACCCTCACTGCGGGAAGTTATTTCTCCTACAACTTTCTGCTCGTGTTTCTGATCGCTCCCGTTATGCAGGTGGTGTCCATCGGCACGCAACTCACCGAGGCGCTCGCCGGTTTGGAGCGCACCCAGGAGATCATGCAGGAGCACCCGGAGGATCAGGACCCCAGGCGAACGGTGCCGCTTGACGACATTGTGGGCACGGTCGAGTTTGAGAACGTGATTTTCAGTTACGACGGGATCCACGACGTTCTGCGCAACGTCTCTTTCCGTTCCGAACCGGGAACGGTGACTGCTCTGGTTGGTTCGTCGGGGTCGGGAAAGTCGACCACGATCGGCCTGATCTCGGCTTTTTATGTGCCTTCGAAGGGTGTTGTCCGAGTGGACGGCGTCGACCTGAGCACGGTGCGGCTCGATTCCTACCGCACGCGACTGGGAGTCGTATTGCAGGAGTCATTTCTGTTCGACGGGACGATTCGCGAAAACGTTGCATTTTCGCGGCCGGATGCGAGCGAAGAAGATGTGATGCGGGCGTGCCGGATCGCCCGCGTAGACGAATTCGCCGAGTCGTTTGCTGATAAATACGACACGGTGGTGGGGGAGCGGGGCGTGAAGTTGTCCGGCGGCCAGCGGCAACGGATTTCGATTGCCCGCGCCATCCTGGCCGAGCCGCGCATCCTGATTCTGGATGAAGCCACTTCCAGTCTTGACTCGGAATCGGAACAGATGATCCAGCAGGGGCTTTCGTATCTGATGCAGGGGCGCACAACTTTCGTTATCGCGCACCGGCTGTCGACCATTCGCCGGGCCGACCAGATTATGGTGATGGAACAGGGGCAGATTGTGGAACGGGGTACGCATGCGCAGCTCTATGCTGCGCGCGGCCGTTACTACGACTTATACACGCGACAACATGGAGTGGAAGAGAATCTATTCCTGGCCCCGGGCGAGGGTGACGCGGTGGCAGTGAACGGCAACGGTGCTGAGCCGAAGAGCGGTGACGTAAAAGCCGGCGACGCATTGCGCGTACTGCGAGGAGAGATGCGTTAGCGCCTATGACAATGGTCCCCTCAGTTTCTTCCCCGCCCGGCACGCAAGCGATCCAGGTTGAGAATCTTTGCCGGCATTACCGCATGGGCGAAACTCTGATTCGCGCGGTCGATGGCGTGTCGCTTGGGATTCACGCTGGAGAATTCGTCGCACTCCTCGGCAGTTCCGGGTCCGGAAAGTCTTCCGTGCTGAACCTGATTGCGGGGCTGGACCGTCCGACATCAGGAAGCGTCGTTGTGCAGGACCGTGATCTGGCCAAACTTTCGCGCGAGGAACTTGCCAAGTACCGGCTGCACGTAGTCGGGATGGTTTTTCAGTCGTTCAATCTGATCGCCAGCATGACGCTCGCGGAGAATGTGGAACTCCCGCTGCGTTTCGCCGAGGTTGATCGCAGCCAGCGCTCGAAGCTGGCGCGCGAGGCTTTGGAGCGCGTGGGATTGCGGGCGCGCATGGACCATCGTCCCAGCGAACTTTCCGGTGGCGAGCAGCAGCGGGCCGCCCTGGCACGGGCCCTGATCAACCGTCCGCAGCTTCTGCTGGCCGACGAACCCACGGGAAATCTTGACAGCCACACTGGGACTGAAATCATGGACATGGTTCGTCAGTTCAACCGCGAGTTGGGAATGACCGTCGTGATGGTGACTCACGAACGCGCTCTGGCCGAACGCTACGCGCAGCGCATGATCTTCCTGGCCGACGGCAAGCTGGTCGATGATCGGGCCAACGACGATCGGGCCAACGATGATCGCGCAAACAACGACCGAGCAAATACATCCGCTGCCGATTCGGGCAAGCAGGGAGGACAGCTGTGAAGATTCCAGATCTCACCGAACTTGCTCTGCGGAATCTGCGCGAGTCGTTGCTGCGAAATTCCCTGACGACGGTCGGCATCTCGGTCGGTGTGGCGTCACTGGTAGCCATGCTTTCGCTGGGCATTGGCCTGCAGCAGTTATTTTCGCGGCGCCTGGCGAAGTCGGGGCTGTTTGACACGGTCCTGGTCACTTCCCACCGGGATATGCGCGCCATGGGCCGCGAGCGCGACGATGACCGCAGCGGGGCCAACCCGGGCGAAAGCCGCGTCCTCGATGAAGCGGCGCGAGTCGAACTCGAACGCCTGCCGAACGTACTCGAGGCTTATCCTGACATTCGCTTCAGCGCGGAACTCCGGTACGAGGACAAGCCGCATCTGGTGATGATCTCCGCTCTGCCCGAGTCCGCGAAATCCAACGACGCCTTTGATGGCATGCAGGGCGGTTTTTTTTCCTCCGATACAGCGTCGGAGGTTATCGTGCAAAAGGCGTTCGCTGAAGAACTATTGGGCAATACGCCACCTCGGGGAGGCGAAGAACCGAATGTGGCCGACCTCGCAAAACCATTGCTGGGCAAGGAATTGACCATTCATTACGCGCAACGCTCGGTGAGCCCTGCTGCGCCTTCACCGCCCCGTGCTGACGCGGCGAATTCGGCGGCGAATTCGGATGATAACTCCCTCGCCGGGGCCGCATATTCTGTCGTTTCCCGCGAACAGAAAGTCAAAATTGTCGGTGTTGCCGATCTTGACCCGGAGAGCATGCGCGGACCAACGCGCGCCCGAGTGTTTCTGCCCTTGAAGCTGGCCGAAAGCCTGCACGTTATGCAGCTCACCGACCTGCGCGAGGTCGCGCGCGCGGCCAGCGATCAGCCAATCTATTCCTCGGTCAGCGTGCGCGTGAAGAATCCTGCGCAGATTCAGGCCTTGGAAGACGCAATCAAGAAAATGGGGTTCGGCACGTTCTCGATTCTCGATGCGAGCCGCGGTCTGCAGCAGGTTTTCCGAGTACTGTACGCGTTCCTCGGCATCTTCGGCAGCTTGGCACTGATCGTTTCCTCCATCGGCATCGTCAATACTTTGGTGATGGCAATTCTTGAGCGGCGACGCGAGATTGGCATCATGAAAGCCATCGGCGCCAGCGATGGGGATGTGAAAAAACTTTTCTTTGCCGAGGCCGGGGCCATGGGAATTCTCGGAGGCATCATCGGAGTCGTGCTGGGTTGGACGATCGGCCAGTTGATCAACTTTGGCACCAATCTCTGGCTCAAGAGCCAGTCCGTTCCGCCCGAACATTTCTGGGCAGTGCCGTGGTGGCTGGTTGCGCTGGCGATTGGATTCTCGTTCCTCGTCAGCCTGGTGTCTGGCCTCTATCCCGCGGGACGCGCTGCCCGGCTTGATCCCGTGCAGGCGCTGCGCTACGAGTAAACTGACCTGCATGATCGTCCCCTGCACGATCGTCGCCCGCATGTTGCGTGCCAGCATGATCCGTGCCATGAGGCTGGTTTGCGTTTTCGTATTAATCGCCGGAGGCTTGGCAGCCGCGCAGAGCCGCATCGACTGCGGCGCACTGAACAGCCGCATCCTCAAGCAGGTAGTCCATTATTGCGTGTACTTACCGCCAGGTTACGATGCGGGCGCATCGCTACATCCTGCACAGCGCTATCCCGTGCTCTATTTTCTTCACGGCCTCGGCGACAACGAGCAAACGCTCTTCAACAGTGGCGGCTGGACCTTGCTCGACGATCTGCGCAGCCAGCATAAGATGGGCGACTTCCTCATTGTCGCGCCCGAGGGGCGGCGCAGCTTTTACATCAACTCGGCCGACGGTGCCGTGCGCTACAGCGATTTTTTCCTGCGGGAATTTCTACCGCAGATCGAAAACAAGTACAGGATTCGCGCCGGTCGCTCGGCTCGCGCCATCAGCGGAATTTCCATGGGCGGCTACGGCGCCTTACGCTTCGCTTTCGCGCATCCTGAACTGTTCTCCGCGGTGAGCGCGCAGAGCGCAGCGCTGATCACGGCATCGCCGCAGGCCTTGGACTCCGCTTCGAAAACCGGAGCGCCACTGGCGGGAGTGCTGGGCGCGGTTTTTGGTCAGCCGATCAACGTGCCCCACTGGAATGCCAACAGCCCGTTTATTCTCGCGAAACAGAATGCCGCCGCGCTGCGCAAGCTGGCCATCTATTTCAACTGCGGCCAAGATGACAACTACGGCTTTGAAAAAGGAGCCGCTGCGCTGCACGACGAACTGCAAAAAGAAAATGTGAAACACGAATATCACTCCTACCCCGGCGACCACGGACTGGCATACTTCATGTCGCACTTCGACGAGGTCATGGAGTTTCATTCCCGTGCGTTCGGCGAGCTGCCGCAGCACTGAAATTTATGGGTGTGTTGTAAACTAGCAAAAAGCGGCTGGGGCGGTCCTTTCGCAACCGGGCCCCTTCTAGCAACATGGAACCGTCGGAGAGGTGGCCGAGTGGTTGATGGCTCCGGTCTTGAAAACCGGCGTACCCGAAAGGGTACCGGGGGTTCGAATCCCTCCCTCTCCGCCACTCAGTCTGAACCTGCAGAGATCAGCAGTTCTTCCCTCGAAATCCGCGAAAGAAAGCAAACCGGACTACAGAGAACGGACCACTTAGCGGTGAGCTGCGTCAATATACCGCTCGGTCTGACCAACTACCACGGATAGGACCTCCCAAACAGTGATACCCTCGAAGTTCAGTGGAGGCTTATGTCTGACAGGCGCGCGCTTCGGGTGCTAGCACGGTTGGGTTTCACGGCGGGGCTGCTGGCAGCGGCTCTGTCGGCACTTGCGGCGAAGGGCGTGAAGCCTGTGTTTGGGCCTAATGTTCTGATCTTCGATCCGTCGATGCCATCGCATTCGATCCAGAAACAGATCGATTCGGTGTATGCGATACAGCAGCATAACGAGTTTGGGCCGCAGCGCAATGCGCTGCTGTTCCTGCCCGGAAGCTATTCGGTGGATGTGCCGGTGGGTTTCTACACCGAGGTGATGGGGCTGGGCGCGTCGCCTGATGCAACGCGGATCGCGGGCAACGTACATGCGGATGCGAACCTGGAGCACAACAATGCGACGACGACCTTCTGGAGAGCTGCGGAAGGGCTCTCGGTAGCGCCAGCCGGCGGCACGATGCAGTGGGCGGTCTCGCAGGCAGTGTCGTTGCGGCGCATGCATGTGCGCGGCGACCTGGTGCTGCACCAGAATCACGGCTGGGCAAGCGGCGGTTGGATGTCGGATTCGCTTGTGGACGGAAATGTCGACTCCGGCAGCCAGCAGCAGTGGATCTCGCGCAACTGCGATTGGAAGAGTTGGACGGGCGCGAACTGGAACATGGTGTTCGTCGGCGTAGTGCATCCGCCGGAAGGCACGTGGCCTTCACCACCGTACACGACGGTCGCGCATACGCCGGTGGTGCGCGAAAAGCCGTTTCTGCAGGTGAATGCCGCGGGTGAGTTCAGCGTGCGGGTTCCGGAGTTGTACCGCGACAGCGCCGGGATTACGTGGCGTAGTGGAGAAACGGCGGGAGAAACCATTCCGATTGAGCGGTTTTACATTGCGCGCCCGGACGTGGATACAGCAGATACGATCAACGCGCAGCTCGCACTGGGCAAGGATCTGATTCTGACGCCGGGGATCTACGAGCTCACCGCGTCGATTCGCGTGACACAGCCGCATACGGTGGTGCTGGGGCTCGGCTTTGCGACGCTACGTCCGGTGAAGGGCACTGCGGCGATGACCACAGCGGACGCGGACGGGATCGAGATTGCGGGGCTGCTGGTCGATGCGGGCCCGAGCGAGTCACCGGTGCTGCTGGAGGTAGGGCCCGAGGGAAGTCGTGCGCGCCATGCGAAGGATCCGATCACGCTGCACGATATTTTCTTTCGCGTGGGCGGCGCGGGCGTGGGCCGGGCCAAGGTGAATTTGAGGATCAACAGCAACGACACGCTGGTGGACCATACCTGGATCTGGAGAGCAGACCACGGCGACGGAGTGGGCTGGGACCTGAATACCAGCCAGAACGGGTTGGTGGTGAACGGCAACGAGGTTACGATCTACGGCCTGTTTGTGGAGCACCACCAGCAATTCCAGGTCCTGTGGAACGGCAATGGCGGGCGGACGTATTTCTATCAGTCCGAGATTCCTTACGATCCTCCGAACCAGGCGAGCTATACGAGTGCTCCGGGGGTGAACGGCTGGGCCTC
>JBEKRY010000040.1:0-31384 GCA_049517555.1 Candidatus Sulfotelmatobacter sp. | reverse complement strand
GTGTCCGGCAACGCGACGGATGGGTATATTACGTTTCAAAGCTCTCCCGGCGAGACGCCAATTTTGGACGCGGAACATTTCACTCCCTCCGGCAGACAGGCCGTACTCACGATTCACAACCAGAGCTACGTGCGAATCGAAGGTTTTGAAATTCGCAACTTTCGCACCGCCGAACATCGGCTCGCACCATTAGGCATTAGCGTAATGGGAGCCGGTTCGCACATCGAACTACTGAAGAACAACGTCCATCATATTGAGCAGAAGTTTGAGGGCCGCGATCGTCCGGGCAGCGGCGGCAACGGGTTTGGCATTGCCGTATACGGCACTGACGCCAAGACTCCGATCAGTGAACTGGTGATTGATGGCAATGAGGTGCATCATCTCCAAACCGGATCGAGCGAGTCGCTAGTGGTAAACGGGAACGTCACCAACTTCCGAATCACGCACAACACGGTCCACGACAACAACAACATTGGAATCGACGTCATCGGTTTCGAACGTACCGCTCCCGACCCCGCTGTCGACCAGGCTCGCGACGGGGTGGTCAGCGGCAATCTGGTTTACAACATTACTTCGCGCGGCAATCCGGCCTATGGCGATGATGTAAATTCCGATGGCATCTACGTGGACGGCGGAACCAGGATCCTGATCGAGCAGAACGTCATGCACGATGTGGACTTCGGAATCGAGCTGGCCAGTGAGCACAAGGATCGCGCCACCAGCTACATCACAGCACGCAACAATCTGATCTATCACTGCCATACCGCAGGAATCTCCATCGGGGGTTATGCTCCGGAGCGAGGACACACCGAGCACAGCACGGTGGTTAACAACACGCTCTACGACAACGACACGTCGAAGACGGGGTCTGGCGAGTTCCAGATGCAGTGGAACATGGAGAACGATGTTTTTGCCAACAACATCGTTTATGCGGGGCCTCGCTGTCTGATCGCGGTAAACAAATCCTATGTCGACAAAAACCAGGTCGACAAAAACCATCCGCCAGTGGCTATCGATCACAACCTTTATTACTGCGCTTCCGGATCAAGGGCGAGCACCTGGGGAGCCTCTTCTGGAGTCGCGACGGGATTTGACAATTATGTTCAGTCAACCGGGAATGACCGTCATTCCCGGTTTCTGGACCCGCATTTTGTTGACGCTGCTGCGAACGACTTTCATCTGCGATCAGATTCGCCCGCAATTTCTGCTGGCACGACCGTCGGAGTGCAGGTGGGAGAACTGGACCTTGAAGGCTCGCCGCGAGTCAAATCCGGGAACGTAGACATCGGCTGCTACCAAAGAAAATAAGAGCGGTCCATGTCGAAAGTGGGCCCCAATCGGGGGCGGCCCAGCAGGTGATACCGCGTTATTCCGGTCTTCGCGATCAACTGTTCCATAAACATCTTGCGAAAACTCCCCGGATGGTAATCGGCAGACCAATGTACTCGCCCACGCCTCGTCGTTTTCCTGACATCCTCGCCCAGGGTTGTCGGCCTCTCTCGCTCCGTCATGGAAGGGGGAGGCTTCTCAACTCTGGCGCGAGCTGATATGCCTTCTCGAATTCCTGCTGTGCGTCCGCCTTCTTACCTTCCTGACGAAGCGCCAAGGCGAGATTGTAGTGCGCTTCGGCGTACTGGGGCTTCAGCCGCACTGCTTCTTCAAACGCCGCCACTGCCCTATGGACTTCGCCAGCCTGCAGTAGTACGAGCCCGAGGTTGTTGTGCCCCTCGGCGAAGTTCGGATCGCGTCGTACCAAATCGCGAAGTACATTGGCTGCGGCCGTTGTATCGTTGTTTTGGCTCAGGACCAGCCCCAGTTGCACTCGTGCATCGACATTCTGAGGATCGAGGCTAATCGCGTCGTTAAATTCCCGAATGGCTTCTGGCAGGCGCTGTAGCTGCGCCAGCGCGAGCCCCAGATTATAGTGCGCTTCCGCAAGATCTGGATCAGACATGACGGCCCGCTGGAATTCCTCCAGCCCTCGCGCTTGATCACCTGACTTCCAAAGAAACAGTCCAAAGCTCGTGTGAGCCTGCGCGTAGTCCGGTTTCAGCTCAATCGCCTTCTCGTACGCTTCTCTCGCGCTTGCTAAATCGTTTTTTCCCTCCCAGGCAAGCCCCAGATAGTAGTAGCTGCTGGGAAGTTCGGGCGTTTGCTCTACCGACTTCTGGAACAGCGCCAGAGCGTCGTCGAATTTCTGATTTTTCAGGGCATCGACCCCCTGCAGGATCAGCATCTTCGATTGCGCCAGCCGAGTTCGAAACTCATGCAGCCCGGCCAGTTCATCCAGTTCCTTCTTGGCATCACCGGCGTCCCCCTGACGACGCAAGGCGAGCGCAAGATTGTAGTGGGCTGGTTCAAGATCCGGTTTCAGTTCGATGGCACGGCGAAAGGCGGCAATGGCCCCGGCGGTGTCGCCCTCGGTCTTCAACTCCCGGCCCAGGTTGTACTGAGCGTCGGCATTATTCGGATCGAGCGTTACAGCAGTGCGAAACTCATCCAGCGCGCCCTTAAAATTTGACTGACGCCGCAAAACCAGGCCGAGCATGAGGTGCGCGGAAGCAATCCCTGGATCCAGCTGGATCGCACGACGAAACTGCACCGCAGCTTCATTCAGATTGCCCAATTGTCCCTCGACGACCCCAAGTTCCAGGTGAGTATCGGCTGTGGGCTTCAATCGAAGCGCCAGCTTCAGTTCATGCTCGGCGTCGGCAAGACTGTTCTGCTGCGCAAGGATGCGGGCCAACAAACGATGCGTCGCCGCATTGAGTGGATCGAGGGCTTCGGCGGTGCGCAGCTCTTTGATAGCGGCGTCCTTGTCCTCCAGGTCGTACCAGACGGCGCCAATTCCGTAGTGTGCGTCCGCCCATTTCGGCCGGAGCTTGAGCGTGGCCTGGAATTCTTTCAGAGCCTCTCTGGTGTCCCCCTTGTACTTCAGCGCCAGGGCCAGGTTGTAGTGCGTTGCGGCGTCGTTCGGCGCAAGCTCCAACGCCTTGCGGTAGTTTGCGATCGCGTCGTCCCAGGACTTGGCACGCGACAGCTCGTCTCCATGCTGGCGGTAGCTTTCTGCGGTTTGCGCACTGAGCGTCTGCACAAAAAGCGGCGGCACGCAAAGGCTTCCTGTCAGGAAGGCCGCTACCAGGCAAGTTCGGATCACATGGTTCCCACGGGTCGACCCGTTGCGCCGCATGCCTACACTCTACCTCAAAGTAAGAAGGGGACGGCGAGTAGCCCGCCGTCCCCATGCGCAAAACTTTCCCACTGCATCACCAGACGAATTTCGCACTGACCTGACCAATGCGCGGATCGTGGGCACTGGTGACGTTGCCGAAAGTTGCGCTGCTGATGTCCCCGGCGGGATTGTTAAATTGCGTATGGTTGAAGATGTTGAAGAATTCACCTCGAATCTCGAAATGCATTGCGTCATTGAGGGGAATCATCTTCGATAGACCCAAATCGGTATTGTTGAATCCCGGGCCGTGGAAGAATCGACGGTTCGCCGTTCCGAAACTTCCGCAGTCCGGACCAGTCAAAACCCCAGCCGGCGTTAGAGCGCACACAGTTCCGGTAAATGCGCTCTGGTCAAAATATGTCCTGCTAAGCGTACTGCGAGGGTTGTGGATGTGAATCGGTCCCACGAGATTCGGCATATCGGTGGAGGGGCTGCCGACCAGCGAGGCATCGCCTTCGCACTCGTTCGACGGACACAGTGGGCTCCCGGCTTGTATGGGATTCGCTTCACCCATCTGGATCGGAAATCCCTGCGCGAATCGGGTAATGCCCTGCAATTGCCATCCTTTCGTAAGCCTTGGCAAACCGTGAAACATTTTATTGAACGGCATCTCCCAGACGTAGCTCACCACAAAGTTCTGGTGCACGTCCGTCGACGACAAGCCACGGCTAAGTCTGGCGTTGGAGAAGTTGATCAGCTCACCGAAGGCAGAAGAGTCATCGATGGCTTTCGCAAGCGTATACGAAGCCGAAAAGGTTATATCCCCCGCTTGACGCTGAACCGTCACCTGCCCAGAGTTGTAGGCGGAATTCGCGACCAGCTTGGTGAAGGTGTTGCCGAAACCAAAACAGAGGGACTGGGCTCCGGGGCAGTAGTTCGGATTTAGAAGAGTATTCCGGGTGCCGTAAACCGTATTTGCGCCGAGAGTGAACGTGTCCTGCTCAAGATTCGGTCCACACCCGGGGGCCCCGCTGGATGCATCGGTATACCCTTCAGCGTTAAGCTGCGCGCACAACGCGGGATTGCCTGGGTTGGCTTCGGTCTGCGCGATCAGCCGATGCCCTTCGGTGCCCACATAAGACAGAGTCAAGACGGTGGATTTGCTCAACTCACGCTGAATCGAGAAATTGAAGTGCTCAGCGTACGGGAGCCTGTTATGAATGTCGTATCCCGGGAAATAGGACATCGGCTCGTAAACCGAGAAATCGAGCGTTTTATTTGCCGGGCTGCCCGGAGTCGGGATGGTGAACGGGAAGCGCTGTCCCTCGCCGTCGGTGCCTCCATCCAGCCGATTTCGGAAGGGCTCGGCAAAGTCAACGGGACCCGGACTGGTCCAGTACAAGCCGAAGGGAGCATCTCCCACTTGATAGAAGAGGTTCAAATCCTCAACCGAAGTGTAGTACAAGCCGTACGAGGCGCGAATGCTGCTCTTTCCTGGCCCGCCAAAGACTTTGCCCAACACTCCGTCGCTAAAGCTCGGAGAGTAAGCAATGCCAATGCGCGGTCCGAAGTTGTCGTACCGGGTCGGGGCCAGAGTTTTGGGAATGCCCGCATCGCCCGGATAGACAAGGCCTTGGGGAGAAAGCGGAAAGACGGTTGACTGCTGTCCCTTAACCCAGGTCTGGAGTCTTCCCTCAGTGTCATACCAAGGCATGCTCACTTCCCAGCGAAGACCCAAGTTCACCGTGAGATTGGGAGTTGCTTTCCATGCGTCCTGCACATAAGCGCCGCCATAGCGTGTGCGCGAATCCAAAAGTTGTAACGCCGCCTGGGTGTACCCACCCCCGCCTCCAGTGGCCGTGCCATCGAAAATAAAGGCCCCGTCCTGGCTGGCCAAGTTGCGTTCGTTCACCTGCAAATAGCGGAATTCTCCACCGAACTTAAGCGTATGTTTACCGATGACTTTGGAGAATCCGTCCGACGCCGTGTAGGTGTTATTGGGCTGGAATGTAATCAGCGAAGGGGTGCCGATGGCAAAGTTATTGAAATAGACTTGAGGTACATACTCCGGAAATCCGGGTGTAGCATCGGGAATGATTCCCAGAGTACCGAGACCGGTCACGAAGCCGAGTGAAGCCAGCGACGCCTTGCCACCGCTCGGGTTGTCCAGATGGGTAGACGTACGAAAGAAAGTCAGCCGCGCCTCATTCACGGCGGTGGTTCCGACGGCCTTGTTATTACTGATGACGAATTCTTGCGCGCGGGTTGGCGTTACCGCCGGGAAGCCCGGCACGCTAGCGCCGCCGCTAGGCAGGGCGCTTAAAACTGTAGAGTCGTCAAAGTGGTAATAGAAGGACCAATTGCCCGTCTTCTGACTATTAAAGTCGACGCGCTCCCCGATCTTATCGTCCCTAACCGTATTCTTTTGACTGTTGTTCGAGTATGTGCCGTCGGGGTTGTTGGGAGCCGGGATGTAAGGGAGGATTCCAGCCGCCGGTGGCGCCCACGCAGTTTTCGGAATTAAGCCGCCTGGAAAGACGCAGTCCGCCGTCGAAGTACATCCTGTGAAACTGTACGGCTCACCTGCTGTAACCGCGTAACCCAACCGCTGCGACAGTTCCGTCGGCCAGCCACATGCCGGACATGTTCCGCCGGCGATGCCATCGACTACGCCGGTCAAGGTTGAAGGATCAAACTGGCCTCCAAGTTGAGCGGCGCTCGGCACGGCTACTTCGCTGACTTCCGCGCCTTGCACCTGTCTGGTTCCTTGATAATCGGTGAACCAGAACAACTTGCTTTTCCAGAATGGGCCTCCGGCTGTAAAGCCGAACTGATGCCGTCGGAGTTCGGTTTTAGGCTGGCCGGAGAAGAAATAGTTCTGGGCGTCCAGCGCGTTATTGCGCAGGAACTCGAACGCATCGCCGTGAAAGCCATTCGTGCCCGACTTGGTGATAGCGTTCATCACCGCGCCGCTGAACTTTCCATATTCCGCGTCGAAGCTGTTGGTGATCAGCCGAAATTCTTCGACGGAATCAAGATTCGGAACCAGGCCCGCCCCCAGATTCCGCCCTTCGCTGACGTCGCCGCCATTGACCAGAAACGCGTTGGCCGTCTCGCGCTGTCCATTCACTGAGATATTGCCGGCGTTTGAGATGTAGCCCGAAACCGGCCGGTCGCCACCAATTGTCCCAGCCGTCGTCGGCGCCACACCGGCCTGCAGGCCCAACAAATCCAGATAGCTACGTCCGTTCAGCGGCAATGCCAGCATCTTTTTCGAATCGATCACATCGCCAAGTTGGGTGCTCTCGGTTTCGACCTGCACCGAGTCGGCGGCAACGCTCATCTCTTCCCTAACGTTCCCGACCCGGAGCGCTATGTCGATGCGAAGTTCGTCGTTTACCTTGAGCACGATGTCGGTGGCGTTAAATTGCTGGAACCCAGGAGTGGTGACGCTCACCTTGTAGCTCCCGACCGGTAACGCCAGAAAACGATAGGAGCCATCGTCGGCCGTAACTGTCTGTTGGGAAAGGTTGGTCTGAGTGTTCGTGACTGTGACTTGCGCCCCTTTGACCACAGCCTGCGATGGATCGCGCACTACTCCAAGGATGGACCCGGTGACATCAGCGAGCAGCATACCGGGCAGCAACAGCACCGATACGACTACGAGAATCGGAATGCAGAAGCCGTAATTCCTTCTCATCACTCATCTCCCGGGGCGGCAGCCTCCATCGACACGCCTGCCCAAACAACTCGTGCTCTTGTGGTTCCACATCTACCGATTCACCGCGGGCAGCTTTAAGACTTGAATTTGCTCTCAGCGTAATACGAAGCACATCCCATGGCGCGAAAACATATTCCACTCTATGGAATCTTGTCAAGAGTGGGAATTCGGCGTGCGAGCTCGCCTTGCCGACCAAATTACGGCCTCCACCGCAACCCGCGGGTTTCGGGCCAATGGATTTAAATCTTGGGCTGATGGACCTAAAACGATTTTTTAAGTTGTGGCTTCACTCGGCTTGTGGGGACACTTTTCCGCCCGCGGGGATTGGTTCATTGCCGCGTCAAGAGGTAGCCGTTTCATCGTGGCTGGTGCCAATTTATTTTTGGATTGCTACTACGCGAGACGGAGAACTGTCATTGAAAAGACGGTCGGGGAGACCGCCACCGTGACGGAGAAGGACAGGCCCATCATAGAGGCCATGGTCGCGCATCCTAGACCCAAGCGCCCTTCGTCCTAGGATACCCGCACCGCTATCCCTATGAGACCGTTTTCGACAAGGTAGAGAACCGCCCCCTGTAATGGCATTCGCCTAAAAGAGAACTCAGGCTGCACCTTTATCCGCGTTTTGAAGACACCCTGCTGTCCAAATGCTGGAACCGTTTCCAGCCTAAGAACAGGCGCGACGGTTTCTCAATCGGAAAACTACATAAGTACTTGATACTAAATTACTTAGCTTGGCACTTGAGATGGTCTTCGAAGTGCCTCCACCTTCGCGGTGCTAACCCTTGCGAGCTAAGCTGATTCGACCCTTCCTCTGGAGTTGCCTCATGCTCCGAGCCAATGCTCAGGCTCGCGTTACATTTCAGGATGAATTCAACAGCGGGAGCCTCGACCTGACGAAGTGGATCGTCGCAACGTACAAGTCGCCGGATTCCGCACCTGGCCTAAATAGTGGCACTTATGTGGCCCCTGCGATTGACTTAACGCAAGGCATGCTGCGCATCACTGTCCAGCAGCATGCGACGGCCACCGGTGTCGAATCGCTCGGCGGTGCCATCCTGTCCAAGGAGTGTTTTGGCTATGGTACCTATGATTTCGAGATGCGCATGAGCAGTCTGTCGCCTACCCCCCAAGGCGAAGGCGACTCCTTAACCGGCGCCGTATCGTCCGGTTTTATGTACTACAACAAGTCTGAGAGCGAAATCGATCTGGAGTTCCTGGGAAATGAGAACGCCATGTGGGTTAGCTCGTGGCGGAACCCCAACCCTGCTCTCGACCCCACACCGCTCCTGAAGACCAGCGATAAAGTGGTCGAGCCGAATCTGGCAACTCGATTCCGGCGCTATTCTCTGGTCTGGACACCCACAACTGTGGATGTCTACATCGACGGCACGAGAGTAGCGCACCAGACCGAACACATTCCGCAAAGTCCGGCGCACATCATTCTTCAGCACCGCGGTACGAACAGTAATAAATGGGGCGGCGTGGCCGCTGTCGGCGTGGAGCGCTATTTCTTTGTTCGCTCCGTGAAATTCACGCCCGCGGGAGCGAAATAGGCCGTGCTCACTTTTATTCTCTGGGTGCTCGGATTGCGCCTCTTCCTTAGCCTCGCCAAATACGCATGGTCGATCGTGATGCGTATCGGGCATCCGAGGCTGGCCGGCGTCAAACAGGATTTCTCACTGGAACCGACCGTCGCTATTTTGCTCCCCTGCTTTAACGAAGGACCGGATGTCTACAACTCCATCCGAACCATTCTGGAATGCGACTACCCCATGGACAAATTTCAAGTTATCGCCACCGATGACCGCTCCAGAGACGACAGCTGGGAGTGGCTTCAGAAAGCGGCGGTCGATTTTCCCGGCCGCGTCGTCGCCCGGCGAAATGCTAAGAATATGGGAAAATCCCGCACCCTGATTGACGCCTCCCATGTATCCAGTTCCGACATCATTCTTGTGGTCGATTCCGACTGCATTTTCGCGAAGAACACAATTCGAGAGTTGGTATCGTGCTTCTCCGATCCCAAAATGGGAATTGTTGGCGGCACGGTTGGGATCCGAAATCCCAACACCAATCCCCTCACGCAAGTGCAGACCTACGTCTACTTCCTCGCCTTCGATTTGTGGAAAACCTACGAGAATTGGACGAAGTCGGTTACCTGTGTGGGAGGCTACCTCCTGGCGATCCGGCGCCATTTGTTCGAGCAGATCGAACCCAAGATTCTGGCCCGAAACTGGTTTGGAGTAGAAGTGACGGAGGGGGAAGATCGCTACATTACGCATCACGCGCTTCTTTTGGGCTATGACACCTATGTGAATACGAAGGCACGATGTTGGACCAACGCGCCTGAGAAGTATCCGCAGTTCTTTAGCCAGCAGTACCGCTGGAGAAAAAGTGGCGCCCGCGATCTGTGCATGACCTACAAATTGCTTTGGAGTCACCTCGGGACCGTACATCCGAATGGCGTGTATTGCTCCACGATTGCTCCCCTGACAGTTTTGACCTTCACTCTTGGAATCTTTATCGCGCCCCTCTTCGATCCTCTGTTTTTCTTACATCCGATCACGCTGGTCATTTCGCTGGCGATCGGCGCGATCTTGCACTTGATTATCTCGAAGCGGTTTCCGGATCAAAAGATCTCTAACCCGCTTGCGTTTGGCTTTTTCGGATTCTGGTGGATCATCAACTCTTTCTATCTCACCGTCTTGTCTCTGCTCACCTTCGACTTTAGCGACTGGGGAAGCCGGACCAGGAGACAGGTCAAATGTTTAGGACAAGAATTATGAAAATAGAAGACATCAAACCTGCAATCAATCATTCGGTTCTCATGCTCTACCGCGTCTTTGCGATTGTCAGTTTGTACGCAGTTCTCGCGGGAGTCCTTATATTCGGCTTAGGAAGCGCATTCTATGCGGGCAGCAAGACATGGGTTGCGCCAGTCATCCTCTCCCAAGGTGACAAGGAAACGCTTGACCTGACCAGCAAGACTCTTTCAACGCAGAACACTATCGACGAGCTCAAGTTGGACATCGGAAAGCTCGAAAACACGGCGGGGGAAGCCCAATCGCATAAGGCAAAACTCGAAAAGCTGCTCCCGGCCATCGACGAGGCGATTGCGCAAGAGGACCAGCACAAGCGAGAGACCGGCCCGGTGCTCGTCAGCCTGGACAGGCAGAAAAACTCCGACGACACTCGTACGCAGGGTGCGCTGATAAAGCTTGCCGATGTTGACGCTACCATCGATAAAGAGCTGGCAGCGGGACTCATTACCAAAAGCGACGCGACTCAAGCGACGATGCTCTTAGTTAAGGCGAACGGGGAACTTACCGACAGCAGGATCGCGACGACATTGCTGAAGGACACAATCTGGGAGAAGACGCTTCCGTCCACGACTTACCTTGACACTCTTCACAAGAAGACCGAACTAGAGTCAGAAATCGCATGTCTGGGGATCGTCATCGACTCTGCCCAGAAACAGATCGCTACCGAACGAAACCAGGCAACGAAACTCGATCAGGCCTTGAAAGTAGCAAAACAGACGCCTCTCTGGGCTGCGATGCAAGGCGCGAGGACGAATGTGGCCTTGGTGCCTTACGAGAATCAAGCGGTGGCAAACGAAGGCGCTCCAGTTTATGACTGTTACCTGAGCTTTGTCGTCTGCCGTCAAGTGGGTACTGTAAAGGCAAGATTCGCCGGGGAGCAACACGCAACGCATCCGATCTTCCGAAGCGACCTGCGGGGATTCCTCGTGCAACTGGAACTGACCGATCCAGATTCCGCCAAGTCTAAAACACTTTTTGTAGGGAGCAAGCCGCTCCTATTCTGAAGTTTCCTAAAGGTGCATTGTTATGAAGCAGCCAGCTCTACTCATCGCCGCAGTCCTGTTATGTTGTACAACCGTCTTCGCAGGAGACGACCAAACAGCGGAAAACGCATATTGCAAATACGTTACTGAGCAGGCGAATGCCCAGCGCGATCTGCTTCGCAGCCCATCGACCATCATAGGACCGACGCAGCCAAGCGCCGGCACACCACCGCAAATGATCTTCGGTCTCACTGACAGGTCTCGCCAACAACCTGAAAGCGCCGCTCACTATGACAGCCGCACGCGCTGCTTGTCATCTCTACGTGGCTCAGACCGAGGCACAGCAGCACATCTATTTCGCTTCACTGAAAATGGAGAGAGACTCGCTCATGCATCGACTCGATCTAGTTCAGCAGGGTTCAGACCAGCTGGAAAAGATGATTCGCGACGAAGAACAAATGGTTCAGGCGAAAAACATGACTCGCATGGCTCTCTATTATCTTCAGTCTGCAAGAGCGCGGCTGGACATGCGGCGCACTTCGGCTCTGACCGGTCTTCTTCCTGACGTCCCGCCGATGAGCGACGTACCGCTTCGCGTTCTGATCAGCAACAAGCTGCATGCCGACGAAGCAAACCAGAAAGCCATTACCAAGCTGGCGGCGGAAAACGGCTGGGACCTTATGTTGTCCGGCGGCGGACGCCGTCAATTGGGGCAGTTCAATTCCAACACCACTGTCTCGGAGTTCGGTGGGTTCGGTGAGGTCAGCCTGACCTACGATTTCGGACGTCATTCCGCCAACCAACACCTCGATCGGTCCGCAAGGGCCTACTTGGATCTTAAGAATAACCAGTTCGACGATGTCGCGCGGCAATCGGCTGTTCTTGAAAAGCAGATCGAGGACACTCTTTCCTTCCTGCGTCCGCAGCTATCCGCTTTGCTTGAGCACGACTCCGACATTGAGCAGTCACTAGGAAGTATCGAAGGGCTAGGCACTGGCAACTCGCAGGCATTCAAGAACCAGCTTCTCGCCGACCAAGTCGTTCTGCGCGTTGACATCGGCGACATCCAGTTCCGGCTGGACTGGCTTGCATCCTATCTGCACGATAACTTCTAAACGCAATTTGCGCCAGAAAAGGGCTTGCGGAAAGCGGCAGGCAGACCGGCGAGTCGACGTGACGTTAATCTTCGCATCCGTGGCCGCTGACGAATCTCATGTCGCAGGCACATCAAAGTCGGCGGCACAACATCTTGAGCAAGTGTGCATTCGTTTCCATAGCGCATTGGATGCAGGGCGAACCGCGCAGCGCTAGATTATCGTGAGCCCTTGGGCCAAGGCAGTCAGGTCCCGAAATCGCATTATAGGAACAGAAATGGGTGCGATGGCAGGCTACCGCACCCGGAAATTACCGGTTACTCTCCGGGTTGAGGTCGCCGCCGCCAAGGAGTTCCAGGTCTGAACAGTGATTGCGGGCGAGCCTTGATGGATCGGCATATCCGGACGAGAGCGAAATGACGCGCTCTTCGGAGTGCAAGGAACGGCACGCTGAAAATACTGCCTGCTACCGCCGACATTGTTAGAGACGCGATGTTACGCGGGTAACCCCTATTGCGTTCGCCAACGCTTTGTTCAGAAACATAATTACGCGGAGGCGCTACGCTTCCGTTGGAATACTATCCATGTCTGACAGCAAGAGCCGCAGGTTCCCAGGATTCGTAGCATAAGCGAGTCCAGTACTGACGTCCACGATACCAGCCCGGACAAGTTTTTCGATCTCTCCATCGAAGTGCTGCATCCCTTCGGTGTCCCCATCTGTCATCGCTTCTAGAAGCGTCTTGCCATCCTTCTCGCCCTTTTCAATATACTCGCGGGTTCGAAGCGTTGACTGCAGAATTTCCACGATCGCCACGCGTCCACTTCCGTCCTTCCGCGGTATTAGGCGCTGGGAAATGATGGCCCGGAAACTCTTCGCCAATCGGTTGCGAATGGTGTGCTGTTCCCCCATCGGAAAGGCCCCAATGATTCGCTCCACGGTGTTCGATGCGTCAATGGTATGGAGAGTGGAAAGAACCAGATGGCCCGTTTCCGCTGCCTCTAGGGCGATTTCGATGGTCTCTTTGTCCCGCATTTCGCCTACGAGAATGACTTTAGGAGCTTGTCGCAATGCGGCCCGCAGAGCGAGTGCAAAGCTGGGAGTGTCACTGTGAAGTTCCCGTTGGTGAACGATCGAGCGCTTATGCCGATGCATGAACTCGATGGGGTCTTCAATCGTCAAAATGTGATAAGCGTGGCTCTCATTGATGCGATCCAAAACGGCCGCTAACGTGGAGGATTTCCCCGATCCCGTGGGTCCAGTGACCAGAACAATTCCGTTCTGGAGGTCGGCGATGTCGGCGAGTTGCGGGGGCAGGTTAAGGTCGGCAAGAGAGGGAATCACCTGGGGTATTACGCGCATTACAATGGCATGGCTGGCGCGCTGTTGAAATATGTTTACCCTAAACCGGGAGTGCCCCGGCATACGATACGAGATGTCGCACGATCCCAGGTTCTGCAGTGAGTCCGTTGCCTGTTTGTTGCCCTCGATGAGTTCATAAGCAATGCGGCGAGTGTCCTCCGGAGTCAACGGTGCCATTCCAGAGATTTTGACCGGAGTCAATTTGCCGGAGAGTTCCACCATTGGATCGCTGCCCGGCGACAGGATCAGGTCGCTCACCTTGCTGGAGACCGCAAGCATGGCCAGCAACAGGGCCGGCATAGGCACGGGCTTGGACGCAGACACGACCGGTGTCGGGGCTCTCTTGGCCGCAGTTTCCACTCTGTGATCCTTTCTAGTATCTAAGGGAGCTTACTGTCTCAGGCTGCTCCAGCAAGGCAATGGGACTGCCTGCGGTCTTTTGCGTGAAGATCAAGGCTACGGGTATGTTAAAGGCACGCAGGAAGCCGTTCGCAACATTTGGTGGGTCAAGAGTGAGGAGTTCTAACTCTTTTAGGATGAGCTAGATCACGCCGGGCGGGTCCCGCATCCTGCTTCCCCATTCTTTGAAACTGTCAGCCTTCTTGGATTGCTGTCCGATTCGTGGACAGTTCGCTTCGTCCCTTTACCTTGAATGGACGGGGAATTCGTCGATCCCGCGTTCATTCATCCGATTTCTTCGCGGTGAGCAATACCGCTCAGACCTTAAACTGAGGCAGCGCTAACGTTGGACTGTCTCTCCTAGGATGCGGCGGCATGAAGTGAATTTCAGATGACCCGACTTCGGGAGCTAGACGGGAGAATCTCAACGCCTTGAATCTTAGGCCTGCTGCTGCCGGATGTCGTGACTGTCACCGATCAAGTGCAGATGCAGTTGAGACAACTCGATGGATAGGTATATGAATGTCGTCGGGACGCAAGCAGCGGCGTGGTCACTGTGCCACCATCAAGCGAGGTAAAGACGATGAAGACGAAGACATGGAAGGTGGTTACCAACACGGGCAAACAAGCGGATCTTGAGTCTGGACTTGATAAGAAGGAGGTTCAAAGGCCGACGCACATCAGCGCCAGAGAGTTTGTTCATTGGCTAGCGCCTCAGAGCCATATTGATGAAGATTCTTTGCGGTCGCTATTTAAGTTGTAAGAGTCTCCTGCTTGGCCTCAGTAGAGTGCGATTTTGCGAAGGCAACGGGGGAGCGCATCCGCGACTATCGACGAACGTATCGAAAAGCTGCAAGGAGAGCTATCAGCAGTTGGCGCTGCTGAACCAAGTGGCTCGGAAATGAACCCGCCCGTCAGCTTGTAGTAGCGCTCCCTCCAGCTGTTATGGGACCAAGGCGCTCGTAGTAGAGGTGACGGGATCGATTCCTAATCCAGTGAGCGCAACAATTTGCTTACTGCGGCCAATAGGGTCAAGTAACCGGAGCCTACCAGTTCGAATACCTGCGGTTGTGGGAGTGAAGCGTACTTGCACAGTGCAGGTTCCACCGGGTGCAACTAAGCGACATTTGTTGCCGCCAACCGAGAAATCACCAGTCACTTGCACTCTTCTGATGCTCAGGCGCGCATCGCTGGTGTTCGTAACTATGACGTTCTGCACCGCGGTTGTCCTGCCCACGAGCGAAGAGGGGAAAGTCAATTGTGACGGACTGGCCTTGAAACTAGACGGAGCGCCGGCACCCGTCCCGGTCAAGGTCACAACGTGAGGGCTGCCTTGTGCATTGTCAGTGATGGTGAGAGCTTCCACGAGACTACCCGATGCCGTGGGCGTAAAGGTAACAGTGAAAGTGCAGAGCGATGCGGCAGGTACGGTTGTGCCGCAATCGTCGGTTTCGGCGAAATCAGGGCCTACGGTTTTGCTGCTGATGGTGAGCACGGCGGACCCCATATTGCGCAAGACCGTGGTTTGTGGTGGACTCGTGCTGCCGATGTTCTGTGAAGCGAACTGCAAAGAAAACGGCGCCATAGCGACTGCGGGTGCATTTGTAGTTGGGTCGATTTTCGTGATAAAGGTGTCCGTCTCTCCGCCAAACGTAGTCTGGAAAGCAGATTGGGTCACAGGAAAGTCGACAGACTGCGTCTCGCCAGTCAAGTAAACTGCCCCGTTACTGTCGAGAGCCAGGCCGGAGGCGGCTTCCCATCCTTGCCCGCCGAGGAAAGTCGCCATCAGCAGAGTGGTTGCGCTGGGATCGATTTCGGCGATGACAATATCGCCATCTCCACCGGCGTATTGCTCAATACGGTTTGACAAGTCGAATTGAACGTCGCTGCCCACGATGAAAGCATCGCCGCTGGAGTCGACCTGAATCGCTTGACCAGACATGTTATTGGAGGTGCCCAGAAACGTGGAATAGATCAAGCTTGAGCCCGTGGGGTCAAGCTTCGCAATGATGGCGCCGTTGCAGGCCGACACAGAAGGATCACAGATGCTTGTGGTGACGATCGGAAAATTGTCGCCTGCGCTGTCAGATCCTGTGACATACGCCGAACCACTTGCATCGACGGCAATCGCATCCAGGATGGTGGAAAAGACTCCTGAAAGGTAGGTGGAATATGCAAGGGCACCTGGAGCGGTGAGCTTCGAGACAAATCCGACGTCACTGTAAGAGCCAGGGTAGGTAGTCGCGAATGCTCCGGACGTCACCGGGAAATCGGTCGCTGTCGTATAGCCGGTAACGTAGGCACTACCTGACGCATCCGTGACGACACCGAGGATTTCGGAATCGGGGAAGCAGCCAACGCAGGGGGCACTCGTATCGAGTGTGCTGCCGCTCAGATAAGTGGAATACACGAGAGAAGCGCCGTCTGCGGCGAACTTGGTGACAAAACCGTACACTCCCCAATCGCCAAATTGGTCGGCCGACACTACAGACTGGTAGGCATTGGCGGTCGGGAAGTTTGTTGCCGTGGTGACTCCAGCAATGACCGCTTCTCCCGCCGGATCTACCGAAACAGACGTTCCGTACTGCGACGTCGACCCACCTATATAGGTCAACGCTGATCCTCCCAGATAGGTGGAATACATGAGGGAAGAACCATCGGCAGAGAACTTCACCAGGAAGGCATCCTGACTGCCGGCGAGAGCTGACTGGTATGCATTCACAGTCGGAAAATCAGAAGACGTTGCGTCGCCTGTGACATAAGCATCTCCCGAGGAATCAAGCGCGACTCCGGATGCTTCATCGCCTCCGCTGGTGCCACCGAAATAATCTGCGAAAAGCAGGGTCGAGCCAGTGGGGTCAAATTTCGTGAGAAACATCCGGAATCGCCGTGTGTTGTGCGAACTGATACTGGCTGACGGAAAATCCGGGGAATTCGTGAGACCAACCTCGTAGGCGTCGCCCATGGAGTCCACAGCGATTCCATTGCTAAAGTCGTTGTTGCTTCCTCCCAGGAAAGTCGAGTAGACCAGAACTGGGTCAATCACCAAAGGCTTCGTCGTATCGTAGGCGCCTACCTCGAAGCCCACATGCGTGGCATCGCGCAAGATATATGCGCCGGGTACCCGCGCACGTTGTCCGTTGTGTTGTTGATAGACGATGGGTGCTTGAAACCTGAGTTCAGTCGAGCCCTTGGTCAGCACGAGGTTGCCGGCGGAGTCGACGGTCAGGGCATCGGAGCCTTTCACGTCGAATTGGATTTGGGTTGCGTCCGCTCCAGGAGCGAGATCAAAATCGTACTCCACCCTCTGGTTATTGCCGTAGTAAACGAGGTCAATTCCGGGATACACGCTCCGGTACCGGATCTTGCTATAGGTTGGGACGTTCCGGCGCCACTTGCTCGGGTCGCGGCCAATAAAATAGTTGACCTTTGTGCTCAGTGCTTCTTCGCCTACGATCACCGGAGCGGGCGCGGCCCCTACGAGATCGATAGTAAGAACCGTCGATTTGCGTTCCCTGAAAGCCTTCTCTAACTGACGGATTGGAGAGACTCTCGAAGCGTTCCGGCCGGGGGCCGGCGCAGCGGAGGCATCTATCAGCGAGTCTGTTTCGGAAGTTCGCAAGGCGAGAACCATCCCGCCCGTTGTGAGGAAGAGGGAGTATCCGCTGCCGTGTGAAAGGAACTTAACCTGGGAGTCAGTCTGGCCCTGGTTCTCCTCAAACATGAGTGGCACCTTACCATAGTTCGATCTCATGTTGTCGTTTTCAGATGTCGCCGAGCGGGAGTATGTTGGCGCAGGCCGTTCCTGGGCATGGCTCGCCAAGACTGTGAAGATAAGTGATAGCGCAATACCTGTAGCCTTCGTTAATCGCATTAGCGAATTCCTCGCGCTCGAATCGGGAGTTCTTCATCAACGTTGATTGCACGAGTGCTGCCAAAGGCAAGACGTGTGTGCAAGGTCAAGCAACGTCAGGCAACGTCAGGCAAGGGCAGAAGTTAATAGGGCGCTGCGTTAGGTGTCTCGAGCCGTCCCTCCATTGCGGGGCGTCCTGATTCGAGAATGTTGTCTTAAGCCCGGATTCTAACGAGGTGGATCGCGAAGCCAATGGCCGGTGCGTTGCTGATCCGGAGCGAAAGCGCGGATATTCTCGATACTCTGGCGCAAAGAGTACGACTCTAGCGCGGTGGATAAACTCTGCGTCGCGTCGGGGAAGCTAAAGTTTCAAAAGGTGATGGTACGCGTGGGTGGTTACCACCACATTACTATCTTCTATTACGATCTCGCCATTGTAGGACTTGGGTTACGGGCCTATCTTCAGGCCATGACCAAGCGTAACCAGTCTTCGCACTCGACAACGAAAGTTGAGCCCTCGCGTAGCGCGATCGCGACGCAGGCACGTATGCCGACGACTCTGGTGAGGTTCACACTGCGCACCGCCTTTGCCGTACTAGCGATGATTGCGATCTCGATGGCGGCCGAGCCGCCTGAGGCTCCCAGAATTGTTGTTCCCGGTAACGCGGCCATGATCAAGGTTACAGTTCCGATCCGGAGCTCTAAGATCGGGTTAGCCAGCCCAGAGACCAAACCCATCGATATGAAGCTTGTGAGCCTTGCACTTATCTCTACAGGTAGCACGTTCGCCGATTCATATACGACGCTGTTCGCCCGCGAGAATTGGCTGGCCGGGAAAAAGGGGGTCTGCAACGTGGAAGTTCAGTCCGCCTACTTGTACGGAACTCACCCGACTGTCGGACGAGCCTACGCTGTCGCATCGATAAAGAGTGTGGTTTCTGTGGCTGCCGCGTACTATCTGCGCAAACATCACAACAGGTTCTGGAGCCTGCCTCTGGTTGCTGACTCTGTCATTAGCCTGGAAGGCGTCGGCCAGAACCTGGCCACGTGCAACTAGCCGACAGTTCGGATCTCGACGATCATTGCACGATAAGAGTTACAGGGAGGGAGTGCTGCAGAGCTCCCGAAGTTCCCGTCACCGTGATCGTGTAGGTTCCAGGAGCCGTGCCGTTCTGGGGCGGGGTCGTGATGCCAGTTCCGCCGGCGCATCCACCCATGAACATCAGTGCAGAGCCAATCAGCGTTAGAAAGAAGCTCCGCCGAGCTTTTCTCGACTTGGCGCCCGAGCCTGCCAGAATCATTCCAATCAAACCGATCCCCTGGAGCGGCAACCAGATCGCATAGGGCGTGCTGTCCTGTGACGGACGAGTCGGAACGAACTGCGTTACGGATGCTGTGGTGGTAATCGTCAACGAGGCCGTGGCTGCGCTACCGTTCGGAGTGACGGCACTTGGCGATATGCTGCAAGCCGCCAGAAGTGGCGCCCCAGCGCAGCTCAACTTGACTAGGTTTGAGAATGAACCACCCAGGGGAGAGACCACCAGTTGGTAGGTGACGCTCTTGCCAGGGTTCAGAGCATTGCTGCTCGGGGAACTGGTGAGGCTGAAATCCATGCCGAGTCCTGCAAGGTTCACCACCGGAGCGCTGCCCTGGGCATTGTCGCTGAGGGTTAGCGTTCCGTTTCGAGTTCCGGCCGCTGTCGGCGTGAAGCTAACGTTGAGCGTGCAACTCAGGTTGGTAGCCAGCGTGGAGGGGCAGTTGTTGATTTGAGAGAAGTCTCCGGTGATCTGAATGCTGCTGATGTCCAACGTTGCATTCCCCGTGTTAGTCAGCGTCACGGTTTGCGCAGCACTGGAAGTTCCTACTTGCTGGCTGAGGAAGGCCAAACTCGTCGGGTTCATTGTAGCGATGGGCGAGCTGGCTGATCCGACCCCCGTCAGAGTTACTGTTTGAGGGCTGCTCTGGGCGTTGTCGGTGAGCGTGAGCGTTCCGTTTCGTGTTCCGGTCACTGTCGGCGTGAAGCTAATGTTGAGCGTGCAACTGAGGTTGGAAGCTAACGTGGAGGGGCAGTTGTTGATTTGCGCGAAGTCTCCGGTGATCTGAATGCTGGCTACGTTCAACGTCGCATTCCCCGTGTTGGTCAGCGTCACAGTTTGCGCGGCGCTGGAAGTCCCCACCTGCTGGCTGAGGAAGATCAGACTCGTCGGGGTCATCGTGGCGATGGGCAAGCTGGCCGATCCGGTCCCGGTCAAAGGTACGGATTGAGGGCTGCCCTGGGCGTTGTCGCTGAGAGTTAGCGTTCCGCTTCGAGTTCCGGTCGTTGTCGGCGTGAAGCTCACGTTGAGCGTGCAACTAACGTTGGAGGCCAGCGTGGAGGCGCAGTTGTTAACTTGAGCGAAGTCTCCAGTGATCTGGATGCTGGCGATGTTCAAGGTTGCATTCCCCGTATTGGTCAGCGTCACGGTTTGCGCAGCACTGGAAGTTCCGACTTGCTGGCTGAGGAAGACCAAGTTCGTCGGGGTCGTGGTAGCAATGAGCAAGCTGGCTGATCCCGTCCCGGTTAGAGTTACGGTTTGGGGGCTGGCCTGGCCGTTGTCGTTGAGAGTTAGCGTTCCGTTTCTTGTTCCGGTCACGGTCGGCGTAAAGCTGATGTTGAGGGTGCAACTGAGGTTGGAAGCCAGCGTGGAGGGGCAGTTGCTGATTTGCGAGAAGTCTTCTGTAATCTGAATGCTGCCGATGTTCAACGTTGCATTCCCGGTGTTGGTCAGCGTCACAGATTGCGCGGCACTGGAAGTTCCCACCGGTTGAGTGGAGAAAGACAGGCTTGCGGGACTCAGAGCAACATTCGCTCCAGCGCCGCTTCCAATCAGGGTGATCACATGTGGCGATCCCGCAGCGTTATCCTGAAGCGAGACCGATCCGTTGCGGAATCCCGCCGCCGTGGGTGTAAAAGTCACAGAGAGCGTACAATTGCCCGCCGCCGGTACGCTGCTTCCGCAGTTATCAGTCTCCGCAAAATCTCCATTGATGGTGATCGATGAAATCGAGAGCGGCGAACTGCCCACGTTACGGAGCAAAACCGTCTGAGTTTGGCTGGTCGAGCCAATCGACAGCGAAGAATACTGTAGCGAAGGCGGGCTTAACGACACCGATGACGCAGAACCAAGGCCGATCTTTGTCAGAAAGGCATCGATGCTCCCTCCCGGCAAGTTCTGGAAGGCTCCTTGTGTCGTTGGGAAGTCGACGGAATTCGTCGAGCCGACGACGTAGAGATTGCCGTTGGTATCAAGGGCGAGGCCGCTGGGGGAATCATCTCCACTGCCTCCCAGGAAGGTGGAAAACAACTGGGTGGTGGCCGCTGGGTCAATCTCAACCAGGAGCACATCCGTATTGTTCGTATAAGGTTCGATTGCGTTATTCGTGTGGAACAAACCGCTACGTGTCGCGGCCAACACATAGGCGTCGCCAGTGAGATCAAGCACGATGGCTTGTGGGCTCGCATAGTTGTTGGGACCAAGGAAAGTCGAGTACAGCAGTGTCGATCCGGTGGAATCAAACTTAGTCACGAATGCATAGCTGCATCCAAATCCAAACACGCCAGGATCACAGATGGAAGTGGAAGTAATGGGGAAAGTACCGTCACTGTCAGCGGAACCGGCGACATAGGCAGAGCCCGAGCCATCGACCGCGATTGCCTCGATATCAACCGGATCCCCGCTCGATCCGTAAAAATATGTGGAATAGGCAAGAGTCCCGACGTTGGTGAATTTACTCACAAATCCGATGCCCGCGTTTTGCTGCGTGGAATTACTGGTCTGGAAGGTCCCGGACGTGACGGGAAAGTTGTAGGTGTTGGTAGTGCCGGTAACGTAGGCGTTCCCGCTCGTGTCGACCGCTACTGCGTTAATTGTGTTGTATGGTGCAGGCCAGCACGGGGCGCCGCAATCTTGGACGACGCTAAAATTGCCGGCGAGATAGGTGGAATAGACCAGAGACGATCCATCCGGGCTGAACTTCGTTAAGAAGCCGTAGTTGCCATAAATTCCATCTTGGTTTGCGGCTGCTGTGGCCTGATAGGCGTTGGCCACTGGAAAGTTTTGCGACATCGTGTAACCCGCGACGTGCACCTGGCCCAAACCATCGATGGCGATGCTCGTCGGCTGATCGAAAGTGTTCCCGCCGAGGTAGGTTGAATACAGAAGGAAAGAACCATCGGCCGCCACTTTGGTCAGGAATCCAGCGTACGGCCCTGGTTGTTCTGCTTGGTAGGGAGTCACTAGAGGGAAATCGCTTGACTCCGTGCTGCCGGTGACATAGACGTCATTTGCGCTGTCCAAGACAAGCGCGATGCCATAATCCTGGCTGTTACCACCAATGTAATCGGCATATACCAGATTCGAGCCCGTTGCATCCAGCTTGGCGACAAAGACGTGGTATGTGTTGGTTGGGAGTGAGCCGAGAGTCGCCACCGGGAAGTTCGCTGAGTCGGTATACCCTGCGATATAGACGGCACCGGAACTATCGACGGCCATTCCGGACGGCTGATCAATGCCACTTCCGCCAAGGTAGGTCGAATACGTCAGCACCGGGTCGATCACTAATGCATAGTTCGAGTCGAAGTGAGCAATCCGGAAGCCGACATGCGTTGGGTCATTCACGACATATCCGCCGTCAACGGGTAAACGTTGGCCGTTGGCTTCCTGATATACGACGGGGCTCTCGAAGTGAAGATCCCCATTCATCGTATGCAGCACAAGGCCGCCTGATTCATCGATTCGAATCCCATTGGCGCCTGTGATTTCGAATTGAATCTGGTTAGGATCGGTACCGGGAGAAACTGCAAAGTCGCACTCCAGCTTGCGACCGCTGCCGTAGTAGACGAGATCAATCCCCGGATAGACATTCTTGTACCGAACCCTGGCATAGGTCGGCACATTGGTGTGCCATTTCGTGGGATCATTGCCGATAAAGTAATTCACCTTGCCCGTTTTCTTATCTTCCCCGATGACTGCAGGACTCGTGGCCGCTCCCGTCAGCCGGAACTGCATTGTTGTGGTCGAAGCAATCGGAATGGTGTTGGCGTTGCGCGCATTAATCGGTTGTGGGACTGATATGAGATTGGCCGATCGTAAAGTGAGGACCATACTCCCAGAGGTGAGAAACGCTGTGTACCCTCTGCCGCGGAAGAGAAACTTGACCTGCGGGGCGGCCTGACCCTGGTTCGCCTCGAATACGGGGGGCAGCCGGCCGTAACCCGTGCTGGTCCCGGCTCTTGAAGGAGAGCTGGCGTTCGGCGGCAGCTGCCATGATTTCTGCTGCGCGAAAGTTACCGTCGCTACCGGCATGCAGAAAGAGAGGACAAACAAGATGTTTCTGATTCGCATTATGGTCCCTCGCACTTTGAATGATTTGACTCAGCAAGCGATTAGGGGGACCCGTTCGCCCGAGATCTCGCGAAGTAACCGCTGCACGACAACTGCCGAAGAGCTGGCCGGGAAGAACGGTATGCAGTACCAAGACTTTACGGGCCTTAGACGAAGATGCGGGAGGTTCTTCGCGTAGCTCTGCTTGAACTGAGCCTCGATTCTGGAATACTGTCCTGCACTTGGACATCTACATGGATTGAGTGATTCCCCGCGAGTCGGGGTGACCGGTCTCTTGCACACCCGAGTTATCTTCGCTGCAGGTGGCGGCCGAGTGGCGACGGGCGAAAGGAAATGATTGCAGCCCTAGTCCACAGAATAGTAGGAAGGCTCGGCTAGATGCATGATGCAGTGCGCCTGCTGACGGAAACGAGCTTCTGTTGGAATTCCACGATTCTCTGACCCACCAGGAGTCGCGCTTTCAGCTCAGGCGGATCAAACGGTTTTGCAAGAAAGTCATCCGCGCCAGCGGCCATTGCTTCAAGCATCTCTTGTTTCTGACTCTTAGCCGTGAGTAAGATGGTATAGGTATAAGGCTCCGTTCCCGGGCGTTGACGGAGCCGCCGACAAAGTTCCACGCCATCCACCCCAGGCAGTACCCAGTCGAGCAGCGCCAGCCTTGGCGCGTCGGGTTTTATAAGCAAGTCCCACGCTTCACGACCATCTTTTGCACAGACGAAATCGAACCCCCATTCAACCAGGTGGCACGTAATCAGGTGCCGGTAGAGAGCGGAGTCTTCGGCCAGCAAGACCGTCACGCAGATTCCCCCAAGCAGCCAACTCGATCGTCAGTCTGGTCTGATCCTACGTCGATAGTGAGACCGCTCCAGTCGCCCGGAGTACATGGAACGTTGTCTTGAATGCTAAGGAAGCTCGCGAGCGCTTGTACCAGACCGTCGGGGTTCTTCTCCAGGTCGAGCGATGATTTCTCAATGAAGCCGGCGGCACCAGCCTTTCTCAACTTCGCCTCATTCTTTTGAGAGAGTCCAGTCATCACGATTATCGGAATATGCGATGTTAAGCAGTCCTGCTTGAGTTCCTTAAGCACACAAGTGCCATCTAACCCGGGCAACATCATGTCCAGAAGAACGAGGGCCGGGAGGTTAGTTCGGGCGGCCGGCAATGCCTCTCTGCCGTCCGCTATGCCGATCACTTCGTGTCCCGCCTTGACGAGCAATCTCTCAATCGCTGCGCGCAAAAACCGACTATCTTCGATCAACAGGATCTTCATTTTCGGACTCCTTTAGGGTCTCACATCGCGAGCAGCGATTGGTTCGGGTGGTGGTGACGACGAGAATCTCGTGGATTCGGTGGATTCGACCGAAATCTTCGAGTGCGCGTTGCACACCACATCGTCGGCCGGCATCTCAGCACTCTCTAGTTTGATCAGTTCGCCTGCCAGCCAGGTTTGAAGCCTGGCAAGGTCCTCGTCGGAAATAAACGAGAAGCGAACTCCAGCCCTTCCCTGGCTATCTGCATTGACCACGGCACCAGATAAATAAATCAATTCGCTGGCTCGAGGAAGTGTGAAGAGTGCCGTGACCTTCTGATCGAGTTGAAGGGGCTTCTCACTCCGCACAGCGATCCCCCCGATGCTAATGTCGCTGATTCTTGCTTCGTGTCTTTCGCCTCCGATCACCGTAAGCACCATAGGAAGGTCGACCGCGACGCGGGCGGAGCGTCGGCGGTTTTGCAGCATGGTGCCGTAAGCGGCTCGCATGCATCGCCGTGCGTGGTCAAGGTCCGTAGGTTTGTTGATCATAAAATTAGCCCCTGCCAGCAATGCGTACGCTTCGGAACCGGCTTCGACCATGGCCACAATTGTCGCGTTGCTGTTGGGAGATGACTTGCGCGCCGCACACACCACGCGATTCGGATCACGCACGCTATTCCAGTCCACAATTACGGCGTCAAGCCTGCGGTGGGTCACCGCCTCAAGGGCTGAGTCCAGTGCGCCACAGATCTCTGTTTTGATGGCGAAGCTATCGAGAATCTGATTCATGACACCCAGCACCTGCACGTCGCTGGACAAAAGAAGGCCCTCGAGTCTTATTTGTTCTTTGATCATATCCTTCGGGAAAGCTGCATGTTGATGACCAAACACGATCGAGAGGCTGCAACCTATTGACCACTCTAACCTTGGCGACACTTGATCTGCCTTCTCGCGCGAACGGGACATGCTCCAGGTCGGAATAGTGTCTGTTATTCAGACGCTGGGCTCAGCTCTATGTGTGCTAAGCGATTGTTGAACATCGATTGTTGAACAATCCGCGACATTGCGTGCCAACGTACGCCGAGACGAGGGGATGGAAAAGCTGACAGCAGAGGATCCAGAACGAGCTTCGAAATGTTCCGGCGCTACCTACCCAGAATCGTGCCGCCTGATCTGCTCATACCTGGAACGAGTGGCGCGGACATGATCAGCGAGTGACTAACCCTTCGGCTCGGCAAGCACTCTCGGACTCAGGGCTCCGCTCCATATCTTTATCTTTCTTCCGAACTTGTATCCGATCAATCAGTTACTAGGCTTCCTTTGAAATGTCCAAGCGCATGAGTTTGGCCCTATCCAGAGCCTCGGCGACACTGCTACAGATATTCTCCGACCCGAGATAGTTATGGAAATCAGCCCCACGTAGTCGCATGGCGGGCTGTTCTCTGGCTCCGCAAAGAATAAGTCGTCTACCGGATGCGTGGACGCGCTCTGCAAGTTTCTCCAACGCCTGAAGCCCAGTGGAATCGATTGCAGTCATATTTCGGAGTCTGAGAATGATGATGGGGGCCAAATCCGGCAGACGAGAGACAATCGCATCGAGCTTATCTGTTGAACCGAAGAGGAACGGGCCATGGATTCTGAAGATACTAACGTAGAGTGGGATTTCTTTGTGCTGCAGGATGTGAACATGACCCTCACGAATATACGCCGCCGTCACCTCCGACACGGTGGTGGTTTGCGTAACCTTGCGTATAAACACAAGCGCAGCCAAAATCATGCCCGCTTCGACGGCGACGGTCAGATCGGCAAAAACGGTGAGTAGAAAGGTCACGAGCCACGTTCCAATCTCGAACCTGGAGAGTTTCAAGAGTTCCGGAATCTCGTGCCATTCGCCCATGTTATAGGAGACCACCAACAGGATCGCGGCTAGTACGGACAGCGGAATAAATCGAGCAACGGGAGCGGCAAACACGACAATCGCTAGAAGGGTCAGTGAATGGATCATTCCGGCCATGGGAGTCTTGGCTCCAGAGCGAATGTTGGTCGCCGTCCGAGCGATGGCACCCGTGGCTGGGAGTCCGCCGAACAAAGGCGACAGAATATTTGCAATCCCTTGGGCCACGAGTTCGACGTTCGAGTTGTGTTTATCTCCGCTCATGCGATCCGACACCACAGCGGACATCAAGGATTCGATTGCCCCTAGCATCGCAATTGTGATGGCTGGAGAGATTAGAGGGCGGAGGAGGTCTATGCGGAACTGAGGAATCTTGAGGTGTGGGAATCCAGATGGAATACCGCCGAACCGAGTGCCAATCGTTGCAACAGGAAGTTTGAAAACAATAACCGCAGCCGTGCCGAGGAACAGAGCGACGATGTAACCGGGGATTTTCTTCACGAACATCATAAAAAAGACAATCACCATAAGCGCGCTAATCGCCAATGTTGTCTCTGTCAGAGAAAACGAGGAGGAGTTATGTGCAAGAGTAAGAATGCGCGACGCAAAGTCGCCCGGCACCTTTTCAATCTTGAGGCCAAAGAAATCTTTGATTTGCGTGCTGGCAATAATGACGGCGATGCCATTCGTGAACCCTACGACCACAGGGCGGGGTATGAACTTAACCGCTGTACCCAAACCTGTTGCGCCCAAGATCAGCAGGATGATTCCAGCCAACAGGGTGCACATGAACAGGCCGTCGATACCGAATTTCGCGACGATCCCAAATACCACGACCACGAAGGCGCCGGTTGGACCGCCTATCTGAGTTGAAGACCCTCCGAAAGCAGAAATAACAAAGCCTGCCACGATTGCACAGTACAAACCCGCCTGTGGTGGCATCCCCGAAGCGATGGCGAAGGCCATCGCCAACGGAAGTGCCACGAGCCCAACCGTAACGCCTGCGAGGAGGTCCGCCATGAAAAGACGCGGCGTATACTCCTTGAGACACAGCACTGATTTCGGTAACCAGGTATCCATATTGTTTCTACCGTTCTTGGGGAAACGCTCAGCGCACACGACAACTTTACTTTTTGTCCTGGGTGTCCGCCAAATAGATGCCAAGGCGAAGGAAGTCCCCAGCAGCGAGCATGCGACGCATTAAGCTCTCATTCTAGTCCGCCTTGAAAGACGAAGATGAGTGCCGAGGCCTGAGCATCTGTTTTGCTCAGTCTCGAAAAGACGCACTCGCGGGGTTACAGAACCAGAACTAGAGCGTCAGATCAAAGAAGATGGGATGTGTCGTATTTTCGATTCCGTACGCTCTGTTTAGCCCTCTGCTTTCGGTCCAGCGACTCAAATGGGATAATTCGGCGGACGCCCAAGCAATTCATTGGGGTTGCGAGATAGGTCGCTCTGGCGAACCAACTAGTTCGCCGATGATCGCCAGGAGCTTATCCTGATCCCATGGCTTTTGCACAAAAGCCATGGCCCCTGCACGGATGGCGCGTCCCCTGTTTGCGTTAGGATCGAGGCCGGAAACGACGACGACAGGGATCAGAGCGAGGTTTGTGTCCGCTGCCAATCTCTCCATTACGAGGAAGCCGCCGCCGGACTCGGGCTGCAGCATTGTGCGCTCAAGTCTTGGCAGCGCGGGTAGACCAAGGTCCAGAATAATTAGATCGGGCTTGTGTGTAGCAGCTTCTGTTAACGTCGAGAATGCATCGCAGGCGAAGAGGGTATCGTAATGGTGGGCCGTGAGAAGGACCTGATAGCCGAGACGTATATCGGGGTCATCATCAACGATGAGGATTGTCTTTTTACTCCCCATGAACGGCAACTTTCAAGCTAGCTTGGTTGATCAGGATGAGCACACGTTCACTCTAGTCCTTTTCTTTGTCTTTGGTTGTGGGCATTGGGTGTGCGACCATCGCATCGTCGACGACAGCGGCCGCAATGTGTTTGTACACCGGGAGATTATGGAATTCTACGTCTCTCCTGAGCGAACTGCGCTCGCCGCATCGGTTGCGTCTGGTTTCCGGACATCTCTAGGGATTTATGGGCAACGCGCCAAAAGGCACACGACTCGCATCTCGTTCACAACACAGCGGTATTTCAGCCATCGACTGTGGCATCACGATTGCATCGAGATAGTGAAGACTCACCGGTACACCGGGCGCAATCTCGCTGCTTATGCGAGAAATCATAGGAAAATCCATGAATACCTCTCAGACCAAAAAAACCGCGGTCCGCGTCGCGGTAATCGATTCCGATCCGCTGCGGTTCTTGGGATTCTGCGCGCTCTTGAGTCCAGAATCTGATTTCGAGCTACAATCCGTGCCTCTGACTGAAATGGCCATGCATCAGGATGTGCACATCGGCTTGCTGGGCAGCCCTTCCGGCGGGAATGTCCTGGATGCGCTGATCACCTTGAAGACGCTCTGCCCCGGCCTGGACGTCATCGTGACGGGATGCAACATAGACGATTCTGCAATACTGAAAGTCATCGCGGCCGGCGCAAAGGGCTGCATCGACGAGACGGTGTCGGCGACCGAATTGGTGCAGGCCATTCGAATTGTGCAAGCTGGATCGGTTTGGGCTCCCAGGCGGGTTCTCGCCAGGCTCGTGGAGCAGGCGTACCTATCGTCTGAGCACGGTCGTTCTGTGGGTCGACCGCTCACGAGCCGGGAAAAGCAGGTACTCGCGATGTTGGTGTCGGGTTGCTCTAACAAGGAGATTGCCGCTCCTCTTGGAATAGAAGAGCGTACCGTAAAAGCACACATGGCCAAACTTATGCGAAAGGCTGGAGTACTGAATCGCGTCATGCTTGGTGTACATGCAATTACGCATTCGTTGGTCGCGTCTAGAGACAATTGACGCAATCGCCTTGCAGAGGCGCAACAGCCGGCGGCAGGACACTTGCCGTGAATACGCTCTCACGCCGGTGTCACTCCGGAACTGAAGTTACTGTTCAGCAGCCGATCACTAGTGCAACAAGCGATATTCCACCTAGTTTGTCAGGTGTGCTTGTCAAACAATGACACGCTTTGCGACTCAATAGACAGGGGGCTGATTGTTGGGGCTGGGCTCAGCAATGCAGCGCCCTACGTGTAGCGGAGTCGCTGTGCCGTAGCTTCCGCGCGAGCGTAGGAGTAGCTACGCCGCGACCGGCTTGTGCTCGATGCCCATGTAGCTATCCATCGCTTGCGTCAACTGTGAATCCACTTCATCCGCGATAGTCATGACATCCGGTAACAGCACACTAAAATCGAGAGCACTCAGATTTCTTTGCAACGTCCCGAAGAGAGTTACCTGGAGTATTCGTGAATCGTGCACCAGCATTCCCGGAGTGTAGCCTTGCTGTCGTCGCATCCTGCCATGGGCACTTGCGGCTGCGGAACAGTCAGAATCGCTTTCTTCGTTGAGGACCCTGGGCTCTCTAAGGCGGACAATCAGATCTTCAATCAGCTTCGGAAGATATCCTGTACGCTCCTGGTCGCTTAACGCAATCCGACTGAGCGTCTTGTTCTTTTTTACGCGCGTCAACCAGTCCTCCACAATGCCACTCGTGCAACGCTGCAATATCGCCGCTACCCTTTCCTTTGGCGTACGGGTAGCGACTTTGCGGGTCAGCAATTTATCGTGGACGACGTCGGCGATTTTCTTGGGCTCGAATGGTTTCACGATGATATCGTCCGCTTCCAGAAGGATCGCGTCCATCGCGCTCTTCACGTCGGGATAACCGCTGACGAGCAGCGTGAGCGCACTCGGCTGGGAGTGGCGCATTGCAGTAATTACCGCAAACCCATCGCTGGGGTTCGGCATGTGGAGGTCAGTAATAAGCACGTCAAAGGTCTCTGTAACGATAAGTTTCAAGGCCGCCGTCACGCTGGAGGCGGGGACTACCTCAAATCCTTTTGCCCCAAGGGTCAAACTCATCATGTCACGAACATCATCGTCGTCATCTACCAGCAAGACTCTATGCGATACGCTTGTCGTGGTCTGATTCATACAGCACCGCCTATGTGAATACGCTAATAATAGTGTTACTCCGACATATGTCGGTAAAACTGTATAAAAGTGAACAGTTAGTCGTATAGTTATCGCTATTACCCACTCCCCACGGCATTCAGTCGGCGTGCAAGACCGCATAGACTTTCTTGAGGAGCGAGAGTCTGGTGAATGGCTTCGACAGGAATGCACGCTCCGAAATGAAGTCGCCCTTTAAAATGGCAAGGTCCCCGGTGTATCCGGACATGAATAGTGGATGAAGACCCGGGCGGAGCAACCTCGCTTGTTCGAACAGGTCGAACCCGTTTTTACCGAACATGATGAGGTCTGTGAGCAGCAGATCGATTTTTGGCTTGGACCGTGTCATGATCTTCAGAGCCTTTTCGGCACTGCTTGCCTCGATGATTCGGTAGCCGGCACTGCTTAGCAAGTTAGCGGTCACCTTGCGGACAGACTCATCGTCTTCTACCAGCAAAATCGTTTCAGACCCTGATATAACCTCGTCCATTTCGTGGGTCTGCACCAGTTGTTCTGCTTTCGCAGCTATTCTTGGAAAATAGATCTTGAAGGTCGTGCCCTTTCCCGCCTCGCTTTCAACAGATATGCTTCCGTTGCTCTGGGTTACGATCCCGTACACGGTGGAGAGGCCGAGGCCGGTCCCTTGCCCAATATTCTTCGTCGTGAAGAAAGGCTCGAAGATTTTTGTTTTGATGCTATCTTCTATTCCGCAACCGGTGTCGGTTACGGCCAGGACGACGTGTAATCCGGTCTGAGAACCGGGGTGCTCAGAAACGTAATGTTCGTCCAGTTTAGCCTGCGCCGTTTCGATAATGATGTTGCCCCCGCGTGGCATTGCGTCTCTCGCGTTCACCACCAGATTCATCAGGATCTGTTCAATCTGGCCAGGGTCGCCTTTGATGCTTCCAATCGGAATAGTCGGCCGGAACGAGACAGAAACACTTTCGCCAACCATGCGCAGCAACATGGTGCTCACATTATTCACTACGTCGTTTAGATTCAGAATTCTGGGGAAGATAATCTGTTGCCGGCTAAAGGCTAGGAGTTGCCGGGTCAGGGCGGCAGCCCGTTCCGACGCTTTCTTGATCTGTGCCAAGTACCTTTTTACGGAACTGTCTGGCGCAACCAGATCCATCGATAGATCGCTGTAGCCGATAATTACGCTCAGCATATTATTGAAGTCATGGGCTACTCCCCCGGCCAAACGCCCAACGGCCTCCATTTTTTGAGCCTGTAGGAACTGCGCTTCCAGGCGCCGAGTCTCGGTAATGTCGCGCATGAAAGCCAGGAGGCAGGGTTGTCCCTCAATCTCGATCTTTTCCCATGACAGTTCCGCTTCCCGAAGTTCTGCCGTGGAACTGTTGAATTGCATAGGGCGGTCC
>JBEKRY010000039.1:0-26673 GCA_049517555.1 Candidatus Sulfotelmatobacter sp. | reverse complement strand
CGCGCTGGGATGTCTTAGCGCGCTGATCGTCTCTCGAATTCGCTTCTCCCGCGCAACGCTTTGGATTCTGGGCGGCGGCGGAGCGGCGATTGTGGCGTGCAGTCTGGTGTTCTCGTGGCAGGCTTACAGGGGTTGGCCGGGCCGGACGGGCCTGAACATGACCATTCTCGGAGTGGGGACCTGCATGTTCATTGCTGCAACGGCGCAGACGGAGTGGAGAAGCCCGCGTTGGCTTAGACCGTTACTGAGAACTGGCCAGTACAGTTATGAGGTTTATCTGACGCACATGTTCGTGGTGTTCGGCTTCTTCGGCTTGTTTCTCGAAGCCGGCAAGGCGATGCGTCTGGTGCCGGTCTTGTTTGTGACTACCATTCTGGTTTCCGGTTTGCTGGGCGCTGCGGTAGCGGAGTTGTACTCAGAGCCGATGAATCGATTTCTGCGCAGCCGCTTTGGAGGCAAACGTGAGGAACTCGCCCCAGCCCGGCCTGCGCAGGCCGTTGCCGAGACCTAGTTGTATAATTTTGTAAAGAGTATGCCGAAGCCGCGTTACGCCCTGGTTGCGTATCTGAAAAATCCCGCGGGAGAGTTCGTGGAGAATCTTCGGCGAGAGCTGCATCCCGACCTTCCCCATCTTGCGGCGCATTTGACCATCCTGCCGCCGCGGCCTTTGGACGGCAGCGAGAGTTCTGCGCTGCAGGTGCTCGACCGGATCTGCGGCCAGGAGGAGCCTTTCGAGGTGACCCTGGGCAACGTGGAGACGTTCTGTCCCGTAACCCCGACGGTGTACATCCGAGTCGACCGGGCGGCGTCTCGCATGAGCGAACTGCACAGCAAGTTGAATACCGAAGCGCTGCGGTTCCAGGAAGAATGGGCGTACACTCCACACCTCACCATCGCCAAAATGGGCTCCGAGCAGACTGCGCAGACGGCCTTGCAGCTGGCCCGGACGCGCTGGGCCGACTATCCGGGAAGTCGCCGCATCCTGCTGGAAAGACTGATCTTTGTTCGCGAGGATGCCCAGAATTGCTGGATCGATCTGGCGGCTGTACTGCTGGGCCAGACCCTGCTTTCGCGGTAAAACGAGCCAGTTCCCGTAATCGGCATTTCGTTACTCCTTCGTTACTTCCGCCGTTCGTTCGTCCAGTTACTACCGCCGCATATGCCTGTCCCCAGGTACATCTCCCTCCCGTGCGTTGAAAAGCCGCACCCAGGGCTGTAGATAAAGAAGAGCGCAACCTTCTCGCGATCTCGATCCAAAGGCCATATCTGACGCGGGTTTCCGGTGCGGAACGGGAGACAGGACAAAATGCAGATCGGAGTTTACGGTTCGGGCTATCTGGGAACAGTGATTTCGGCCTGCCTCGCAGATTTTGGCACACCTGTGACCTGTTGCCATCCCGACCGGTCGCGCATGGTTGAGATGGCCCAGGGCAATGTTCCGTTCTTCGAAAAGAATCTGAAAGAAATTATCCGGCGCAACGTACGGGCGGGCCGGCTGACCTACTCCACTGACATCGAATCGTTTGCCCGCAAGACACAACTCATTTTTCTCGCGGAAGATAAAGTCGAGAACCTGAGCGAAGTGGCCATGCGGATTGCGCGGCTGGCGACCAAGCCTCCCATCCTGACGATTGTCACACCAGTCCCGGTGGGCACGGCGAACGCGCTCGAAAAGAGCATCAAAGACGTGGGATTGCAGGCCACCATCGTTTCGCAGCCCATGTTTTTTACCGACGGTTGCGCGGTCGAGGATTTCAACTGGCCCGACCGGCTGATTCTGGGCTCGACGTCGGGCGAAGCCGTAGCGATGCTGAAGCAGATTTTTCATCCTCTGGTGATGCGGGGCGTGCCGGTGATTGTGACGAATCAGTGCACGGCGGAATTGGTGCGCGAAGCGGCTACGGCTTTTGTGGCGACGAAAATCTCTTTTATCAATGAGGTTGCTGCGCTCTGCGAACGCGTGAACGCCGACGCGGTAAACTTGGCGCTGGCCCTCGGTCTCGACAAGAAAATCGCTCCGCGCTGTTTGCAACCGGGGGCGGGCATGGGCGGGGTGTTCGCGGAATCGGACATGGATGCTCTGGCTGAACTGGCGCAGGCGAATGGAGTGTCGTTGAAAGTGCTGAGCGCCGCCCGCGACGTGAACCACTTCCTCGCCGACCGGCTGGTCGACAAGATTGCCCTGGCGCTGAACTCGGTCGAGAACAAGGAAGTCGGCATTCTGGGACTGGCCTTCAAGCCCAACACGAATTCCGTAGCCGGATCTTCATCGGTACGCTTGGCCGAAACTCTGGTTTCAAAGGGCGCGCATGTTCGGGCGTATGATCCGGTAGCGATTCCTGAAGCCAAGGTGCGGCTCAACGGATCGGTGCGCTATTGCGACTCAGCGTATTCCGCGGCGGAAGGCTCGGACGCACTGGTGGTGGGCACGGGCTGGCCGGAGTTTCGCGCGCTCGATTTCGACCGCATCAAGCTCTTGCTGAAACGGCCCGTCATCGTCGACACCAAGAACCTGCTGGATTCCACGCGACTGCGCGCACTCGGATTCGAGTACGTGGGCGTGGGGCGCGGGTAGGGATTGGTCGTTGGTCGTTGGTCGTTCGCCCTCCTCGCGACGAAGTGACTTCAACTGAAAACGTATCCACCGGATTCAATCTCGGCCGCCACGAACCTCAAGTTACTACACCTCAGTTGCTATAATGAGTTGAGTGGTGGGAATAGCTCAACTGGTAGAGCACCGGACTGTGGCTCCGACGGTTGCGGGTTCGATTCCCGTTTCCCACCCCAGATTTTCTTGTCCTTCCCGATGGCCCTGTAGCTCAATTGGATAGAGCATCAGTCTTCGGAACTGAGGGTTGGGGGTTCGAGCCCCTCCGGGGTCACCATTTGGTTCCTGTTCTGCGGGACAGCCGAGGGCGCTAATCTTCTGGCAGCAGATACCTCGCAGGTAACCGGCGCCTGATCTCACCGCTGACTGCGATTCAAGAAGTTTCCCAGTGTCGCAAAAAAAGACTTGACGAATCCATAACTGTAGAGTTATGGTTTGGCCATGCCAGCGGTTGCGAATGACGTTTTCAAAGCTCTCGCCGACCCGACCCGTCGAGCGATTTTCGAGCGCCTGGCCCGCGACGGGGAACAGACCGTCCACGCCTTGACGGACCGCGCCGGCGTTTCGCAACCGGCCGTTTCCAAGCATCTGACAGCTCTGAAACGGGCGCGACTGGTTCGCCACCGGCGTGACGGACGCGAGACCCACTACAGCGCCCAGCCCCAGGCGCTGGCGCCCTTAGTCGACTGGATGACCCTTTATGGTGCCTTCTGGCGCGAACGCTTTGACCGCCTCGAAGCGCTTCTGGAAAGGATGGAATAGAAATAAATGGGCAGCACAGCAGAAACTACGCGTACCCTTCTGGTCGAAAGAGTATTCCCTCACCCGCCAGAAAAGCTGTGGCGCGCGCTCACCGAGAATCCGCTCATCGCGCAATGGCTCATGAAAAACGATTTCGAACCGGTGGTTGGACGGAAGTTTCAATTCCGCGCCGAACCCGTGCGGAGCTGGAATGGTGTCGTCGACTGTGAAGTCCTGATCGTCGACCACTTAAAGCGACTCTCCTATCGCTGGAGTTCGATGGGACTCGACTTCGTTGTGCTCTGGACGTTGACTCCTGCGGAGGGCGGCACCCGCCTTTCCATGGAGCAGTCCGGCTTCCGTCCCGATCAGCAGGCAGCTTATAAGGGCGCACAATACGGCTGGCAGCGCTTCTTTGACGGTCTGGAGCGGATGCTGGGGGTGAGTGTGAGCGAGGACGGGCCGTGCCGCACTTCGCCGTCCGCCGGGTGAGTTGTGCCGGTTCTGTTCCCGTTCACCGGGATGCTCTCGAACGCAACCTCGACGACATGAATCAATCAGCAGCCATGAAAGGAAACTGACAAAGGAGGAAAGAAAATGAAAATCAAATTGACCAGCGTTTATGTGGATGACCAGAACAATGCCCTGCGCTTTTATACCGAGGTATTGGGTTTTACCAAGAAGGCCGACTTCAGTAATGGCCCCTATCGCTGGCTGACCGTGGCCTCGGCTGAGGAGAAGGACGGCACTGAGCTGCAGCTGGCGTTGAACGACAACCCCGCGGCCAAAGCGTATCAGCAGGCGATTTTTCAGCAGGGCCAGCCGGCGGCGAACTTCTTCACCGACGACGTCAAGAGCGACTACGAGCGCATCAAGGCAGCCGGGGCCGAATTCGCGATGCCGCCCACCGATACGCACGGCTCGACGATCGCCAAGCTCAACGACACCTGCGGGAACTTCATTCAGCTGACCCAGCTGAAGCGCTGGTAAGGCGTGCGCAGACTGATTTGGAAAAGATGGGCCCGGGAGTTAAGCTCACTTTATTTCGGGGCGTCAAGCGATGCATAAAACGAATCCTAAGGTTGATAGCGTTCTACGTCATGAAACCAAGTGGCGGGAAGAATTCGAGAAATTAAGAACGATCGTACTTGATTTTCAGTTGACGGAAGAATTGAAGTGGTTTCAGCCTTGCTACACGCTTCAGAAGAAGAACGTCGTCCTGATCCACGGATTTAAAGAGTACTGTGCGCTCATGTTTTTCAAAGGCGCCCTGTTGAAGGATCCCCATCACATTTTAGTTACTCCTGGGCAGCATCAGGCGGCGCGCCAGATCCGGTTCAGCAGTCTTCAGGAGATTGTCAAGCTCGCACCGATCGTGAAAGCCTATATTCACGAAGCTATGGAAGTGGAAAAAGCCGGCTTGAAAGTGAAGTTAAAAAAGACGGCAGATCTACGCATTCCCGACGAATTGCAAAAGAAGCTCAATGAAATCCCTGCCTTGAAAACCGCGTTTTATGGATTGACGCCGGGACGCCAAAGAAACTACATCTTTCACTTCTCTCAACCCAAACTCTCCACAACCCGGACGGCGAGGGTGGAAAAATGTACGCAGCAAATTCTTAATGGCAAGGGATTAAACGATTAGAAAACCATGTCAAACGCAATGCTTTCAAAAAAACAACGGGACGAACTACTCAAAGCATTGAAAGCCCGTTTTGAGGGCAACATGGAACGCCACAAAGGTCTGGAATGGGCCAACGTAGAAGCCAAGCTGGGGGCGAATCCTGAAAGACTGTGGTCACTCCATGAAATGGAACGAACTGGCGGCGAACCAGACGTGGTTGGTCAAGACAAAAAGACGGGCGAATACATTTTTTACGATTGCTCAGCGGAGAGTCCGAAAGGCCGCAGAAGCCTCTGCTACGACCGTAAAGCGCTGGATTCAAGGAAAGAAAATAAACCAAAAGGCAGCGCGATGGACATGGCGGCGGCCATGGGCATTGAGCTTTTGATCGAACAACAATATCGCGAGCTGCAGAAACTTGGAGAGTTCGATACGAAAACGTCGAGTTGGCTGAATACACCCTCGAAGATCAGAGAGCTCGGCGGCGCGCTCTTTTGTGATCGCCGCTTCGACACTGTTTTTGTGTATCACAACGGCGCGGAATCTTACTATGCTGCTCGAGGATTCCGCGGCTGGCTGAGGGTCTAGATTTGTGCCCTGACTTTATTGACTCGCAATTTGCCGATTCGCCAGATGAAATCTGAGCATGAGCGGCAGCACCGAAGACCAGTATTTCCAGGTGTGCGCACCGGGGCCGGTCGACCATTCGTGTGGAATGCCGAGTTCCGTTAGCTTTTGATTCAATCCACTCATCATGTAGAAAAGCCGATCATCCGTTCCGCAGGCCAGGAATAGTCTGGGAATAGGACCGGGAACCACGATTGTATGTTTACTCCGGCCCTGGGAATCGAGCGGGCCGGGCGGCGGCGGTTGCGAAGGCCAGAAGCTCCAGTCTTTATCGACCAATCCACTAATCACGCTGACGCTGGCGAAGCGGCCGGGATAGCGCCTTGCCACATCCATCGACAGATATCCACCGAAGGAAAAGCCGCCGATCGCCCAATGCTCGCGTTCGAAGGGGATGCCGTAGTGGCTGGAGACCAAGCCCGCCACTTCTTCCGCTACCAGCGTCAGATAATTGTGGTAGGGGAAGCGGTCGGAAAATTCGTCGTAAAAACTGCTGAAGCGGACGTCGGGCAGCACCACGATTGCCGGTCGCACCTCGCCGCGGCCGAGCATCTCGTCGTAAACCTGGTCGACTTTGAGATGTTTCAGCAAATCTTCGGGCCGGTCGCGCCAACCATGATTCAGGATCAAGACTTCCGAGGGAGGCACTGGCGTCTTCGGTACCAGAACCAGGAAGAATCGCGGCTCGTTCATTTCTTTGGACCAGAAACGAATCCGTTCCACGCTGAGGTGGGCGCGCTCCGAAAGGTGTGCCACTTCGATCTGGCCGGGAGCGAGCGGCGCCTTTTCGAACGCTTCTTTGCGTTCCCGGCACGTGGCCAAGTACAACGCCGACAGAGACAACGTTGCGGTCAGCGCCAGGCCGGGCAGTCTCCAACGGTTCCACACCGCGACACCTCAGCGAATTGGCTGTCCGCTACTGGCGGCGCCGGCTTCGCGGCTGGCCAGTTTCTTGCGGATCAGGTCTTCGATCTGTTGCAGCGTATCCAGGTTATGCACGTTGATTTCTCTGGGGTCGAAATCGACTTTGAAATGCGCTTCCAGAAATGCGACAAGGCCGATCATGCCGATCGAGTCGATGAGGCCGCCGGAGACCAGCGGTGTAGCGTCTTCGATCTTCGTCTGATGCACTCCGAGCAGAACATTTTCAGCGATGAACTGCCGGACTGCGGGTTTGATTTCCATGGTCATAGTTAACGCAAATCGATTAACGCAGATCGCCTTCAGGCACGGGCCAGTGTAACTCCCCAGGTGAAACCGATTCCTGCGGAAGCAAATAATAGCAATTGTCCGGGACGAATTCGTCCCTCGCGCCGCAAGTGCACATAATTGATGATCAGATCGCTGGCGAAGGTGTGGCCGTATTCAGCCATGGGAGTCAGCGGCAGACCGCCCTCGGAAAGTCCGCCTTCGGGCAGTCCCACCATCCGGCGGAAACCATCGCGGTCCCGCCGGCTGATGTTGGAATAAATGAAATGGTCAACATCGTTCAAGCTCAGGGACGATGCTTCCAGGACTTTCTGCACGAGCCGATACAAGTTCAAATAGTAGATCGGCATCACTTCGTTTTCCATGCGCAGAGCGTCGACCTGAATCTCGAGGTGGCCGTTCGTCTTGATTAATGCAATGGCATCGTGCAGATGGCCAAGCGTCATGGCTTCGACGCCCAGCAGCAACGGACCTTCCGTGTCTTCCACTCCTTCGCGGCGCAGGATGACGGCGCTTCCGGCGTCGCCCTGCACCGTTACCGGCAGCAACGAGCGGTTGCCGGGAGGAGCAGTGTCGCCGGTCACCAGCAGGGCGGTCTGAATACTTTCATCGGTACTCATCCAACCCAGCGCCGTCTTGATGGCGAGGTGAAGCGCTCCGCACCCGCCGGCTTTGAAACTCAAATTCATCGAAGTCTCAGCTCCCAGATCGGCGCTGAGTTTGTGGGCGAGAGAGAGCGACTGCAAGTTCTCCCCGGGGAAAGTGCTGTAGTCAAGGATGAGATTGATGTCTGGCCCGGCGATGCCGGCTTCGGCGATCGCCGTGGCAGACGCTTCGCGAACCAAGTCATAGGGCTGCTGGCTGCCGCACACACGCACGCGGCTGAGCCCGAGACCCTCCGCGGCTTTTTGTCTGGCTTGCGGGCTCAGCGGAGCGAGCGTGGCCTGCACGCGATCGCGTTCCCGCTCTAGAACGGCTTCGACGGCTTCACCATCGGGCGGAACAGCGTAGGCCGCGGATGCAATTCTCACATTCATGTTCGTATTTTCGTCATCAAGGAAGCTCCAGCGAAATCGCCGCGAATCGACGGTCGCCAGACGTTCCTAGCAAGAGGGCCTGTCCGGCGCCTGGCCGACTGCTCAATGCCAATATTAAATGGAGAAGAGCGCTGGTATCGGCAAGCCCCGCAGCAACCGCATTCGGAGGAGCGATTCGAGGAGGAACGGAGGCCGCATTCGGCCCACTTAACTCGTGGGCCAACGCGGTCGTCGACCCGTTAGCGCACAGCGAGCCGCTACCGGCGCAAATTACGAGACTCGGGACTGAACCGCCCAGCATCTGGCGGATGGGCTCTACCGGCTGTCCGCCCGATGCCCACCGGCCCGAGGTGAAATGCGCATATGCGCGCGCTTCCCGGCGGTGCGCCGCTTCTAACACCAACGCCACCACTCCTTCGCTGGGGATGAAACCGCCGGGCACGATATCGCCGCCTTCCAGCAAAGGCTCCGGGTTGTAGCACGCTGGCGCCAAATAACCCGCCGCCTCGTACCATTCGTAGATGGCACGCGTGAGCGTATCGCCCGCGAGCACAATGGCCAAATCCGCCTGCCCGTGACGAAGCAGCGATGCCGCCTGGATCAACGCACTCTCGCCCGCAACGCCTCTGCTGCCGACAGTAATGTTAGGCCCACGCAGGCCATGCCATAAAGCCACATGACTGGCCGGAGAGTTGGCCAGCCCTTCCGGGAAAGGGCTGGGATCCGTCCCCGACCAGCCATTCACCAAAGCGCTTTGATAGAAAGCTTCAGTAAGTTCGGCGCAGCCAAAGCCGGTGCCGAAGACCACTGCGATCCGGGACCGGTCCACTTGCGGAAGATCAATCCCAGAATCCTGAATGGCGAGGGAAGAAGCTACCAGGGCCCACGCCGACAGGCGATCCAGACGCCTGGTCTTCAAACCCGGCACCACGCTGGCGGGACGAAATGGCTTCACCAGAAATGCTCGCCGCAGTCCCACAGTTGGCCACGCTGTTATGGGCTCGGGCTCTACCATGCTCTGCGGGATTAGCCCCGCGAGCGAACCATAGGGACTCACCGAACCGATCCCGGTAATGGCTAAGAGATTCGAACTCACGGGCGGCTGCTCCCGAACCCGTTGCTCGCGAACCTGTTGTCTCCGAGCCCGTTGTCACTAAATATGAGCGCCGTGTTGCTGCCGCCAAATCCCGCTGACACCGACATGGCCAGGGGAAGCTTTTCGCGTTGAACTTCTCCGCGCAGCCAGTTCACGCTTGCGCTCTCTATGGGATCGGTCAGGCGCAGCGTCGGAAGCAATGCGCCACAACGCACGGCCATGATAGTGATGGCTGCCTCCAACGCACCCGCAGCGCCCAAACAGTGCCCGAAATAAGACTTGGTCGAAGATACGGGAATCGGGCGGCTGCGGCTGCGGAAAGCGGTCTCGTAGGCGTGGGTCTCAGCAATATCGTTCAGAGGAGTGCCCGTACCGTGCGCGTTTACGTAGCCGACTTCGTCGCGGCTGACCTCCGCCAATTCCATCGCGAGGCGCATGCACTCGGCCAGGCCGCTTCCTTGTTCGTGGGGCGCGGTGGAATGAAAGGCGTCGTTGGTCATTGCCCATCCCCGCAACACGGCTAGAACATTGGCATTCCGCGCTACGGCGCGGTCCAGCGTTTCGAGAACAAACACCGCGGCTCCCTCGCCCAGGTTCAATCCTTTTCGATTCTTATCAAAGGGCCGGCAAGGGTCTCGATCCAGCGCCTGCAGAGAGTTGAACCCGCTCAGCGTGAACGGACATAGCGCATCACTGCCTCCGGCCAACATCATCGGAGCTGCTCCGTCGAGCAACAGGTTGGCGGCGAGCGCGATCGCCATTGCGCTCGAAGCGCAAGCGGCGGAAATGGCACAGCGTGGTCCGCCAATGCCAAAATCATCGCCGACGGCATCGGCAACGTGGGCCGCGGGATAGGAGGCGGCACGCAACAGACCGTCGTCTTTCCGATACCACGCGGCCGGATCCTGGGCGATTGCCGGATCGATCTCGCTCAGGCCCGCGACCGTGCTGGCCATCATGACCCCGCTCTCGCGGAAGGCGGCACTCCCGCGATCGAAATCCCTTACCGCGTCTCGAGCCGCCATCATTGCGAGTTGATCGCTCCGCGAATAGCGGCGGGTGTCGTCGTGCGCAGCTAGCGGCACACTGCGGACATGCGCCGTACTTCCTTCAAACCCGGGGTAAAGATCCTTCGTGGGTGACAGACAGCACTTGCCCGCTAACATGCCGGCCTGCAGGCACTCCATTCCGATGCCGTATGGGCTGACGATGCCGACACCAGTAACGACGATGGTTTTGCGAGGATCAATCATTCGCGAGGATCACCATCCGAAACATCAGTCACGAGAGGCAGCTGGCCAAAAGTCAAAAAAGTTCATCCACTGATCGTAATGGGTGGTCAGTGTTTTTTCCAGAAACTCGACGGCCTGGCTCAAAGCCTGGCGCAGGCCCGCATCGCGGTCGGTAAGGCCGTCGTCCGATTCGTTTTGGGGTGTAACGTTTTGGGATGGAACCCGGGAAACTTGCGGTGCCGCCAGCTGGATCGGATCCCCCATCATGGCGTGGTAGCGCAACCACCCTCGGCGAATCACGAACCCGGGCATCACCGGAGCGCCCGACACTTGCGATAGCAGAAATGGACCGAGCGGAAACGAAGCAGGCTGGGAAAAAAACGGAACCTCGGCACTGTGCCGCTGATACACGCGGTCCCCCTGCATCGCCACGATTTCGTTGCGACGCAATGCTTGCAAGAGTTCGATGGTGGCCGGCACGCCGGCTTTGAGATCCACAATTTTCAGCCGCTCGCTGGCCATTAAATTCCGCAAGAGGATTTCGGCCGGTTTGTCCTCGACCACCCGCGCTACGTTGACCGGACGGCCGTGCATTTCCAGCAGGCGCGAGGCAAATTCCCAATTCCCCAAGTGCGCCGTCCACACGATGAGCCCGTTGCCTGCCGCAAGAGCTTGCTCGATCTTGGCCGCCCCGCGCTCCGGGTCCACCAGCATGGAGAGCAGTTGGGCATGCGTTGCCTGAGGAACGTAGCAGTAGGAGACCATCAGGTCACAGAACGAATAGAAGACCCGATAAACCTTCCATTGCAATGCCAACCCGCGCTTGCCCGATACCTGGCGCAGGTTCGCGGCTACAGCCCGACGCTCGCGCTTCAACATAAGAAAAAAAATCAGCGCCGTGACCAGCGCGATGGGGGGATGAAGGAAGCGCGGCAGCCTTGGAATGATGGCGAAGATAATCCGCTGCGCCGGGATGTTATGAAAACGGTGCTTGTACCAGCGCGTCAATTTCCGCCTGCTGACATCGGGTCACCTATGGCAACCACTTCCCTCTCGCACTTCGAGTGGCCGAGTTCCTGATGACGTACATATTAGCGGACGCATTGATGGAGAAAAGGCGATTACCTGCTGAGGAATATCGGTGTCAGGTTTTTACTGCCGCCACTTTGGATTCGATGGCTGCCGCCAAAGCGTTGATGCTTTCGAAGTGTGTCTTGTCGAAGTTGGCTTGCACCAGCTTGATGCCGAAATGCCTCTCGATCTCAAGCACGAGCTGAAGAATGTCGATGGAATCGATTTCCAATTCGCCACCGAGCAGGGGCTGGTCGTCGTGCAGATCCTCTGGAGTCATATCGGTGATTCGCAAGCTCTTCAGTATGATCGGCTTGAGTTGCTCTTTAACGCTGGGCATGGTGTTTCGATGCAGGTTAAGAAAAAAAGCATACCACAAAGAATAGGGCAAGAAGCGGCGGGGCCAGCGGTGTGGGAGATCCCTTCGATTTCGCTCAGGGCAGGCACTTCCCTCCGCCTGAAGAACGGCTCCGGTCAGGATAACGCCAGCGGAAGGGAGTCTTCGAATTCGGGACTGCGGCGCAGAGCGAAAGCTACAGTAGTCCGCCATCGACTGCGATTACCTGGCCGTTGATGTAGCTAGCCTTGGGAGACCCGAGAAACACAACCAGCGGAGCCACTTCTTCGGGTTTGCCAAAGCGGCCCAAAGGAATTTCGGAGAGCAGGCGTTTCTCTTCTTTCTCAATGTACTTGGCGGACATGGGGCTGGGAATCACGCCGGGGCAGACGGCATTGACGCGGATATGGAATGGCCCCACCTCGCGCGACAGCGCTTTGGTGAAGGCAATAACGCCGCCTTTCGAAGCCGAGTAATTGCACTGGCCGGCCTGACCGCGAATTCCGCTGGGGGAAACGACGTTGCAGATCGCGCCGCCCCCACGGCGCATCATGCCCGGCAAGGCCAAACGTGAGCACAGATACGTGCCGCGAAGATTGGTGTCGATCACTTCATCCCACTGCTCGTCGGACATGAAGGCCAGCAGGACGTCGCGGTTGATGCCGGCATTATTCACGAGATAGTCGACCGGGCCGTATTCCCGTTCGATCCGCTCGAACATGGGCCCAACACACTCTTGGCGGGAGAGATCGGCTTCCACCGCCAGTGCCTGTCCCCCGGCTGCGACGATGCCGTCGACCACCGCGACCGCGGATTCCTTTCCGTGACGATAATGCACGGCCACGCGGTAACCCGCGCTTCCCAGGGCCTGCGCGATGGCGGCGCCGATGGTCCCGGACGCGCCCGTCACCAGCGCGGTTTTCTGAACTTCGTGCTGTCCTTCAGCCATGGGATCGAGTCTAGTGCAACGGCTTGAAAATCAAAACATACGCCGCCCAACGGGAGTTGTAGCGCGCGATATTGCCGTCCAGCGCATAGGAAACCGTGCCTTGCACCAGCGTACCCAGCGGACCTGGCGTATTGAAGTTGAGTTCCAGGCCGTCGAACTTGCGGAATTGGAGCGACTCTTCCTCGTTGCGGGCGCGCGCGTAGGCGTACATGCCGTCGATCTTCATGAGGTCCATCACATTGAAACCGTAGTGCACGTTGACCATGGCGATAGCGTCAAAAGAATCCGTGCCCGGGGGGATGCCGTGCAGTCGCGGCGACGAAAGAAACGAAGGGAAGTAACGCGAGTAGCGATCCATCTGGTCGCCGCCCCAATACGACATATCCCATCCGCCCTTGGTGAATTTGCCGATGTAGTAGTCCTTGTTCAAATCGGCGCTGTAGAGCGTGAATGCATTTTGCTGACGCTGCACCAGTAAAGTATCTTGCGGCGGCGGATTCGGCGACGTGGAACCGCATCCCACCGGCGGCAGCGCCAGCGAAGTGCAGCCAAAAGGTCTCCAGTCGATGCGAAAGCCGCGTGTTCCCTGGGCATCGAAGACGTAACCCCTGCGGCTGTATTTTATTTCGACGCCGGGAAGAATATTCAGGCCATTGCGCGGGAGGTTGTATTGCTCATCCGCCTCGCTGGTGCGGAGGAAATTGTCATATGCGAAGTATGTAGACGCAGTGATGCTGAGATGCGTAGCAGGTTGCCAGGAGACCCGCAGTCCGCCGGTTTGCTCCCACGTCCATGTATCCCCCTGCTTCAATTCCGTGTTGTTGCTGTAGATGCGGTTCTCTCCGGGCAGCCCGTTCAGCGCCAAATCCAGCGCCAGACGAAACTTAGGACTGTACTGCTTCGAGAGGTCGGAAATCAGGATTGGGCCGGCAAAAAAAGTCGAAAGCTGCGCGCCGGTGTGGTGAAAATCGAAATCGGCAATGCTGATGCCGAGGAACGGAATGGGAAAGTTGAACGTGCCCCCGTACATCGCGCCGGCAATCAGCGCCCGGACGCGCTTCACGTTGGTCTCGACCAGAACGCGTTCGCCGCCTTTGATTGCCAACGACCGAAGTCCCTGGTCGGTGTCACGGAACATGGGGTCGTCGGAACTGTGCTCGGCCGCCAGCACGCCGCTGAATTCCGGTGTGTTGATGACGTAGTCCGAGAACTTCACCGTCCGCTGCACTACGAAATCGCGTCCGGCTGCGTTCACCAGTTGCTGTGCCGAGATCGACCGCAGCAAGTTGAACTGGTTGCCCTTGCCGTCAGAGACTAGCTCGAAATTCTGCGTCTCGGTGTTCACCAGAACGTTGGTCCTGGCGCCGCGTTGACTCAGGGACTGCTTCACTTCGCGAAACGTCGTGCCGTCGATCCAGATCTTGCCGCTGTAAAGAGCCTCGTCCCGGAATCTGGGCTCGACTCCAATCACATAACACGTCGCCCCGTTGACTTGCTCGGTGCCCAGGAGCTTGTAGTTGTAGCGTTCATTCACCTTCAATTCGAGAGGCTGGGTCAGCACCTTTTCCGGCTCGATTTGCGGCAACGGGAACTGGCCATTCTTGCCGCGCTTCACTCCATCGACGTAAAACTCTTTTTGGGCGAACTCCGTCGGGCCGTCGCGGCTGACAAACTGTTTGAGTTGCACCGACACATCGAATCCCGGCCCGAGATTGGTGCTTTCAAAGTGCAGGCTCATGAAACTGGAGGCCGTATAGTTTTCCAGTTTCTGTTTTTGCGCTTCACGGTTCTGCTGCCAGCGGGCAATGATTTCTTCGAGCTTCAAATCGACTCCGCCCTTCACCTCCACCGTGTTGAACTGAGTCTGGTCGGCGTCACTTTCTTTGTGGATGGAAATCAGCGCGTACTCGCTGGTGCAGGCGCAGGTCTGAACCAGTCCCTTTTCAGTCTTGGTCGCATCTCCGGCCTGGAGCGGGGCCCCAGTCGCGGGATCGTACCACTTGATCTCGAATGGCCCCGAGCGAGCGCCCTGCAGCCGGACCATCTTCGGAGAGTCAGGTCTTCCGTTCACACGCGCCACAATGACCAGATCCGACTGCCCGCCGCCGAACCAGTGGTGCTCGCCCTTGCCGACACCATCTACTGTGACGCTGAACGGCGAGGTGGCGGCATCCGTCGGGAACATGTTGGCGGTGACGGAATGTGCCATGAAACTGTTGACGCTGCACACGGCATTTGCGGCCGCGGTGTCTACGGGCTCTGACCAGACGATCTCGACGGAGGTGCCGCTGGCCGCCAGCATCGCGCTCAGGGACCGCGAGGTTGCCGCAGATGTTTCCTCGGCTACCTTGAGAATGAGTGGTTTATTCAGCGCCTGTTCCGCGATCCACGCGGCATCCTGGCGCCAGCCGCCGGAATCAGAATAGAAAATCCCCAACAGATCGGCGTACGTGGCCAGCCGCTTTACGAAAGTGCCGTGCCGGGCCACAAATCCCGGCTGGAACACAAACGCCAGACGCAAGCCAGGATTGCTGGCCTTGGCGGTCAATGCCAGGCGCGCCAGCCCGAACGCGAACCGCTCGGGAGAGCTGGTCGGTTCGTCCATTTCAACGATCAATCCGCGCACTGCAGGCGCCGAGAGAGGCAACTGCTTTACAAACGCTTCAACCCGCTCCGTAATTTCCTTTTCAGGCGGGTTGGAAGCGAGATTCGCTTTTTCAACCCACACCCGCAGCCAGACCTCGGATCCTTCCGGCAAGCTCTGGACAGCTTGCGCCTGCTCTGCGAAAACGCGGGCCGGGGAGTTGCTGGGGGAAAAATCGAAAGCCAGAGGCGGCAGCACGATTATCTTGCCAGGGACTGCACACTGTTCGGCGGCCTTTAAGCCTTCGGCAAGGTTCTGGTTCCTCGGAATAGAGATCGCAGAACGAGGCAGACCGGCTTCCGCCGTCAGGGATAGGAACAGCAAGACCGGAAGCAGCATAAGAGCGGGAACCCGCCCCACCCCTGCCACTCGGAAGAAGAACGGCGTTGCCGAGCCAAGCGACGATTTCATGAAAACTAAATCCGAAACTTAGAACCGGAACCTGTTAGAACCGAGCTTGTTAGAACCAGAAGCTTGATCGACGATGACGGGAAGGAATCTGCGGTGCGCCCGAGGATCGTGACGAGAGCGAGTCGATGAAGGCTTCGCGAACGTGCGGCTTCGCTAATATCGATTTCGATCAAAAGATAAATTCCTCGCCAATGAAGGCTTCACTGTTCGCAGTAGTATATACGAACGTTTGCTGGCTGCCCCGTACCCGATGGTAGGTATTGGTGGAGATCCGCGCGAGGGCCGTCTCCACGCGAGAATCCCTCGCTTCGCCTGAAGGACGGCTCCGCTCGGGATGACAACGGCGATGGTGTCGCGATTTCAATCCCGATCAACCGTCGTTTGCACGTTCGCTGCTGCGCGGCGTTGCTCTCCCAAGAGAATCACAGCAGGAATCAGGCAGAGGCCTCCGACCAGCGCCAGAGCGACGCCTAATGAGGTCACTAGACCCATCTCAGCCAGCGGTGCGAAGCTGGAAGCCATCAGCGCCCCGAACCCTACCATCGTCGTCAGGTTCGACTGAATCAGGGCCGCGCCCGAAGCTTTCGCGATGGTTAGAATTCCGTCGCGCTCGTTGTTCGTGGAACTGCTCCTCAGGTAACGCTGTACCAGGTGGATGCCGTTGTCGATCCCTATCCCGATGATGAGCGGAATCGCCGTGATCGACATGAAACTGAAGCGATGCCGGAACAGCAGCAACAGCCCGAAAGTTACGACAATGCCGAATGCGATTGGGATCAGCACAATCAGCGACACGCGCAGGTCGCGGAAGCAGAGATAGACAATCAAGACGATGCCAGCCGCGGTCCACAGCAGCGCACGGCGGCTGTCATGCAGCACCTGGCTTTGCACCGCGCGATTCATCTTCTCGTAGGAGAACTCCACGAACGGACCAAACTGCTTTTGCCAGGATTCGATCACACTGTCAGGAACCACGTCGATCGCGTCAGGATCAGTGGGATAAAAGGCGATGGCCGCGACGTAACTGAACTCTCCGGTCTTGCGAATGCTGTTGTCAAGCAGCCCTGGGGGCAGCAGCTCGGCAGCCTTTTCGAGCGTGACCGGGTCGTTGCCGTGTGCTAGCTTTTGCAGCCTGTCGATAAACGGTTGGAGCGGCTCTAGCTTAAAACCATTCTCGCGTAGCGAATCTTCAAGAGCTCGGGCAGATGCGGCCAGATCGACTCCTGACAGCGTACTGGCCCGCTCGCGCTGAGTCTGGACGGAGGGGAGCAGTGCCGTCGGAGAGAAGATGGATTTGATGACGCCGCGCTGCCGGTAGGTTTCAAGACCGGCCGTCAATTCCTCGGCGCGGCGCAATACTTCCTGCTCGCCGCCGGCGATCAAGAGTACGTTCGGACTGCCCTCGATGCCGAACTTCGCGGAGAGCCGGTTCTGCGCGGCCACGGCAGGATTATCGGCGCCGGTAATTTCGAAGCGCCCACCGAGCTTGATGGTTGGCAGAAACAATAACGACAGCACGAACATTCCCAGGCCCAAGCCGACCACGAGGCGGGCGTGCCGGCCCACGAAGTCGACAGTTTCCCGCGCAATCCACGGAAGGATGCGGAAGGTAATGGTCTCCGGCGCGCGCGGCTTGGCGAATCGCCACCACAGCCCCATCAGCGCAGGAACCGTCAACAGTGTGTGGAACATCATCATGAACATGCCAACCGTGAGGATGAACCCGAACTCTGCCAACGCCTTGAAACCGGAGAACGCCAGCGCCGCGGTGGCGGTTGCCGCGGTGACAATGCAGAAAACGACGCTCACGCCAGTGGTTTCGAAGGTGTGCAGCATGGCGTCATTCAGCGTGCCACCCTTGGCCCACTCCTGCGGCAGCCGGTTAAAGAAATGGACGACCTGGTCGTCGCCGAGTCCCGCGAGGATCGCGATAAAAGACAAGCTGATGAGATTGACTTCTCCGGGATAGAAACTTGCGATGCCCGTCGTCCACAGAATGCCCAGGCCCGCAGGCAACAGCGACAAAAGCAGCAGCGGAATCCTCGGATAGATCAGCAGGCACAAGAGCAGATTGCCGATGATTGAGATCAGCGAAATTTTGCGGATATTCTTCTCGATGAACTGGTGTTCCTGCTCCGCGTAAACGTAAGCCCCCGCCGGGGTAATCCGCAACGCTGAGTTGATGGTCTCGGGCTCCGTGTTGGTCTTTTTGATTTGATCGTCGATGTGATTTTGGATGTGCTCGCGGGTCCACTGCATGACTTGCCCGGCAAACTTGTAATCCATCGCCGACTGCCGCGGCTCGGCGATGATGAGCAGCGCCTTGTGGTCTTTGCTGAAGAATCGATTGCCCGATCCCCAGTTGAGATCGAAATTGGCGAAATGTGAAAACCCGGCGCTGCCCCGAGACTCAGCTTCCATCAGGCCCAGAGGATCAGCAACGAAGTAATTCGTTCCTAAGGAAGAGAACGGCGTGATCAGTTCAGTTGCGGCGCGGCGAACGGTCTGATGAATCTGTTGCGGGTCGAGCCGCCGCTTCAGATCTTCTATTTGCTCGGGCTGGACGAAGGACGGAAAGTTCCAGGTAAAGTACCGCACCATATTCAGCAGTTCGTCTTCCTGCAGGCCGCAGCGCGCATGCAGAAACAATCCGCTGCGCAGCATGTCGGCGGTGAGATGGTCGGCCGTTTCTTCCATCTCGCTGGTGGAGTCTGCGTCTCCTTTTTCTCTTTCCGGAGCCTCGATCAGCACGAAGAGCTGGTTGCCATAACCGAGTTCTTTGCCGATCTGGCTGGCGGCTCGCCATTGCGGGTCACGATTTCCGAACAGGTCTGTCAGGTCGGTACCGGTGCGCAGGTTGTGAATGTTCGCGTACAACAATAGGGTCCCAACCAGGCTGACAGCAGTCACAAGCCCCGGATGGTCTACCACGAGGCGTCCCACCAGGCGCATGAAACGGACCATCATATTCTGCCCTCGGCTACAGCCTCCGCCGCTTCTCCCGTTATTTCCCGCAGTACGCGAGCGGGCTTTCTCGCGATAAAAAGAATATGGGCAAGAGGCAGACGGTTGCGGAACCGGCGCTCTTCCACCTGCATGCCGGAGTTCTCGAGGGCGCTATGGTATTCGGCTGCCGGAAGGACCAGAGGTCGCCGGCTGGCTCGTCCACAGGCGAATATGAGCCGGTCGAACGCCATCGTGATTTTCGACCGCAAGCCGCGTTGGCGATCGTGGACGCGGAAGATCAACATTCCCCGTGGCACAAGCGCCGAGCAGCACCGTTTCAGCAATCCCAGCTGTTCTTCGGCTGGCAGATACTGCAAGACGTCCAGAATAAGAATCAACCCGGCGGGCGGAAGATTGAAACTGCGAACGTCGGCCACGCTTAACTCCGAGTTCAGTCCGCTGAATGCCTGGCGAGCGGCCGCAATGCGATGGGCATCCAGGTCGCAACCCACCAGGCGTCGACTGCTGTCGCCGAAAGCTGCAAAACTCAGAGCCATGCCGTAGCCGCAACCGAGATCAACCACTGTTCTCGATCCCGGATCCTGAGATCCTTGCTCTCCCGACCCCAGCTCTGCGGATCCCAGCTCTCTCGATCCTAGTTCTCCGGAGCCTAGTTCTCCGGAGCGCAGATCTTCGGTGGCGAGCAATCCGGCGAGCAATTCAAAGATTCGATCCAGCCGCAGCTTCCAGCGGACGAACCCGCGATCGGCCCGGTCGCACTGCGCGAACATCCGGTTCACAAAGACAGTGCGCTCTCGCAGTCGTGAGTCGGGCAATCCAGAATCGGGCAATCCAGAGTCAGACAATCCAGAGCTGGGAAATTCACGATTCGCAACCGACTTATGCCGAACCACGACCGCCGTAAGCGCCGCCCCAGCACCGCCCACAAGTACTCCCAGCACGACGCTGCCCATCCCCCAGGCCAGAAGCTCTTCCTTCATGTGCGGTCCAGCCAAAGCAGAAAGATGAAACGGCCGGAAGGAGCCGCCCCGCAGAAAATAGCCGAGCTCCACCGAAGACACCACAATCACGGGCTGGAGCAGCGGATTGTTGATGAAGGTGCCAGCCAGCGTCAGCGGCTTGTTCAGCCGAAAGAGCAAAGCCACACCGACTGCCGCAAGAGTTTGAAACCCGTAGATGGGCACGATGCCGATGAAGAGTCCCAGAAACGCGGCGGCCGCGGCCCGGCCGGGCGTAAGGTCCTCCTTCAATAAGGCGCTAACGTACTGCCGCGCGCGAGTCTGGTATTTTCGGATCACCTAGTTGCCCGACACCACCGACAATTCGCCGCTCGCCACGATCTCTCCATCCACCCACACCGTGCCACCGATATAAGCCATGCCCCCGACCTCGGTCAGCTTCTTCGTTTCAATGCGCAATTCCTTCCCCGGCCTCACCGGCTTGAGAAATTTGAACCGGTTTACGGCCGCAAGCAGCGCCACGCCTGCCCCGGGCTGCGGGCCAGCCGATCCCAGCATTACTCCCGCGGTCTGGGCTACGGCTTCGATCAGAAAAACTCCCGGCAGAATGGGATTGGCGGGAAAATGTCCGGCGAATATTGGGTCCGCCGGTTCGACGAATTTTACCGTCACACAACGAACTCCCGGCTCCAGTTCTTCGACGCGGTCGATCCACAGGAACGGAGGGCGGTGAGGAATCATGGCCTCGATTGCGCTGCGATCAATCACTTCCAGCTCCTCATTTTTCGTCGCGTCACTTTTCGTTTCGTCATTATTCGCCCGATCATTGCGTTCATTTTTGTCGATCGCTCTTCGTTTCGATCAATTCGGTTTGTATACCTCAAATGTATCTGCCGGAATCTTCGGGTTCAACGAATTGACGGCGATGACGAAGACGCTGTTTACGCCACTCTTGCCGTCCACTTCCAGTGAGCGCAGCAGGAAGTTTCGTTTGTCCAGCTTCACGACGAGGTAGTTCAGCCTGCGGCGAAAGGCGTCCGTCCGCGGAACCAGCTTCATCGCAAAATCCTGGCTGTCTTCCTGTACGCTGATAGTGAAGTTTTTTTTCAGGTTCCCAATCGAACTCTCCTGGCTGAAATAAGATTGCGCACGGCGAACGCTGCCACCGACTTCCAGAACATCGGTCTTGTCGCCGGTCGTAACGTTGAGATAGTTCTGGTTGTAGCGAATGCGAACTTTGGCCGGTTCGGTGTACTCCAGCTCGAAACGGGTGGTACCCTCGGCGCAGAAATTGCCGCGCAGCACCAGAGGTTTCGCCATCAGGCTGGAGGTGCGGGTCTCGACAATCGTCCCGCAATAGCTGGTGTATTTTTTCTGCGCCTGCTGAACCCCATCCCAAACCCGCATCAGCATGGCACTCGACGGCAGGTCGTCCGAGTTTGACTGTCCAGCCAGCGCTCCCGGAAAAATCAGAAACGCAAGGGCTAGTAGGAATCGGATCCGCGCGATCATCTCCCGCCGCTTCATTCACGCCCCCAGAAAGCGAAAGGCGAGCGACCACAGGCAGACCCGCACCGTATCTCGCACCGGCTTCATCTTCGAGCGCGCCTCGCCGTCGTGATAGACCGTGCTGATCGGCGCGTGCGCGATGCTGCAACCCGACCGCGCCATCTTGATCAACACTTCCATTTCGAGTTCGTAGTAGCGGCTGCGCAGTTTGGTGCCAAGCAGTTTATCCAGGCGGAACAGACGGAACCCGCTCTGGCTGTCGCGAATCTGGCGGCCCACCAGAGACGAGGCTATTCGGCTCCCAATCGTATTGGAATAGTAACGGGACCGCGGCATCGAAGCCCGATCGAACGAGCGCGCTCCAATCACCAGATCGGCGCCAGTTTCTTCCGCCACCCGCAGCATGGCGGGAATATCTTCCGGCAAGTGCTGGCCGTCGCCATCCAGCGTGAGGACGTGGGTAAAGTTCCCGGCGCGAGCAAAGTCGATGCCCATGCGCAAGGCTGAGGCCTTCCCGCGATTCCTTGGCGATCGCAGGCAAGTGGCTCCGGCATCCCGCGCCACTTGACCGGTTCCGTCGCCGGAACCGTCATCAATCACGACGACTTTTTCCACGTGCTGCTGCGCACCCTTAACCACGGCGGCGATGTAAGGGACTTCGTTGAAGGCCGGAATGAGCGCGCAGGTTCGCATGCCGTAAATTCCAGCGCGCGCGGAAAAGCGCGGGAGAAGGCTGGAATTCGCTGAGTGTATCATGCGTTCGACGCCTTCAAGAAACGTCGTTCCCTTCCGACTTGGATGAGGAGATGCTTATTTGGGAATAGCAACCAACCGCGCCGTTTCGGCCTTGCATCTATCCTCCGGTTCAAGTAATCTTTCGCGACAATTGAGACGATGAGTCATTTATCGGTGGTCGTCGAAGTTCCGCGCGTGGCAGTCCCACTGGGCTGGCGCCAGAGAGGTAGCCGGTGCGAATCCTGCTGCTGAGGCCTTACCCGGAAACCGCTCAGTTCGGGCTGTCTCCTTTTTTTCAAACCGAACCCTTGGGTCTGATGTATCTGGCGGCGGCGCTGCGCCAGAAAGGGCATTCCGTCGAGTTGGCCGACTTGCGCTTCGAGCGGCGCGGGATTGCCGGGATTCTGCGCGAGTCGCGGCCCGATTTAGTGGCCATCTCCTGCCTGCATATTCTCGAAGCGCCTGCTTCGCTTGAGATTGCCGACCAGATCAAAGCGCTAAATCCGAAGATTTTTGTCGCGCTCGGGGGCCACGCAATTTCTGCCTATCCAAAAGCCGTGGATCAGAACCGATCCGTCGATGCAATCTGCATCGGCGAAGGCGAGATGCTACTCCCGGCGCTGTGCGACGCCATCGCGGATGGCCGCCCGCTGGACACGCTTCCCTCGCTTCTGCTTCCTAAAGGAGACGGGCATTTTCAGGCGACGGGCGTTCATCCCGGCCCATGGCTCGATTTGGCCGAGATGCCCCTGCCGGACCGATCCGTGGTTGCCCGCTACCAGAAGCGCTACGCCTGCCTGAATTACATGCCCATGTGGACCATGGAAACGGCGCGCGGCTGCTCCTACCGCTGCAACTTCTGTTCGGTGTGGCAACTTTACAAACGAACTTACCGCTGCCATTCGCCGGAACAGGTTCGCGTCGACTTCGAGGCTACAGGCCGCAATCTGTTCATGGTCGACGATTTGTTCTGGGCCGACCGGCAGCGCAGCGAAGAATTAGGGCGCACTCTGCTCCGCTCGCAAGAGCGCAAGAACCTGCTGCTGGTTCAAACCCGCGCCGATCTGGTCACGGAAAATGCAGACTTGCTAAAGCTCTGGCGCCCCTTGGCGAAATCATTCGATATTTTCTTTGGCCTGGAATCTCACACCAGCCCGGGTCTCAACTCTCTGGTCAAGGACGCCGACATCAACAAGACTGTCGAGGCGGTGCGGATTGCCCGCGAACTTGGATTTGGGGTCACCGGGAATTTCATTATCGATCCCGATTTTACCGAGGCGGATTTCCAAGGCCTGTGGGATTTCCTGGATAAGCATCAACTATATCGCGTGGGATTCACGATTCTCACGCCATTGCCGGGCACTTACTACTTCGAAAAGAGCAAGAAGAAGATCGACGTATTCGACTGGAGCCAATACGACCTGCATCACCTGCTTTGGGAGCCGAGGCTGGGGGTAGAGCGATTCTTCGAGCTTTATTGCGAGTCCTGGCGGCGCAGCGTGCTTAACATCGCGGGAAAAAAGAAGTGGTGGCAGTGGCTCGGCCAGGTTCGAGTACGCGATATTCCGCGCCTGGCGCAGATTCTGGCGCGCACGCAAACTTTGATGGATCCCCAGGCTTATGTGAAGCAGACGAAAAACCTGCGCCCGAGAGCGTTCGGGCCAGTTTCCGAATCGTCACCTGATGGCGTATCAACAGCCACCTTGCGCGGCGCGTGATTCGCGTTTCGAATTAATCTCCGCTCACCGCTTCCCGTTCGGCTTCCGCAGGCGGCGGCGCGGCTCCAAACCCGATCTGCACAAGGTTGGGGAGCGGTCGCTCTTTTAACACGAACTCGCGGTAGAGCTGGGCCATCCTCACGTTCTCTGCGTCACGCTGGGCTCGCGCCCGCAGCTTTTCTTCGCGGGCATTCTTGGCGACGCCGAGCTGTTCGAGATCGTGCTGGGCTTCGCTGGCCACAATTTCGTCCTTCAAAACCAGATGATGCTCCGTGCTGCTGAGCTTCACGCTCTTTCCGCCCGCGAAAATCTCATGCCGGCCATGCTCTTCGTACCACTTGGTCAGCGTCGCGGTCATGTGCATCTTCTCGATAATGTTCCGCCAACCCACGCCGGTGTTGTATGCACAAAAGGAAATCTCACCCTCTTGCGTGGCGTAGGGGATAATGCATTGCTCGGTCCGCCGAAAATCGTAGTTGAACAGATCCTGAAACCACATGCCGGCGACGAACAGCAGGTTCCAGCGGTCCTGCCGGCGGTGGAAAATGTCATCCATCGTCCGTTTGCCGGAGACGTCGCCGTAGTCGCGTCCGGTGGCGCCCATGCCCTTGTCGAGTTTCTTCAACATATCGATGGCGCGGAAATGCTTGGGTGCACGAAACGCGTCATAATTCCGCACCAAGGCCAGCGCCATTCCGGCGACAGACATCCACTTACTGCGAGCCCAATCGTTAATCCGTGCAACGTCCTTGGCGAACTGACGGGCGTCGAGGAACGCGGTGACTGGAACCGCCTCGCGCGTTTTCTTGTCGACCATGATCGCCATCCCGATCCCGCAGCCAGGGTGGCAGCCACAAGCGACTTGGCCCCAAGCCGCTTCGGGACCGTGCACCAGGTCGGCCCAGTCCGAAAATGTGCTCAGGAACGAGAGCGGGAACCAGTCGCGCACGGGCTCGCCAATGCTCAGCTGATCTCTCACATCGTGGGCGAGGTGCGAAAGCGTATAGCGTTGCGCCTTGCGGCGCTCGTCGGTAATGGCCTCGTCGCGGCCCGTGAAGGAGACTGGCTGGAACGACACCATGGCGACCTTTTCCGGGTTATCGAGCGCAAATTGGATGACCCGTCCAACCTGCTCGTTATTGATTCCGTTGACGACAGTCGTGACCAGCACGATTTCGACGCCGTTGGAATGCAGATTTTCGATCGCCCGCAGTTTCACGTCAAACAAATTTCCCACGTTCCGATGGGAATTCGCCGGGTTGCCAATGCCGTCGAACTGGAGATACGCGTAGCGCAAACCGGCTTCCGCGGCCTGCCGCGCGAACTCCGGGCTCTTGGCGAACTCAATCCCGTTGGTCGCTGCCTGCACGCTGTCATAGCCGAGCTGGCGGGCGTAGCGAATCGCGTCCAGGAAATAGGGCGACATGGTCGGCTCGCCCCCGGAGAACTGCACCGACATCTGGCGCCGCGGCTTGATGGAAAATGCGTTGTCGAGCAGCGCCTTGATGTCGTCCCAGGCAAGCTCGTGCACGAAGCCCACCTGGTTGGCATCCATGAAACACGGATCACACATCATGTTGCAGCGGTTGGTCAGGTCGATGGTGAGAACCGACCCGCGCCCGTGCTTGATGGTGCTGCTGCCGTGGTTGTGCAGTTTTTCGTCGTTATGCGCGCGGATGTCGCGGCCGGGAAACGTCTCCTCCAAGTGCCGGAAGAATTGCGGATCGATGGAGATGACGTCTTCGAAATGTCCGTGCAGAGGACAATCCTTGACCATCAGGATTCTGCCGTCGCGCTCGATGATCTGCGCCTTAATTTCACCCGGCTTTTCGTTCAGCAGAATGTGGTAATCCTGTTTGCCGTCGACGATCTGCTGGCGGATTTCCGGCACACAGCGCGGGCACAACGAATCGGTCGTCCGCGGCCAGCCCAGCGGAGGCTTCGACTTTTCGCGGGACTTGAGTAGAGGCTTATCCGACCACCTGGGCGTGAAGGACGGATTCTCGGGAACGAGGTCGTTGCTCAAACAGAATATCCGCCACGCCCCCTGCGCAGCGATTGACAGCGTTTTTTCAAGGTATTTGATGGGCTTATGCATTTGCCTTGAGGTTCGGAGCAAAGACGTTCGGAGCATTTACATTCTGAGCATTGACGTCGGGAATCTCGACGTTCGGAATCTTGTCGGGAATCTTAGCGCTCGGAATCTTCGGCGCGGAGCCGGCGACTATTTCCTCCACATCCCGGAAAGCGTGATTCTGAAGAACGCTGTACATATCCACCAGATCGCAGTCGGAGTATCCGTTTTCTCTTAAGACCTCGACTGAGCGGATCATATGCTGATGGTTCCGCATGCCGAACCGCGAATGATAGTCGATCAGGTGGTGCATCATGTCGCCTTTCGGAAACGTGGAGGTTCCCCGAGGCATATCGTGATAAGACAGCGTGCCGTCGGCCAGGAATGCGGTCGTATCCCACCCGGCTTCCGCGGCTTGGTCGACGATTTCGCAGCCATCGTATCCGCGCAGGCAAAAGTGGTAGGGCAGCAGCGACGGCATGTGCAATTGAGCCAGGTAATCAAGCGTCAGTTGCGCGTCGGCGGGGGTCTCGGTCGGGAAACCATACATTGTGTTGACGTTGACGACCATTCCGCGATCCTGGGAGTAATTAATGATCTCCGCGGCCTTGGCCAGGCGCATATCTTTCTTGACCAGCTTTTGAATGCGCGGACTTCCCGATTCCACTGCGTAAGTAACCCAGGCCGTCCCCGCATCAGCCATCAGGTCGACGAGTTCTCGCGTCATGATGTCAGCGCGCAAGCCATTCACGAAATAAAGGTGCCAGTCCTTGCCGAGGTCGATAATTTTGCGAAAGATCGCCGCCGTGCGCTTGCGGTCCATGTTGAAGATGTCGTCGACCACGTAGAAGTCGTCGATGGCATGCTCACGCGACATCTGCTCCATTTCGGCGACAACATTCTCCGCGGAACGCAGCCGGGCCGTCTTCCCGGCAAATGTGTTGCAGTACGTGCACAGGAAAGGACAGCCCCGGCTGGTCAGCAGGACGCCTTGCCGCCGATGGTTGTAGGCATAACTCAGATGCTCTTGATACCGGCCAAGATCGACCAGGCTGTAGTCGGGGAACGGCAACTCGTCGAGATTGTCGACGATGTCGCTGTCGCCCAGGTCGACGATCTTACTGC